>QZJP01000054.1 GCA_003599345.1 Bacillota bacterium | reverse complement strand
GCTGCCGGACCGGGTGGCGCTGCCGGACCGGACGCCGGCCGGCCGGAACCTGCCCGCGCCCGGACGCTTGCGGTCGTTTCCGTGCCTCGTCGTCTGAAACATGGTCATTGTCGATTCGTATGCCAACGCGGGCCTCTGAAGGCCGCCAGTGGGCTCCCTGCATGAATCCCCCTCGTGTCCTAGGTGAACGGGGCGCCAACACTAATCAGGACCCTACCGGTCAGGACCTGAAGGGAGGTGCTGCCTTGCCGAGACGTTCCGGAGGCTTGATGTCCGACGCCCTTAAGTGGGATCTGGCCCACGAGCTGGGCGTGACCGATATCGTCTCCCGTGAAGGTTGGGGCGGGGTGAGCGCCCGCAACTGCGGCAACCTGGTAAAGCTCGCGATTCAGAGGGCCGAGGAAGCCATGGCCGGGGACTACGCCGAGAGGCAGGCACTCGGCGTCAGAGCCCCTGAACCCAGGCGGGCCCAGCTAGGCGGCTTCGCTGGTCAGTACGGCCTGGACGTCGGCGGCGCCAAGGCGTTCCGCGGCCAGTTCCGGTACTGGGCCGGCGAGCAGGAACCCTGGCAGCCGGAGCAACTCAGGGGCTGAAGTGGCAGGACCCGGGTCGGGCCGGCAGGCCCGACCCGGCGTCCTGGCCGGTAGGGTCTAGAATATTGAAAGCAGGCGGACGACGACAAAATAGGTCACGGCCCCGCCTATCGCGGCCCCCGGGAAGGTCAGAAGCCACGTCAGGACGATGTCCCTGGCCACGCCCCACCGGACCGCCGACAACCTCCGTGTGGCTCCCACTCCCATGACGGCAGTCGAGATGACGTGGGTCGTGCTGATGGGGGCCCCTAAGAGCGTCGCGCCTATGATGGATGACGCCGCCGCGGTCTCCGCGGAGAAGCCCTCAGGGGGTTCTATCTTCGCCACCCTCATCCCGAGAGTCCTGATGACTTTCCAGCCGCCGATGGACGTGCCCAGACCCATGAACACAGCCGACCCGATGATGACCCACCACGGCACTTTGAAAGTGTTGAGGAAACCGGCCGCCACCAGAGCGGCGGTTATCATCCCCATGGCGTTCTGGGTGTCGTTGGAGCCGTGGGCGAAGGCCATGAAAGAGGCACTGGCGATCTGGCCGAACCGGAAGAACCGGTTGGCCTTGCTGGGGGGTACTCGTCGGAAGAGCCAGAGGACGGCGATCATCACCAGATAGGCTCCGGCGAACCCCACGAGCGGCGAGAGAAGGAGCCCCCAGAAGACCTTCGTCAATCCGGCCCATTTCACGATGCCGAAACCGTAGCCGACCCACGCCGCCCCAACGATCCCGCCGACCAGCGAGTGCGTTATGCTTATCGGAATACCCTGGTGGGTGCAGACAGCGCTCCAGAGGATGGCGCCGACGAGAGCCGCTATCCACACGCCACGGTCCACCATCGCGGGATCGACGATACCCTTCCCGATGGTCTGGGCCACAGCCGTGGTGGCGAAAGCCCCGATCACGTTGAAGGTCCGCGCGAGGGCGATCGCCTGACCCGGCCTCAAGGCGCGAGTCGAGACGGTCGTGGCGATGGCGTTGGCGGCGTCGTTCATGCCGTTATAGAAGTCATAGGTCCAGGCGAGGACGGCGATCACGATAACGTAGGCTAAAGGCGACATCTCGCGCCCCTAGGCGTTCTTGAGGGCCACCGCTTCGAGGACGTCGGAGACGTCCTCGCACCGGTCGATGGCTTCCTCAAGAGTCTCGTAAATCTCTTTCCACTTCATGACGTCGAGGGCGTCGTGGCTCCCGTCGAAAAGCTCCTCGAGCCCCAGCCGCAGGAACTCGTCGCCCACATTCTCCAGCCTGTTTATCTCGACGCAGGTTTGAGCGACCTCCGGGAACTTCCGCTTCTGGAAGAGCACCAGGGCCTGGGAGACCTGCTCGCACGCCAGGCAGAGAGTGCGGGCGATATCCCGGGCCTTCTCGGTGGGGGCCTTGATGCGGAACAGGACAAGCCTGGCGGCGGCGGCTTCTATCCGGTCGATAATGTCGTCGAGCCGGGAAGCCATCGTCAGGATGTCCTCGCGGTCGATAGGGGTGACGAACGTAGCGTTGAGCAGCTTGATAATGTCGTGGGTTATCTCGTCGCCCCGATCCTCGATCCGCTTGATCTCGTCAGTCCTCTCCCCGACGTCCTGCCATTCGACCAGCAGCTGGTGCATGGCCTTGGCTCCGAGGACGATGTTGGACGCGGCGTCCTGAAGCATGGTGAAGAACTTCTCCTCGCGAGGGACGAGCCCGAATACCATGTCAAACCTCCTCAGGCGCGACCTGACTAAGTGTCGCTAGTGGTTAGTTCGTCAAGGGACAGGTTCCAGCCTCCTAGCTCCTCCATAATTGAGTGGTGGGTGAGGTCCAAATGCACCGGGGTCACCGACACGCAGTTGTCGCGGATGGCCTCGAGGTCGGTCCCAGGCTCGGCTTCCGTGGTGAGGGGCTCACCCACGAGCCAGAAGTACGAATGGCCGCGGGGGTCCGCCCGCTCCTCGAAGGTGTCGTGCCACTTGTGCCCGCTGAGTCTCGTGACGCGGATACCGGCCACGGCCTCCCGGGCGGTCGCGGGGACGTTCACGTTGAGAAGGGTGTTCGCGGGCAGGCCGCGCCGCCGGACCATCTCCCCGAGGTAGGCGGTCACTTCGGCGGCGAAGCTGTAGTCGAGGTCGGAGAACGCGGCCAGCGAGACCGCGACGGCCGGGAACCCGAGGATGACGGCCTCTATGGCCGCCGATACCGTCCCGGAGTAGAACACGTCCGTGCCAAGGTTCGGGCCCCGGTTGATGCCGGACACCACAAGGTCTGGCTTCTGGGGTAGCAGGCTGGCCACGGCAAGTTTCACGCAGTCCGCCGGGGTGCCGTGGACGGCCCAGGCCTCGGTGGCCCTAGAGGAGGAATCGGGACGGCCGATGTGGGTCCTGTGGACCATCAGCGGCTGGAAAACCGTGATGGCGTGACTCGAACCGCTCCGCTCGCGGTCGGGGGCCACGACGAGAACATCGTGCCGCTCGGCCAGGACCTCGTACAAGGCCGTCAGACCTTCGGCCTGGACACCGTCGTCGTTCGTGAGAAGGATAAGCAAACGGGATACCCCTCCGACCCAAGCTGCGAGTCGTTACGGCCTAGTCTCCCACGAACGCGTGGGAAGTCGCTCGCCCGCGACGGCGGACTCGCGACCCCTAGGGGCCACCGAGGGACCGGTTCGCCGAGTCGACCAGCCCGTCGAGAAGTGTCTTTGACGAACCGAACTCGCCTAAGAGGTAGCGGGACACGGCTGTCGTCATCTCGGCCTTGACTCGCGGCCAGTTGGGGGTCACCGGTGGGTAGGCGGCCGCCTCGAGCCCGCCCACAATCCTGCGCCAGTTCCACGACATGCCCGGGCCGAGCCGCCAGACTTGCTCGTCCATGGCCGACCGCCGGACGGGCACGTCGCCGGTCGCGGCGGACCACCGGGCGACATTCTCGGGCCGCATCAGCCAACGGAGGAAGCGCCACGCGGCCTCCCCATGAGCCGGGCTCAGGCCCGACGTGATGACCAGGCTGGTACCCGGCGCCATCGTCGCCGGAGCACCGCCGTCGGGGAGCGGAGCCAGGGCCATGACCTCCCGCGAGGGGTCGTTCTCACACCACGATACCTCGCCGACGGCCATGGCGGCCCGTCCTTCCGCCACGGCCCGCGCGGGGCTGCCGGTAGTCAGGAGGACCGACTTCCGGAGCGAGGCTATCTCATAGAGGTACTCGAGAGCGGTCGTGCCGGCCGGGCTGTTGAAAACGTACTTCGGCGGATCGCCGGCAAGCAGTAGGCCTCCGTTGGAGTAGAGGAGCAGGGTGAATAGGTCGGCTCCCGGCTGGAGGGCGACGCCGAAGGTCGAGTTGGCCGGGTCCGGGCCGCGCCTGGTCAGGACCCCGGCGACCTCCATGAGTTCGGCCCAGGTCCGTGGCGGCTCCGGCACCAGGTCAGGGTCGTAGGCCAGCGCGATCACCCTGTGGCTGAACGGCATCCCCCAGACCTGACGCCCTACAGTATTCGGAGCCACGAAACAGGGCCAGAAATCGTCCAGGTCCTCGAGTTCGAGCCCATAGCTGCGGCTTGCGATGTAGTTCTGCAGGGGTTGGATGACGCCGGCGTCGCGTAGTCCCAGAAGCGCGGTTTCGGGCACCTCGGCGAGGGTCGGGGCCTCACCGGCGCCCACGGCCTCCCTCAGCCGTCTCGCTACCGACGAGGGGTCGCCGCCGTATTCCAGAGCCACGGATATGTTCGGATGAGAGGCGGAGAACTCGGCCGCCATCTGGCGGAGGAGGTCGGCCCCCACGCCCTTCTGGCTGTGGAGCACGGAGATCGTCACGGGTTCGTCGATAACCGTATCGGGCCCGCCGAAGCAGCCCGAGGCGTACATGACTGAGAGCGGCACGGCAAAGGCGGCCAGGAGGGTCAGGGCGGTCGTTAGGGGCCTGCGCCTCATCGCCCCGCACCTCCGCCTTTGCGGGAATCCGGCCCCGGTCCCGACCGCAGCCGGTCGAGAAGACCCCTGACCTTCACGCCCGCCTCAGCCGCGGCCTGGGGGTCGACGGCCACCGCGACCCTGAGGTAGGCGCCCTCCACCGCGCCGTCGGGGAGGAGGGCTTTCGGCCACAGCAACGTCGCCCCAGGCCCCGGACGACCTACCGCCTCGCCCGCCGGCAGCAGCACCGCGGTGTCTCCCTCGATGCGGTCTATGGCTACCAGGAACTCCATCTCCCATGCCCCTCCCGCTACCGGACCTGCCTGTCCCGGGCGACCGCCGGCCCCGCTCGTGTTCGTCGGCCTACACCCTGTCACTCACCCATCTTGGCCGACGAGAAGTCCCCAGTCCCGGCCGTCACTGTGAACAATGATGACGCTGCCGTCGAGGGTGCTGAACACCTCGGCCCCCGCCGACTCGAGACGAGCGACCGCAGCCGGGCTGGGGTGACCGAAGCTGTTGGGCCCCACCTCGATGACCGCCACGTCCATACCGACCGCGGCGAGGAACTCGCCGGTGCTGGAACCGCCGCTGCCGTGATGCGCGACCTTCAACACGGTCGCCGACACGTCCTCACCGCGGTCCAGAATCTCCATCTCGGCCTCGGCCTCCACATCGCCCGCAAAGAGCGCGGAGAAGGAGCCGAACGTGACGCGCGCGACGACAGACGCGTTGTTCGCCTCGTTGTCCAGAGGGTCGACCGGATGGACGAGGCGGGCCGCGGCGCCGCCGCCGAGATCCACCGTGAGCCCGGCCCGTCCGGTTACGTAGGCCAGCCGGCCGGACTCGACCAGGTCAAGAGCCTTCGCCAGGACCTCCGCGTAGACAGGGCTAGTCGATTCGAAGCCCGGGTCATAAAGCGCCCCCACGTCAAAAGACTCCAGGATGCCCAGAGCGCCGCCAATGTGGTCCTGGTGCGGGTGAGTAAGCACCAGAACATCTATCTTCGTGACCTTCTTCCGGTCACGCAGGAAAGGAACCACGTCGCTCGGGTCATCCCCGGTGTCTATGAGCACGACCTTGCCGCCCGGGGTCCGGATGTAGGTGGCGTCACTCTGGCCGGTGGCCAGGAAGTAGATCACGAGTCGCCCCGGCAATTCGTCCCGGAAGGCAGTGTCGAGCAGTTCGGAGAACGGCGGCGACTCGAGAAGGCCCGCGTCCCCGGAGACCGGCCCGCCACCCGGTAAGAGGCAACCCGCCCCCAGGAGGAGCGAGGCCGCGACGGTAATGCCCAGCGCAAGGGCCACGGCCGGGCTTCGGGCCGACAATGATACCCTCCTCATTGGAGGGCAGCGGGACAGGCGGACTCCGTTCAATGGACGGCTTTCCCCGACTCTGCGCGGCGCCAGACTTCGACACCTGGCGGGTGTCTATTAGTCGTGGCTTTCGATGAATGCCTGGACATTCCTTCAGTTCTCGCCAAAGTATTCCTGGGCGTCGACCCCCGAAAGGGCGGTACCGCCGGGATTGATCCTCCGGACGGAGGAACCGTGCGGGATGCGCTCGAATTCCGTCGGGTCACTCATTCGGTTGGGGCACGTTGGGGGCGCGTTGCGGCTGGTCCGTGCTCGACAGCGATGGTTCTCCAGTGAAGGGGGCGGATAGTGTATGGCCCAGTCAGGCCTGCACGGTCTTATCGGAGGCTACGCGGCCAGGGTTTGCGTCAAGGCGGCCGATACCCCGGCCGGTGTCTCCCGGGCCAAGGGGCTGAAGTTCGGGCTGGTCCTAGGCGCCCTCATCCCGGACGTCGACTTCTTCGTCCTCGGCCCGCTCTTCCTCGTCAACAGCAGGATCGCCCTAACCATGCACCGCTCGTTCACGCACAGCATCCTCACGACGGCCGTCGTCGTCGCCCTCACCTGGCTTCTCGCCTCCGGACAGCGACGCGACTACCTGAGAGGGTTCGCCGTGGGGCTCGGCCTGGGCATCCTCACCCACCTCGTGGCCGACGTCATCCTGTGGTTCGGGGGCATCCAGGTCCTCTGGCCACTCGGATACGTAGGCATCCACCAGGAACTCAACTTGTGGGCGCACTATCAGCCGCCACGCGTGGTCTCCAACCTGCTCGGGGCCCTGGACTATGTGTTCTTCGGCCTATACTACCTATGGCTCGCCTCGGCCGCCCGGAAGGCCGGAACGGACACCGGGTTCCTCAACCGCCTCAGGTTACTCACCAACCTCCAGTGGGTTCTGGCGGCCGTCTTCGTAGCTCTGGCCGTCTACCTGTCCGCGGGCGGCATGCTCTTCGACATCGCGCACTACGCGATGTTCATCCTCTTCTTCTTCCCGATGTGCCTGTACGTGACCGTGAAGATGAGGGAGACGATACACGCCCTTTGACGGACCGCAGCTACGCTGAGGGCAATGGCCCGCCGCCCAGGCCCCAGGCTGCGGGCGGAAATTCGCCACGTCACGCCGTCAGGCCCGCCCGGGTCGCGGCCCGGCTGGGCGCTTTCTCTCTGGGGCCCGGCATGAACGCGGGACCGCCGGGCATCACGGGGGGCACGGCCGCGCCCGGAGGCGGGCGGGACATAGCCGCCTGCGTCTACCTTGACGCCGGCACGCCTCAAGCGGCGGGCGAGGTGGCGGCGCTGGTTCTCCAGGCCCAGAATGGAGCCTGCACGTTCAGCCGGTCAGCCCCAAACTGCTTCATGGGCGACACGGCCGTGAGAGTGAAAGTCCTAGCGCTGCCGGACGACCCGGACCATCTCCTGCTGGACGTTTCCGTAAGGAAGGACCCCAGGCACCTGACCCACACGCTCGTGCTGGCCGGCCGCGTCCCGGCCGCCGATGCCGAGGCGTTCTGGACAATCTTCGACCTCACCCGCCACTACCTCCTCACGGTCGCCGTGAACGGGGCAATCGACCTGGAGCGCCTCTACGTGGTGAAGTACCACGCCGAGGGCCGCCGTACGACGAAGTAGGCAAAGGACTAACAGGGTCCCCACGGAGAGACCCTATCCGGGCGACACACTCTCATCCGGGAGGGACTACCTTGCCTGAACCCGTCGTCCGCTGCGAGGTTGACACGTGCACTCACTGGCTGCCCGGAAACGTCTGCGCCGCCAACAACATCGACATCCTCTACGAGGAGGAGGGGAAGATGGCGCAGAGCCCCGAGCAGACGGAGTGCAAGACCTTCTACAACCGGAGGGGAGTCACGAGCTACCTCGGCTCGATGGACAACGTGAACTGGCTCGGGATGGTGGAGGAGCCCTTGATGACGGGGCGGCAGACCACCCCCACCGTGACTTGCACGGTGGAATCCTGCCGGTTCTGGCGCGAGGGCGACCTCTGTGACGCTGATGAGATCAAGGTGTCGGGGCAGGGCGCCAACGAGTGCCAGGACACGAACTGCGGGACCTACGAGGAAGAGCGCTCGTAGCCTAGCGGGAATCCAGGACTTGAGCCAGCCGATCCACGCGCCGGGCAATGACGGTCATCGCCTTCCCTCGTCGCTCCGTCCTCCCTTCCACGGCCAATGGCGGGCAAGGGTCGCTGAACAGGAGACGACCGGAGGCCTGGTATGTCTTCTCGAAGACAGTGACGTCGGCGAGACCCTTCTCGTCCTCCAGGGACAGGAACACGATGGTCTTGCCGCTCCTGGTCGGAGGTCTGTGCGGGCGGACCGGCAGGCCCCCTATTCTCACCGACCGGCCGGCGGGCAGGCGGTCTAGTTCGTTCGAGGCGACGAACCCGACCGCTTTCAGGCGGGGCCGCAGGTAGGCCATGATGTGACTGGTCGGGGAGAACCCCAGAAGGTCGTATTCGAACCTCATCTTCTCCTCCAGGGTGAAGTTAGGAATCGTGGCGGCGCCGGCGCCGGTATCCTCCACAAGACGCGCCGCGCCCGGCCGGCCGGTCATCCTCCCGTAGACTCCCTCTCCCCCGGCGGCCTCCCCGCGGCCGGCGACCTCCCCGCGGCCGCTCGTCTTCTTCCCCGGCTCCGCCAAGGCCAGGGGCAGCTGCCACAACAGACGACGGCGGTTGGGTTCCAGGCTATCGAACGCCCCGACCAGGATGAGCGACTCAATCGCGTCGCGGGGCACGGAGGGGTGGCAGCGGCGGCAGAAGTCGAGGAGAGAGTCGAACGCCCCCCCCTCCTCCCTCGCCGCCAGGATGGCGGTCACGGCCTGGTGGGAAAGGTGCTTCACCTGTCTCAGGGACACGCGCATGGCGGCGGGTCCGCGCCGCTCCTCCGCCCTCTCCTCCTCCCGCTCCCCCGCCCGCGTCCCGGCTCGCTCCCCCGCCCAGGCCCCGGCCCGCTCGACGACGTAGCGGTCCCGGCTCAGGTTGATGTCCGGCCCGAGCGTCTTGACCCCTCGCCTGGCCGCTTCGACACAGAGAGTTCCCGGCGGGTAGTAGCCCATGGGCTGGTGGGAGAGGATGGCGGCGTAGAATTCGGCCGGGTGGTGGCGAACCATGTAGGCGGTGCGGTAGGCCGTGGCAGCGAACGCGGCGGCGTGGGCCTCGCAGAAGCCGTAGCTCGCATAGCCTTCCATACAGGCGAAGATTCGGCCGGCGACACCCTCGTCGATGTTCCTCGCGGCCGCCTTCTCCACGAAGAGCCGGCCGATGTTCTCCATCTCCGGGCCGTGGCGGTGGTGGGTCATCACCCGGCGCAGCCGGTCGGCCTCCCCGGGGGTGAACCCCGCGACCACGGTGGCTATCTCGATGACTTGCTCCTGGAAGAGGACCACCCCGTAGGTCTTGCGGAGAATGGACTCGAGGGCGGGGTGCAGGTAGTTGACCGGCTCACGACCGCGGCGGCGGGCCACGTACGGCTCGACCATATTCCCCTTGATCGGCCCGGGGCGGATGAGAGCGACACTCGCCACGAGGTCCTCGAACTCCGACGCGCCGAGCCGCGACTGGAGGGCCCGCTGGGCGGGGCTCTCCAACTGGAACACGCCGACCGTACGGCCGCTGCGGATCATGGCCATGGTCGCCCGGTCCGCCGGGGGTATGGCGTCGTAGTCGAAACCCTCCCTCGCCGCCAGGTCCAGGGCCGCGTCCTCGACGGCCGACAACGTCCGCAGGGAGAGGAGGTCGAGCTTGATAAGCCCGAGGTCCTCCACGTACTCCTTGTCGAACTGGCAGACAATAACACCCTTGGCCGCTTTCTGCAGGGGAGTCACCTCGGTGAGGGGGTCGCGGGAAACCACGATGCCGCCGAGGTGCGTGCCGAGGTGCCGCGGAAACCCGGCGACTTTCGCGGCCGCGGCGAAGAGGCGCTCATACTTCCAGAACGGCAGGCCGCTGTCGCGGAGTTCCGGCAGGGCCGTCAGGGCCTGCGGTATGGTTCCCGCGTGGGCGTGGGGAAGCCGCTTGGCGAGGAGGTCGATGTCCTCCGGCTCGAGCCCCAGGGCCTTCCCGAGATCCCGGGCGGCGGACCGGGCGTGGAAGGTGTTGTAGGTGCACACCGACGCCACCCGGTCAGCCCCGTACTTGTCGCCGACGTAGCCCGCCACCTCGTCCCGGTGGCGGGCGTCGAAGTCGATGTCGATGTCGGGCTTCTCCCCCCGCTCAAGACTCATGAACCTCTCGAAGAGGAGCCCCCGGGCGACGGCGTCGACGTTGGTTATGCCGAGGCAGTAAGCCACGGCGGAGTCGGCCGCGGAACCCCGGCCGGCGAAGCGGATACCCCGGCGACGCGCATGGCGGCACAGGTCCCAGACGAGGAGGAAGTAGTCCTCGTAGCCGAGCCCGCAGATGACGCTGAGTTCAGCCTCGAGGCGCCGGCGGACGCCGGGGGTCACCCGTCCGTAGCGCCAGGTAGCCCCGGCCATGGTCATCTTCCTCAGGAACGCCGCGGCCGGACCTTCCCCGGGCGGGAGGGGGAAGGCCGGGTGCAGGCGGCGCCCGGGGAGGATGGCCGGCGAGCAGGCCTCGGCTATCTCTAAAGCCCCCTCGACGGCCTCGGGGAGATCGGAGAACAGGGCGGCCATCGACCGTGCCGACCTCAGGTAATTCTCCGCGTTGAGGCGCCGCTCGGGGTGGACGTCCTCGACCGAGGTCAGGGTCCGGGCGCACGTCAAGAGGTCGTGGACCCAGAAGTCCTCCTTCCGGACGTAGTGGACGTTGTTGGTGGCCACGAGCCGCAATCGGAGGAGGCGGGCTATCCGGACCAGACCCTCCTCCACGCGGGCCCCGCCGGGGAGGTAGTCACGCTGGACCTCGAGCGCGAAACCATCCCGGCCGAACAGCTCGAGATAGCGAGCGGCGGCCCGGAAGGCCTCGTCACTCTTTCCCGCCCAGAGCAGGGCCGGGACCTCGCCCCGGCGGCAGCCCGAGAGGGCGATCAGGCCGTGAGGGGCCCGCCCGGCGATAGGGGTGGACTGGTGCTCCCGCCCCACCTCGGCCTCGAGGTCCGCCCAGGACAGGGTCTGGCGCCGCCTTTCCGACCCCAGGTGGACCCGGGTGAGAAGGCGGCAGAGCGTGGCGTACCCCTCGGGGCCCCGGGCCAGAAGGGTCAGGTGACGGTCGCCCTCCAGCGTGACCTCGGCCCCCTGAATCGGTTTGACGCCGACCTTGGAGGCCAGCCGGTGGAACAGGACCGCACCGGAGACGTTATCGTGGTCGGTCAGGGCGAGAGCCTCGATGCCGGACCTCGCCACGGCCTCCATGACCTCCTCCAGGCGGGCGGCACCGTCCAGGAAGGAGAACGGCGAATGGAGGTGCAGGTGCGCGAACCTGTTCGCTGACGACCTAGTCGTAGACACGATAGAGGTACCACTTTTCCGCGCGCCGGTCGAAGTAGACCTCGGCCAGCCGGCCACCGGCTATCTCCACCCGGAAGAAGACCTTCTCCCCTTCTCCTTCCCACCAGCAGCCGGAGTCCTTCCAGATCTCGGTCGTTCGGTCCACCCGCCAGGCCTTCCCCCGCCACCTGAAGGACCGGGGGTGACCACCGGGGGCGGTCCTAACCCGGTCGATGGGACGATCGATAAGCCTAGCCATCGGTTCTCGCCCTGAGAGGGTCGTAGTAGGCGAGGAGGCTCTCCCGTCTTGACCGGCGGTAGGGCCCACCCTCCTCCGGCCCCCTGACCACCTTACCCCCGAAGCGGCGAGCCAGGAGGTCCGTGGCTTGCCTTATATCCTCCCGGCCTCCGGACAAAGCGTGACTGAAAGTCAACTGCTGACCGGGCCGGGGCAACGCCCTCCCAACCCGAGCTCGGAGTTTCACGGGAGGGTCGGGCTCAGGCCAGCCGTCGAGAAGACCGTCAGCCAGGTGCGAGAGTGCGAGGACCAGCGAGGACCGGGCGCGCACCGACCTGGGCAGTCGTCGCAGGTCTTCCGCCCGGTGTCCCCACTCCCCCCATAAAGCCAGGCTCACCTCACTCGACGCCAACCCCTGAGCCGTCATTTCCGCGGCCAGGCGGTCCGCCGCCCGGGCCAGGGCCTGGTCGAGAGCTTCCCGTCCCCCCAGGCCCCCTTCGAAGCGCATGGTGACCTCGAACGAGCGCGGTGGCCAGGAGGGTCTCACCGGGTCTTTCTCGCCCCCCGACGAGGCCGCCGCCAACCGCCGGGCAAGCGGCCAGCCGAACTGGCGGGCCAGCTCTGTGACGGTCAAGCTCCCGACCGCCCCGATGGTCCCGAGGCCCAGTCTTTCGAGCGTTGACAGGACATCGGCGGAAAACGGGTAGAGGTGGGAAACGGGGAGAGCGCCGAGGAAGTCCTGGGGCGAAGGCTTGCCGGGGCCGCCTGAAGCGTCGAGAATCCTACCGGGCCGGGCCGGGCCCACCCTCTCGAGTTCGAGGGCCGCCGCCCAAGCCACGACCTTTGTAGGCCCGACCCCGAAACCCACGGGAACCCCGACCTCGGCCAAAGCCTCCGCGGCGATTCGCCCGCAAGCGGCACCCGAGTCCAGCCCGCCGACGTCCAGGAAAGCTCGTGGGGGGTCGAGGGGTTCGACGGCCGGGACGTGCCGGGCGCAGACGTCGAGTAGCCGCGACCAACCTTCCTCGTAACGCTCGGCTTCGTAAGTGACGAGGCACGCCTCCGGGCAGAGCTCGATGAAGTTCGCCCGCCTCAACCCGGGAAGGAGGTCTTTGGACCGGGCTTCCGGGGAGAGGTCGAAGACGCGGCCCCGGTGGACGACCGCCACCGGCCGCCCGGCATACGACGGCTGGAGCCGCTGCTCGAGCGCGGCGTAGAAGCCAAAGGCCACC
>QZJP01000040.1 GCA_003599345.1 Bacillota bacterium | reverse complement strand
CCGTCGGCCGCCTCCGCCGTAAGGGCGGCGAACTCGGCCCGTAGCGCCTCGTGGACCGCCGGGGTAATCGGAAACCCCCGGGCACAGAGCAGCGCGACGGCCACGGGGATGAGAGGAGCGAAGGCCACGAGGATTCTCACCGTCAGCAGGAAATCGGCCGTCTGTCTCGACTCGCCCGCCACGTAGCCCGACGCGCCGATGGCCCAGCCCACGATGAACAAGGCCAACGCCGACGATACTTTCCGCAGGAAGGTCATGACGCCGGAGTAGACTCCCTGGCGCCGGCGGCCCGTGACGACTTCATCCACGTCCAGGACGTCCGGGAACATTGCCCAGGGCGCGAACCCGGCCCCTGACGTAGCCACCCCGAGCAGGGCGGCGAGGACGTAGATGACCCAGGGCGGTGTGGAACTCCCGATGAGAAAGAGCCAGGGCAGGAGGGCCACCCAGGCGGCGGCCCCGACGAAGAAGGCCGTCCGCTTTCCGTGCTTCTTGGCGAGGTAGACGAACAAGGGCAGCGCGCCGAGCTGGAGTACGAGGAGCAGGCCCAAGACGATGGAGACGTCGCCGGGCCGGCCTACCACGTAGGTCATGAAGTACATGATGACGGCCGAGACGATGTCCAGCGCGAGGTAGGTGAGGAGGTAGACGCCGATGAGGGACCGGAAGGACCGGTTCATCAGCGTGTCCCGGGCGTCGGTGAGCAGGTTGAAGCGAGTGACGGCCTCCTCGCGGCGCCTCTCGGTCGTGAACGCGAACACCCCGAGCCAGGGCAGGGCGAAGAAGAGCCCGAACGCTAGTCCCATCATCCGGTAACCGGTAGTCGCCTCGGCGAAGGCGCCGACAATGATGGTCGGCACCACCGCGGCGACCAGCGATGACAGGTTGGAGAAGGCCATCCGCCAGCCCGTGAGCGAGCTTCGCTCGTTGTAGTCGGTGGTCATCTCCTGCATCAGCGCGGAGTAGGGGACCATGACCATGGTCAGGACAGTGTCGAAAAGGATGCTGATGAGAGCGAAATAGGCGAAGAGGGCCCACTGCGACGACGCCGGCGGGACGACCCAGAGGAGAGTGAAGGTCACGACGATGGGCAGCGCTCCCGCCAGGAAGTAGACCCGCCTCCGGCCGAACCGGCTCCGGGTGCGGTCGCTGAGATAGCCCATCAGCGGGTCGTTGATGGCGTCCCAGACCTTGCCGACCAGGAGGACCAGGCCCGCGAGGGCGGGCTCCAGATGGGCGACTTCGGTCATGAAGAAAAGGAAGAAGAAGCCGATGATGACCATGGCCCCGCCGCCGAAGATGTCCCCGGAGCCGTAGAAGACCTTTGAGGCCAGGCTGAGCCTGTCGCCCGGTGCCGGCATGGGGCCACTCACGGCCACCGGCGCGCCGGCCCCGGCACTGGACTTACCGGCCACTTCCATCTCCCCCTTACGTGAGAGCGATGCCAGCTATCCCGATACCTGAATGCGCGTGCGGTAAGTGTAGGTCTCTCCCCGGGTGAACTTCCCGCTGACTACCCGGGCAACCTTCATGTGGAGGCCCCGGGAAGTGGAGGAAGGGCCCAGGGTCTGCCGGCGGCAACCTGTCCCGTCCAGCCGCAGCCCGCCGCCGGGGCCGCGATACCAGAGGGTGATGTCCCCGATTCCGGATGGGCCCTCGATTCCGGATGCGCCCTCAACCCTGTACGCGTGCCCTTCGTCCGCCCGAACGGCGAGGCCTGGCACCCCCACCAGGCGGTACCGGCCGTCCTCCAGGCAGGTCATCCGGGTATCCAAGACCAGCGAGTCCCCGCCTACCTCGTCTCCCTCCAAGTCATAGGTGCGTTCGACGCGGAAACCTCCGTAGGAGATCTCCAGCGATATCGCTCCCCCAGGGCCGAGCTCCAGGCTTCCGGGCCCCGCCGGAACGGACACCCGGCCCGTCTCGTCGTTGACGATGTCGGGAAGATCTGAAGTGGACCACTCCCCCTCCCGCAGGGACTGCTCCAGGATGGGGAGGAGGGACGCGCGTCCTTGCGGTCCGAGGGCGGCGACACCCGCCACGCCCGTGCGATGGAGTCCGGAGTAGGGGTAGGAGAGATCGTTCCCCCCGAAGACCACGAGGTAGAGCCGGCCGGTGGACCGAGCCGCGTAGCGGGCCTCGCGGAAGAGGATAGAGGCGTCACCCTCCAGGGCGAGCGGCTGCTCTTCGGTGGCGTGCTCACCGCTGCCGGTCTTCCCGCCGCCGAGGCAGTCCAGGGCCCTGATGAGGAAGTAGGCCGACAGGCCGTTATAGGGCGTGTGGCAATGGTTCCAGCCCATGCGTTCCCGCGGATAGGCGTTGAGAGCCGTCGGGAAACGCCCGTCAAGGGCCTGGAACCGGCGCAGGTAGCCGAGAATGAGCCGCGCGGCGCGGCGGAGGCGGGGAGCGAGGTCTTCACTCTCGCCCGGGGCGGGGCGGCCCGCTGCCACACGGAGGAAAACATAGACGGCGCAAGCCAGGTGGTAGACGTTGTTGGCTCCCCGGCCAAGGTAGGACACCTCGCCACCCGGGGTCGTGAGCGCCAGGCTGAAGGCGGCACCCCGGCGCAGGGTCTCCCATACCTCGGGCAGCGGGAGGTAGTCGTGGCCGCGGGCCAGACAGGCCAGCGTATATAGGTGGTAGGTCATGTCGTGCGCGTCCCTGTAGCCGCCGAACGATATCTCGGAAAGGTTGTTGTCGTGGATGAGGCCGTCACCCGTGCGGTCGCGGAGCACGGGTTCCAGCACTCGCACCGGATCGAGTGGGGGTTGGGCGCCAGGTCCGGCGTACCGGAGCAGGGCCGCGGCCCAGTGGTAGCGGAGGGCCCAGACGTTGGTGGGGGAGTAGGAATCGTCCGGGACCATGCACGCGTAGAGCCCGCGCCACCGGGCCAAGGCCTCAGCCCGGGCCCCGTCCGCGGTCCCGGTCGCCGCGTCGGCCACAACCCCGGCCGCGGCCCCGGTCGGCCCGGCCATGAATTCCTCGACCGTCTCCACGAACACCGGGTTCCGGAAGTCAGTGTGAGTGCACGCGTCCATCACGCAGGGCTGGTACTGGGGATAGACGCGACAGACGAAGTCGAGAGCCAGGGCCGCGGCCTCGCCGTAGGCCGCGCCCGGACCGTCGTGCCTCCCGGGGTTCTCCGCCCCGCCCTTGTCGCCCCGCGCCGCCGTCCGGTGCATCCAGGCGAAGACGTAGGCCGCGTAGGCGTCGGCGTAGTAGCTGGCCGCCACCTGGGGCTCGTACCGGAAGGCCTCCATGTTCGGGAGATCGTCCCAGATGCCGCCCCGGTCGTAGGCCTCAAGGGTGAATGAGTGCGGACGGGTGCCGGGCGAACCGTCGTGAGCGCGGAGCCTGAATGTTACCCCGCCGGCCCCCCCGGACGGACTCCTTACGCGGCCGCTTGAGGGACAGACTCGGAAGAACTCGCCGTCGTTGAGGGGGCCGAACCATTCGGCCCCGCCCCGGCCCCCTTCCGCCCGTACACCTCCAGCCGCCTCGCCCCGCACGCAGACGCCGTCGGCCGTGCGCCGGAGGAAGAGCCTGTATGGACCTGGGTCGTGCCGCAAGAACGCGTACTCTACACTTGCCGTCTCTCCCAGAGGGAGTTCGACCGTCACGTCCCCAGTCACCACCTGGCACCCGTAGAGGTAGCGCGCCACCTTCTCGACGATTCCCGTTATCAGCTCTTGGAGCGGGCGGCCGCTCGCGACGACGTCCTCGCTGGAGGCGGGCCCGGGTGAGGGTAGGGGGTCGCCCCGCTGCCCGACCGGCGCGGGCGATTGTCCCGCCGCCCCGTCCTCGAGCCCGCCGTCCTTGGCGCCGCCCGAGCCGACCGAGTCAACAATCTCGATGTTGAGGGGACCTACTTCCTTGGTCCGGACGCCGAGAACGACCTTGTGCCGGCCGGGCGGAAAAGGGCGGCCTTCGACCACGACCTCCGCCGACTCGTCCATGGGGAAGACGAGCGGGCAGGCGTCGGTGATGGACGCCGCCGGGACCCCCTTGCCGGCATGACGCAGCATCACGGTCCCGAGGTAGGTTTCGCCTTGGGCTTTCACAAACTCGATGCCGGACAGTGTCGCTGGAGCCAGGGAGTTCTTGAGGACGAACCGAAACCCCGTCGCGGTATTCCTCAGCGAGCCGGCCTCGTAGAGCTTCTGGAGCAGGAAAGGCGGCACTTCCATGGCCTACCCCGCCCTCCCGGGCACCGCCTCGCCGCCTCGAGACGACCCGTCACGGCCGGCCGGTCTCCCGCCGGCCGCCGGCTCCCCACGGACCTCAGGTCCGGTGTGTACGATCCTGCCGCCTTGAGCCGACTCCAGCCCGGCCAGGATAACGCGAAGGGCCTCCAGCCCTACGCGGCCGTCCGTCTCCGGCCTGTCCCGCGACACGATGCAGGCCGCGAATTCCTCCAGTTCGGCCACGACCGAATCCGGTCCGGCGGGCGTGAGTTCCTTCCTGCTCCTGCTCCTATCTCTCAGGAGGAGGCGGTGATGGTCGAGGACCGTCACCTCGCCCTCCTCGCCGCGGATGAGGATGGTGAATGTCTCGGGGCTAGTGCAGTAGTCCGAGGATATAGTCCCGAGAGCCCCGGACGTGAATGCCAGTTGCAGACGGCCCCCGACCGCCTGTCCGCCTTGAAGTGCGGGCGACGGGAGGTACAAGAGGTTCCCGCATACCGCGCTGACGGGTCCCCCCAGGTAGAGCAGGTTATCCGCGTGGTGTATGCCGAGTTGCAGGAGCGGACCGCCGGGGCACCTGGCGGGATCGGCTCTCCATGAGTCCGGCGATACTTCCTCGAGGTTGAAGTAGGAGAACGCCGCGTCGTAGGACACCACGCGCCCGAGCAGGCCACTTTCAATGATCCTCTTCGCCTCGCGGACGGCCGGCGTCCGGCGGGTATTGTGCCCCACCATGAGGATGCGGCCGGTGGATTCGGCCAGAGCTACCATTTGCTCGGCGGCGGTCAGCGTCGGAGCGATGGGCTTCTCCACGAACACGTCCTTGCCCGCTTCCATGGCTCTCCTCGCCAGCGGGAGGTGCGACTCGTTACTGGTGATGACGAGAACGCCGCGAACGGCGGGGTCGTCCATGAGGGCGTCCAGGCTAGGTGCCGGCGGAAGGCCGAACAGCTGGGCCGCGCTCCTCGCCGCTCCCGGGTTGGAGTCGAAAGCGGCGACGATATCCACCGTCGCCGCCTGCCGTGCCAGCGCGCTCACGACCATGGCCCACCGTCCGAGTCCGACAACACCCAGACCGACCCTGCCCACCACACAACTCCTCCCCGCTCAGGCAAGCTGCCCGGCAACGGCAGCTCTACCCGTCGCTCCCGCCCCGCAGGGTCTTCTCACGGTACATCCTCTTGTCCGCCGTCTCGAACAAGACCTCCAGCGTCGAGCCGTCTTCGGGGAACACCGCCGCGCCCATGCTCATGCCCGCGGGAACCTCGAGCGTGGGCGCCAGCTCGCTCAGGGCTTCGTTCAACCTCTCCGCGAGGCGCACCAGCCGGTCGGGCTCTTCCGGGGTGAGCCTGACGAAGATGAGAAACTCGTCACCACCGAACCGCCCGATGGTGCTCCGGGGACCGAGTTCATCGCGCAAGGCGCGACCGACCGCGGCCAGGATGCGGTCCCCGGCCAGGTGCCCGTGCCGGTCGTTGACGCTTTTCAGGTTGTCTATGTCGACAACCAGGATTGCGAGTTTCTCCCCGCCTCTAGCGGCTTGCGCAAGCTCCCGTTCGGCGAAGGCCATCAGACCGCGCCGGTTCAGGACGCCGGTCAGTTCATCCGTGGTGGCCAGTCTCTCTGATTTTTCCGCGTACGCGATGGTGACCCTGCACCAGGCCGCTATACCGGCGCTGAACAAGATTCCTCCTACGGCGTAGAGGACGTTCTTTGGCAGGAACAGGACGCCCGGCTGGCCGGTGAGGTCTCCGATCAGGTCTATCAGCGTGGCTACGAGAACGGCGGCGAGTCCAGCCAGGAGGACCAGCCAGACGACCCTATCCCGCTTCAGTCTAAAGAACAGGGTCACGGCCATCACGAACCAAGCGCTCACTGTGAGGGTGATGAGGCCCTCGAGGAAGGTGTTTAGAGTCATGAATCCTCCGCACCTTCGCCCCGGATTGTCCGCGTCGAGTCCGGGCCTGAAGAGGTGACACGAACGCACGACCACTATTACCGCGACACGTGCGTTTCGGATGGTCGGGGAAGCCTTGCACCAATCATCATACAACAGAACGCCTGGTATCGCATGACTATACAGCAGGAAGCAAGAGAGGGATGAGGGGTATCCCGGAGGCCGTCGCTGAGACCCCAGGGGATACCCCTCACCCCTATCACGTCCACCCATCCCGTTCACGTTCGGCCGACCACGTTCGGCCCACCACGTTCGACAATCACGCTCGACCGGCTAGTTAGTCTTCGTTCGCCTCGAGTTCCGCCAGACGCTCCTCGATGATCTCGATGGCGAACTCATCGCGGGCCACCTTGGCCTCGCACACGGCCAGGTCGAGCTCGGCAAGGTGCTTCTTGTCCTCAAGCCGCTCGCGCAGGGTTTCATCCTCGCAGGCGTCGATCTTCTCCTCGAGATTAGCGATGATTCCCTCGAGCCTCGCCATGCGCTCCAGCGTTGCCTCCAGATCAGCCTGAGCCCTCGCCAAGGACTCCTCGAGATTCTCCCGGATTTCGTCCGGGTCGCGCTCAACCTGGCTGAGCACGAGCCTCACCATGTGCCGCCAGAAACCCGGATGATCACTAGCCTCGGCCGCCGCCAGCACGGCCCTGCGCACCGGGTCCCGATTGGCCTCGGGCAGGACTGTCCAGACATCGGCGATACCACCAGCCTGCGCGGCTACCGCTTCGACGATGGGCCCCAGGAAATACCGGAACGGGAAGGGCTCTGTCGTCACTGTCGCCACGAAGCTGTCCAGAACCGCCTCTAGGGTGACCATGGTCGACACGTAGTCCAGAAGTTCGATCTCGACCTGAGCCCAGCTCTCTCTGGCAGAGTACATCTCGGCCTCATCGACGATTCGCTCCATCTCGGCCACCAAAGCCCGCGCCCGGTCAAGAATGGCCTGCTGTTCCTCTGTCAGGACCGGCGGGCATCTGGTCGGAGCGAAGAGATCGCCCTCCATGGTCGCTCCGGGATCTCCACCTTCCGAGCCCCCGCTGTCGACCACCCGGGCCGCCCCGGCGGCCGAACCGCACAGCCCGAGCACGATAACCGCACCCAGGAGTGCCGCCAACGTCTTCGTACCCACGCGCTTCGCACCTACTGACCTGTTCCTCATGGCTTGTCTCCTCCTTTCGCCGGCCGCGGAGCGGTCGCTATCGTTCTTGCCGGCTGTCCGCCACGCATCTCGGTTGCTAGGGGTCCTCGGCCAACGTGTCTCCGCGTCATGGGCTTCCTACCCCGCGCCCCCGACGGGCTCCGACCCGCCACCGGCCTTCATCGATTGCCGGCTCCGACCCGCGCCCCGGCTCTGTTCGATTCCGATTGTCCCTCACAGGTCTTGCGTGGGTCTTTCGGGGAAATGAACGAGCCGTGAACAAACCTTGAACTAACACAGCGGCCGGCCTCAAGCCGTGCTTAGGCCGGCGCCACCCAGGGACCAGGACCACCGTCCCCGCCCGGCCGGCGTGGTGCGACACTAGACGACAGATGGGGTTCTCCCTGGTAGCATTCGAGCGGGCTGCGAGAAGGCGGACGATGGCCCGGAATTCCGCCGGAACGTGCAAAGCGCCCAATCCCGGTCCTATGGAGTGCCAGGTAGAGGGCCCGCTTGAGAGGTAGGACGTGAGTTGTGTGGTGACGAATGTCCACAATACGACGGACGTTCGTCTAGCAGCAGGGCGCGATAGGAGGACTCTTGCCGGAGTGACCTCTTCTCGCAGCTAGAAGAGATGTCGAAACTTGTACCCTCTTACGCACCGTGGAGGGGTCCCTACCGAGCCCTCCTCGGTCATCCCCCTAAGATCCTGGGAAGACTGGAGCAAGGCCAGCGCGGGAGGATGAGGACGCCGTGCCTCAAGACCCTCAAAACCTAAAGGTCCTGCTCATCGGTGGCGGAGGGCGTGAACACGCCATCGCCTGGAAGCTCGCCGAAAGCCCGCTCGTCTCGCACGTTTTCTGCGCCCCCGGTAATGCCGGGACGGCCCACGAACCGTTCGTCACCAACCTAGACACCGTGGCCGAGGAGAGACCCTTCGACCCCAAGAACCCCCAGGACGTCCTGCTCCTGGCCCGCCGTCTCAAGGCCGACCTTGTCGTCGTCGGCCCCGAGGACCCCCTGGCCGCCGGCGTAACCGACGTCCTGACCGAAGCGGGTCTTCGGGTCTTCGGCCCCACCCGGTCCGCCGCCCGCCTCGAATCGAGCAAGTCATTCGCCAAGGCCTTCATGTCTCGGCACCGTATTCCCACGGCGCGCTTCGAGGTGGCCGAGACGCCCCAATCCGCCATCTCCGCCGTGAATCGCTTCGGGACCCCGGTCGTCGTCAAGGCTGACGGCCTGGCCGCCGGCAAGGGCGTTACCGTCGCCCCCGACCGCTCCGCCGCCGAGCTTTCCATCCACGAGGCCATGGAGGAGTCGGCTTTCGGGGAGGCCGGCCGCCGCGTTGTCATCGAGGAGTATCTTGAAGGTCAGGAGGTCTCGGTCCTCGGCATCACCGACGGCGACACTGTGCTCCCGTTCCCGCCGGCCCAGGACCACAAACGGGTCTTTAGCGGCGACTCAGGCCCCAACACGGGCGGCATGGGCGCCTACTGCCCCGCGCCGGTGCTGGGGCCGGCCGGTCAGGACTTTGTCCGGTCCCACGTCCTCGAACCTACAATCCGCGCCATGGCCGCCGAGGGCGCCCCGTTCAGGGGTGTGCTCTACGCCGGCCTCATGCTGACCCGCGACGGCCCCCGGGTGCTCGAGTTCAACTGCCGCTTCGGCGACCCCGAGACCCAGGTCATCCTGCCGCTGCTCAACGACGACCTAGCGGAGCTGATGATGGCCGTGGCCGCCGGCTCGGGGCTCCGCCGGCGCGCCCGGGCCCGGGACCGGGACCGGGGCCTCGACCTGTCTCCGCGGAGCGCCGTGTGCGTGGTGATGGCCTCGGGAGGCTATCCCGGCCGCTATGAGACGGGAAAGGTCATTGACGGCCTTGAGGTGGCCAGCGTCCGCTCCGGAGTCAAGATCTTCCACGCCGGCACCAAGGTCACGGGGCGCGGCAGAGTGGTCACGTCGGGAGGCCGGGTCCTGAACGTGGTCGCCACCGCTCCGACCTTGGCGGCCGCCGTGAAGGAAGCATACAAGGCTGTGGCTCTCATCCGCTTCGAGGGGGCTCACTTCCGGACAGACATAGCGGCTAGGGCCCTGAGCGGCTCGGGCGGCTAGGGACCTGACCCTGGGGCGCCGGGCGCGGGGCCGAACAGGCGCCTTATCGCCCTCGCCACGGCGTCCGTCGGGTCGCCTTCCGCCACGACGTCCGCCGCCTCTCGAACCTCGCCTGGCGACCACTCCATGGCCACGCCCACCCCGGCCTTGCGCAACATCGGGATGTCCGGGACGGAATCGCCCATAGCCACCGTATCGGCCGGGTCCACTCCGGCCATCGCCGCGATCTCGACGAGCGCGGTGCCCTTGTCGGCCTCCGACGAAATCACCGTCAGGAGCCCGTTCGGATCCCCGGACCACGGGGAGAAGTAGAGTGTGAGCCGTCCCGGGAACAGGCGGGCGGCCTCTTCCGCGACCGCCCGCGCAGCCTCCGCCCCGGACGGCTCGGAGACGTGGAGGGTGAGAATCTCGTCTCGCCGCGTGGCGGCGATCTCGCGCAGGTTGCCCTGAAACACGCGGATGGGGAGTATGCTTTCAAGGTCCGCCGGTATCTTCTCAAACCACAGGTCGTCCCCGGCGAAGACCGAAACGTAGGCCTTCGGGAAGCGGCCGGTGACCCTGAGGAGCGACTCGACGCAGCCCTCCGGGAGCGGGTGGTTCCGCAGCACGCGCCCTGACGGGTGCTCAACGACCCGCCGCCCGTAGTGGACTCCTATCGGGCCCTCGAGTCCGAGGAGCGCGGCGTGGGTCTCGGCTGAACCCGAGTAACGCCGCCCGGTAATGACAGTCACCCTGACCCCGAGCCCTCGCGCCCAGGCTACCGCCTCGGCGTTGGGCTCGGTGATGGCGTGGTCGTTGCCTGTCAGGGTGTGGTCGATGTCCAGCGCCAGGAGGCGCGGGCCCCGGGTCTTACCGGCCTTTGGATTCGATGGCATCTGCGGGCGGTGCCTCCCGACTCTGCGGCTCTTCTCGTGTCGGGCGCGACAAGGTAGCCCCGACAGGGCAGCCCTATGTTCCCTGGTCTTCGCCCCGTCTCCTGCACCTGATGATGGCGGCCCAGGGCCGCTATCGGCCCGCCCGGCGAACCTAGCGGAACAGGAAGGGCCTCAGCCGGGCAGAACTACGGACGCATGACCTACCGGGGCATCAAGCGTGGTGTCGGGGCCATATGGGCTTTTCTCTGGCATCTCCTCTTCGGCCTACCGGCCGCGGTGTTCGTGCCGACATCATTCCCCGGTTCGGGCTGGCTGTTTCCGTGGATGGCCGGGGGTGGGGACGAGGCTTTCTGGCCCCGGCCGTCAGCGAATTGCTCAGCGGCTCGTCGCCGCCGGCGCGAGGGTCCGCCCCTCCGCTTCCGGCCGGCCGCCGTCAGAGGACCGGCCCATCGCCTCCCGCTACGGGACCCTCGAGTTCGGACCCTGGCTCGGCCAGACCTGCCCAATGCACGCGCAAGCCGGACGGCCGCCCGGTGAGAACCTTCACCTGAACAGCCACCGCTACCTCCGAGGTGGTCGACGAGGACGGTCATCCCGTTGAGCCGGGTCGCGAGGGAAGGCTGGTCATCACTGATCTTCACAACAGGGTGATGCCCCTCATCCGGTACAGCATAGGCGACATGGCCGCCCTGGCCGGGAGCGATCGGCCGTGCGTGTGCGGGTCGTCCGGGGGAGCGGGTCGCCCGGGAGTGGATAGGGATGGAGCAGTGTGCGTGCCGGAATGGAGCAGCACCCGTGCCGCGTAGCGGCCGAACCCACAATGAACCGGGGCTGTCCCCGCTGGTTCTGGTCGTCCACGGATGGTCCGACCGGAACAAGGGCGACGCGGCCATCGTCGAGTGCCTGGCCAGGCTCGTGAGGGGTTCCTTTCCCGAGGCCGAGTTCAAGCTCGTTTCGGACTTCGGGGCGCACGACCGGCGGTTGACGGACGAGTACTTCGAGACCAGGGCGCATTTCCCGGGCGGGATTCTGGGGTCACTCTTTCCCATCGTGCCTATCGAGCCGTCCCGGCGGCAAGGTGTCGCGGCCAGCGGCCGGCTATCCGAGGTTCTTCAGACTTTGTTCTACGTCTTCCGTGCGGCGTGGGTCTTGTCGCCCGTTCCCGCGCCCGCCTGCCTCTGGACCCGGCCCGAGCGCGAGACGCTCAGGGCCTTCCGGCGGGCGGCCGTCGTCATCAGTAAGGGGGGCGGATTCATATTCGCCGAGCCCACCTTGAGGTCGTCGTTCCGGCTGAGGCGCAATCTCTTCCCATTGTCGCTGGCCTCGAGGTTCGGGGTGCCGTTCGTCCTCTACGGTCAGTCCATCGGGCCGTTCGCCACCCGGCGCCAGGCCGCCCTGGCTCGCCGGGTTCTCGACGGGGCCAGGCTCATCCTGGTCCGCGAGAGCCTGTCGGCCCGAACTCTGGCGGAACTGGGCGTCGCGGCGCCGGTGAGGGTGGTGCCCGACCTGGCCTTTGGGCTCGGTTCCGCTCCACCCACCAAGGCCGAGGCCGTGCTGAGGCGCCACCGTGTCCCACTGGGCGCGCCTCTCCTAGGGGTTACCGTCAGAGAGTGGGGGGAGGCAACGCCGAGATACGTGTCGGCCATGGCCGACGCCGTTGCCAGTCTGGCGCGGGAGGCCGGGGTTCACGCCATAGTCTGGCCCCAGTGTACCGGCCCCGGTCCGCTCGAGGACGACCGCCGCACCGGCCGGGCCCTGCGCCGGGTACTGGAGGAGCGCGGTCAAGAGGGTGTCAAGGTCACCGTGGTCGAGGAGGAGCTGCCGGCCGCGGTTCTGAAGGCCTGCTACGGTAGGATGGACGCATTCGTCGCCACGAGATTCCACTCGGCGATCTTCGCGCTGTCGGGCGGTGTGCCTACCCTGGTAGTAGGCTACTGGGGCCCCAAGGCTGAGGGTATCATGGGGAGCCTGGGGCTCGAAGAGTGGGTCCTCCCCATGACCGGCGTGACTCCGGAGGGGCTGACGAGCGCTCTCCTAGGCCTGTGGGAGCACCGGCGCGAGGTCGGGCGCCTCATAGGGGAGAGGCTGCCGGCGGTCGTCGACGAGGCGAAGCGCCTCGACCCGGCTGTGTTGCCAACGAGTCCGGCGCGGATCAACGAGGGCGAGCAATAGGGCCAAGGAGGGATGAGTGATGGCCGAGAGCGTGGGCCGGGCGGTGCGCCGGGCAGTGTACGGCGGGGTGCTCTACCCCGCCGCCCAATTGGTGTCCGGCCGGTCCTTCGTCAGGGTTAGACGCCGGCTCGAGGAGGCCCAGTGGGAGGACGCGGCTACCGTCCGCGAAGGGCAGTGGCGGCGGCTCTCGGCCCTTCTCTGCCACGCCTACGATACTGTCCCCTACTACCGAAAGCTCATGGAGGAGGCCGGCCTCAAGCCGGAATCCCTGGCCTCCGACGACTTCCACCTCCTTCCGGTGACGACCCGTCGCGACCTCAAAGGCGGGTCCGGGGTTTCCGGGGTCCGCCTGGACATGGTCTCGACCGCCGTGGACGCCACGAGACTCCGCCCGCTCAGGACCGCGGGCACCACCGGCACCCCTGTCGTGTTCTACCGTGATCCGGCTCTTGACGACTGGGGTCACGCGACGGCCGCGCTCTTCAACTCCTGGGCGGGGATAG
>QZJP01000021.1 GCA_003599345.1 Bacillota bacterium | reverse complement strand
GCCACGGCCATCTATCCGGTGAACGAGTGGGTGGCTACCAACTCGAGGCCGGGCGTCCTCCCCACCCACTACGAGTCCATAGTCATGCAAGCCGTCTCCGACCTGTCGAGGCAATCGGACTACGTCGTGGTCAGCGTCCACTGGGGCGTCGAGCGCGAGCACAACGCTAACGCCTACCAGCAGAACTACGCCCGGGCCCTCGTCAACGCCGGGGCCGACATAGTCGTCGGGCACCATCCTCACGTGCTCGAGGGCATGGAGGTCTATAAGGGCAGCCTGATCGCCTACAGCCTGGGGAACTTCGTCTTCACGACCGCGACCCGGGCGGGCCAGGACAGCGGCATCCTTCTGGTGACCCTGGACGACCAGGGCATCGCCGCGGCCCAACTGGTCCCGGTCTTCACCGACCACGGGAGGCCGGAGCTCGAGACCGGCGACGACCACGACCGCATCCTCACATCTCTCAACGGCTGGTCGGAGAGGTGGGGAACGGTCTTCGACCCCAAGGGCTACATCCTGCTTCCTTGAGCGGGGCCGGCCTACGGGCCGAGCAGTTCCTCGGCGGTGCGGGCGAAGTCGCGGAGCGACTCGTCGCCTCTCCAGCCGACCACGTCCTTACGGATGACCCCGTCCCCGTCGATGAAGAAGGTCTCGGGAATGGCCGAGATGTCGTAGGCCTCGAAGGCGGCGGCGTTCGGGTCCAGGACGACGTTGGCGATGTCGTTCCCCTCAAGGAACTCGGTGTCGCCCGGCCTGCCCAAAGTGACCACAAACAGCCGGAAGCCTCTCTCCTCTAGTTCGCGTGCGGTGCGCTGCAACTGCAGCACCTCTTCACGGCACGCGGGTCATGTGTAGGAGAAGAAGGCGAGCGCGTATGGCTGTCCGGCCCGGTCGTCCGGGAGTCTCAGCTCCGCCCCCGACGCGTTGTCCGTGACAGTGATGGCCGGGGCCCTGGCCCCCACTTCCGGCCTGGCCTCGGTGCCCCTCGGCCTGGCGAGGTAGATGGCGGCCAGACCGAGGACCCCGACCAGGACCACCGCCAAGAGGAACCCTCTCCGCAGAGTGACTCACCTCCCGGTGTCCTGTCTCCCATAGCTTCCCCCACTAGACCCGCGTCTCCTTGCCCCGGGCGGCGTTGTGGGCAGACTACGCCCCGGAGGTCACGGGCGTGGAGCTGTCTATCGGCGAGATTCTCATCCGGGTCGGAGCGGTCGGCGCCGTCTACTTCCTGACAACCATGATCCTGGCCCTCGCCCACGATGAGCGGGACGCCACGACCAGGGCCGTCGGCCTTGCCCTCTCACTCATCCTCATGATGGTCGCCACCTTCCTGAGACCCTCGCCCCACGACCGCCCTACCGATACGCCGCCACTCCGCTATCCCCCACGGGTTCCGGGCCTACATCGCGTGGAGGACCTCGGCCGCTTGGCCCCGGCGGATTGGGACCTCGGCCGCTTGGCCCCGGCGGACTGGGCGCGCCCGGGCCTGGAGGACAACGCCTCGTGCTGGCAGAATAGCCCTGTCATACATGCCTCTCCCGGGCAGGAAGGGGACGGGCTCCGTGGCCTTACGCCGCCTCCGCAAGACCATTGCGCCGGCCCTCCTTGCGGCTCTCGTGCTGGCGGGGAGCCTGGCCGGGTGTAGGACTAGACAGCCGGCGAGTGACGAGGCCCCGGGACAGATCCAGGAGCCGGCCGGGGACACCGGAGGCTCAGACCAGGTTCCCGCCGGCGACGCCGGTGAAGGGGGCAAGACGCTTGGGGACTGGAGCGGCTCCTGGAACACGGCGGGCTGGGCGGCAGGCCAGCGGTTCAGGTACGCCATCAACGTCGCCGACGACGGCCAGGTGACCACCGGCTGGTACTCCCTGTCTTTGACCGACGCCGGCGGGGGGAATCTGAACGTGCAGTATGCCGGGAAGCTTGTCACCGAGTTCTCCGGGGCTTTCGTCGCGGCTCCCGGCGACATCGACTTGACGACCGGAGCCGACCTCATGACCGCGGCCACGCTCATGGGGCTTCTCGTCACACCCGCCCTCTACTTCGCCGGTAACCCCGGCTCGTGGGACGAAGGGACTACCTGGTCATACGGGGAAGGCGAGAACCGGATCTCGTTCGCCATAACCGGGCGCGGGACGTATGCGGGCATAGCCGGCGCCGTCGGAGAGTGGACCATGGCCGGAGCCACGTCGGTCATCTGCGTGAACCCCAACGTCCCGCTTGCCCTCTACGTTAAGATGACCACGGACGAGCGTAACTACCTCGAGTACATCCTGACGGAGTGCGAGGGCTTCTAGCGTCGGGCGCGGCCGGACATCCGCTTGACTCGATACCGTCGCGCGACACGCCACGGCCGCGCGACTCGGACATCCGTTCCCGACCGTCAGTCCCGGGCGACCCGTAGGCATCTCACTGTCCGGTCACCGATGGAGACGTCCGGGATGGGAACGGGTTTCCTGAACCTGACCTTGACGGAGCGCTGACCAACCTCCACACTCTCGATGGCTCGGCCCAACGGCGTTTCCCTATCCCGTTCCGCGTCTATCAATCGCAGCAGGGCGGGCTTGTTGGCCACCATCAATGAGTGGTTGGCCTCATCCTCAACCATCCGTACGTCGAAACCGGCCGGGCCCGTCCGTCCCTGCGCTTCGGCCAGTTCAAGCAGGCGCCTGTCAATAAGGTCCTGGAGGTCCCGAGGTTCCCAACCACACTCCGGCATAGGTTCCGGGCACCGCGGATGGAAGCGGCAGCCGGACGGAGGCCGGATGCCGTCCGGGATCTCCCCATGGGGGAGAGCCTTATCCCGGGCTCTCGCCGGATCCGGCACCGGGACAGCTTGAATGAGCGCCCGTGTGTAGGGATGAAGGGGCTCTTCGAAGATAGCGCGGGCCGGTCCCACCTCGACTAGCTGACCCAGATACATGACGCCAACATGGCTGCAAATAAGCTTGGCCGTGGCCAGGTCGTGAGTGATGAAGAGATAGGTGAGCCCGAATTCGTCCTTAAGGTCGAGGAGAAGCTTGAGGATGCGGGCACGGATAGACATGTCGAGCATGGAGACCGGTTCATCGGCCACGACGAAATCGGGACCCAGGATCATCGCCCGGGCGATAACGGCCCGTTGCCGCTGCCCGCCGCTAAGGCCGCTCGGATAGGCGTGCGCCAGAACCTCCGGGGGAACAAGGCCGACCTTCTCCATGATGGCGTAGACCCGCTCGCGGCGTTCCGCCCGGTTCAGGCTGGAGTGGATGAGAAGCCCGTGCTCTATCCCCTGGAAGATTGTCATGGCCGGGTTCAGGGAGGCATGGGGGTCCTGGAAGATGATTTGAAGGCTGCGTCTGAGGGACCGGGGAAGCCCGGACGTGATAGGCCGCCCCTCATACAAAACCTCGCCGTCAGTAGCCGGCTCGAGCCCAAGAACAACCCGGCCCACAGTGGTCTTCCCGCTCCCGCTCTCGCCCAGTAGACCGAAAACCTCTCCGTCACGAATGGTGAAGCCGACGCCATCAACGGCCTTGACCAGCGGCTGTGTCCCAAGTATGCGGTCGAGGAGTGTCCCGCCCACCGGGAAGTACTTCCTCAATCCACGCACGACAATCTTGTCCCTGGGTACGGAGTCGCCCCGGGGCACGGACTTGTCCCGGGATACGGACTTGTCCCGGGATATGGATTCGTCCCAGAGTACGGCCTGGTTCCGGAGCACGGTTTGGTCGCGACCGGCGTTGGTGCGCCCGCAAGTCATTGCGCGTCACGTCCTTGTGCGAGCCCGGCAGCGACTCGATGGCAGTGAACACGGTGCGTGGCGCTTAGGCGAGACTCCGGGGGGAAAGAGCGGTGGCACTCGGCACTCTCAAGGTCGCACCGGTCGGCATACGGGCAACCGGGAGGCGGGCTGCCGAGATCGGGCGGCATCCCGTCGATCCATGAAAGCTGAGTGGTCCCCATGTGGACTACGGAGTTCAGAAGACCACCGGTGTACGGATGGGCCGGCCGGTGGAAGACCTCCAGGGCGGTGCCCTGCTCAACAACGTGTCCGCCGTACATGACACCGACTTTGTCACTGATCTCCGCCACCACGCCCAGGTCGTGGGTGATGTTCAGGATGGCCAGGCCGTAGCGGTCCTTGAGGCTCCTCATTAGATGAAGAATCTGGGCCTGGACGACCACGTCCAGTGACGTGGTCGCCTCATCGGATACCAGGAGGACCGGCTCGAAGACGAGGGCGAGGGCAATCATGATCCTCTGCCTCATCCCGCCGCTGAACTGGTGAGGATAGTCACGGAGTCGGCTCGGCGGGACTCCCACGGCGTCCAGGGCCCGAGCGCCCCGGAGGGCGGCCTCGCGCCTGGAGATGGGCTCGTGGGACTGGAGCGCCTCGACGAAATGTTTCTCGATGGTCATCAAGGGGTCGAGACGGGTCATCGGGTCCTGGAAGATGAGGGCTATCTCGGTCCCGCGGAGGCGACGTAGTTCCTCCTTGCTCAGGGTCAGGACATTGCGCCCCCGGAAGACTATCTCCCCGGTGACCTCGGTGCCGTCGGGAACCAGGTTCATAAGGGTGGCTCCCAGTGTCGACTTGCCGCAGGCACTCTCGCCGACGAGGCTGTATACCTCGCCCCGGTACAGGTCGAGGTTGACGGCCTCGCAGGCCTTGACGACCCTTCGCTTCGTACGGTAGTAGGTCGACAGGTTGCGGGCTGAGAGGACGGTCTCCTTGCCGAACTCCGACGGCTCGACCGTTGCCGCCTCGACGTTCCTCGCTCCGGCCTTCACCGCCTCGGCCTTCACCGCCTCGATCTTCACGGCTTCGACGTTCATCGCTTCGAGTCCCTGAGCTGGGGGTTGAGGATGTCGTTGAGTCCCTCGCCGAGAAGGGTGAAGCCGATGATGAGGACGACAATGGCAAACCCAGGGATGGCCGTCCACCACCACACTTGAGGATACTCCTTGGTCAGGGTGAGGTACCGCCAGGCCTGGCTGATGTCCAGGCCCCAGAACGGCTTCGGCGGCGTTATCCCGAACCCGAGGAAGCTCAGCCCGGCCAGGGTCAGGATGGCGTCCGCCGAGTTGAGCGTGAGGATGACCGGGATGGACTGGGAAACGTTGGGAAAGATGTACCGCCTGATCGTATCGAGCTTGGAGGCCCCCAGGGCCCGGGCCGCCTCGACGAAGGTCTCCTCGCGGACCGAGAGAGTGTGGTTTCGGGTCACCCTGAAGTACTGCGGGACATAGATGACCGAAACGGCGATGGCCGCGTTGACCACCCCGCCGCCGAGTACCGCGGCGACGACGACGGCCAGGATGAGGTCGGGGAAGGAGTACACCGAGTCCATGATGAGCACGGCCACCCGGTCGAACCAGCCGCCGAGGTACCCCGAGAAAAGCCCGAGGGGCACGCCGGCGAGGAGGGCCATCGTGCTGGCCAGGAAGACAACCGTGAGGGCGATGCGCGTCCCGTAGACCGTCCGGCTGAAGAGGTCGTATCCGAGGTAGGTGGTGCCGAAGCGGTAGGTCGAGTCGGGTAACTGCAGGGGCGGTCCCACCCCGAGTTCCTCGGGGTCGAAGGGTGCCAGGGCGGGGGCGAAGACGGCCAGGAAGGCATAGAAGAGCACGATGGCTCCCCCTATGAGGATGCGCGCCCCGCTCACGGTGAGAAGCTCGTCCTTGAGCCGGGTCCAGACCCTCATCCGGCCACCCCCCCCTCAGCGCTAGTAGCGTATCCTGGGGTCGATCAGGGCGTTGACGATGTCGATGACGATGCTCATGATCACGACCCCCAGGGCGAAGACGGTCACTATCCCCTGCACTGCGGGATAGTCACGCTCCAGGAGCCGTCCAACCAGGAAACTCCCCAACCCCGGCCAGCTGAAGGTCGTCTCCGTCAGGACCGCCCCTCCCAGGAGGAGCGCGAACTGGAGCCCGAGGACGGTGACGACCGGGACGAGAGCGTTCTTCAGGCCGTGCCTCAGGCTCACCCAGCGCTCCTTGACCCCGCGGGCGCGCGCGGCCTGGACGTAGTCGGACTTGAGAGTCTGCAGCATGTTCGTCCTGACCATGCGGGCGAAGATCCCGGAGATGTAGACCCCGAGGACGCTGGCGGGCAGGGCGAGATACCTCAGGCTCGTGACGAGCTTGTCGAAACGCCCCTCTATGAGACTGTCGACCACGTAGAGCCCCGTGTGCATCGCCGGCGGGCTCAAGAATCCGGTGAAGCGGCCGGAGGTCGGCAGCCACCCCAGTTTCACGGCGAAGAAGAGCTGGCACATTATCCCCAGCCAGAAGATAGGAAAGGCGTAGGTCAGGATTCCGTAGACGTTGCCGCCGAGGTCCCAGACCGTCCCCCTCCGGTTGGCCGAGAAGATGCCTACGGCCAGGCCTATGACGACGGCTATCAGGAAGGCGAAGAAGACCAACTCGAGGGTAGCCGTGAGCCTGTGCTTGACAAGGTCCCAGACCGGAACCTCGAAGCGGAACGACTTCCCGAGGTCACCCCGGAGCGTGTCGCCTATGAAGTCGAAGTACTGGACGACGAGGGGACGGTTCAACCCCATCCGCTCGCGCAGCTCATCGATGACCTCTACCGACGCGTGGGCTCCCAACATGGCCGCGGCCGGGTCGCCCGGAGCCACGCGCAGTAGGACGAACACCAGCGTGAGCAGGATGAAGAGCATCGGCAAGGTCAGCAGGAGCCGGAGGACTATGTAGTTGAGGAGACTGCTCGGCTTCCCTCTACCGGCCATCGCGAGCCACCTTGTCGGCGAGAGTGCTCCAAGACCAGGGCCGGGGGACGGTCCTCGGGGGACGTCTCCCGGCCCCAATTTCCCCGAACCTACCAGCCTTCCTTCTCGCTTCGGCAGCCTACCAGCCTTCCTTGGAGATTAGATAGTAGCGGAAGATCTGCAGCGGGTCGAGGATGACCCCCGTGACATCCTTCTGGAAGGCCACGAACTGCGTGCCCGAGTACAGCGGGATATTGGGGAGGTCCTGGCAAAGCAGGTCCTGGACTTGCTCCAGGATGGGCGTCCTTTCCTCGGGGGTCGTCAGCTGGACCTGGTCCAGGAGCAGCTGGTCCATCACGGCGCTCGAGTAGAACGAGCCCATCGACCGGGCGCCCTCGGTAGACAGGAACGGGTAGACGTAGTCGTCGGGGTCGAAATAATCCGGATACCAGCCGAGGAGCAGCAAGCCCATGCTGCCGGCCCTCAGGTCGTCGGTGTAGCGACCCCACTCCGAGCTCATCAACTCGACCTGGATGGCGCCCGTGGCTTCGAGCTGGCTCTTCAGGACCTGAGCCAGGTCGGCTTCGGTGTCACCGTAGTGGGTCGGGGTGTACCAGAGTTGGATCGTGAGGGGCCGTTCCGGCGTGTATCCGGCCCCGGCCAGTTCCCCCAGGGCGGCCTCGATGTCGGGCTCGGTGTCGGTCTTGAAGACCGGCTTGTAGCTCCACATGCCATCGGGAACCATGGAGTAGAGCGGAGCGGCCGTGCCGCTGAAGACCTGCTCGCATATGGCGGGCCGGTCAACGGCGTAGGCTATGGCCTTCCGGATGTTCACGCTGTTGAACGGGGGCCTGGTCACGTTAAGGACCAAGTACCGGATGTACGGGCTCGGGCCGTCGAGGCAGATCAGGTCCGAGTTGGCTTTCAGGCCCTGCTCCTCCAGGGGATTGAAGGTCCGGTAGGCCACGTCAACCTCCTTCTGCTCGATGGCCAGCTTGAGGGCGGCGCTATTGCTGTAGAACTGGCAGACGACCTTGTCGGCGAAGGCGGGAGTTCCCCAGTAGTCCGGGTTCCGGACAAGGGTGATCGGATTGCCCTCGACCCAGGGACTCTCGAGCTTGTAGGGCCCGGTGCCGACGATCTCGGTGGGCTTCATCTCCGTGGCGCTGTAGGCGGCTGGTGAGATTATACACGCCACGGTGTAGGCGAGCTTCGAGACGAACGGGGAGCTCGGGTGGCTCAGGGTGATGGTCACCTCGTAGTCGCCGGTAACCTCTATGGCCTCGATATCGTCCAGGAGGAACCCGGGGTCGCCCTCGATCGTGCGCGCCCTATCGAGGGAGAACTTGACGGCCTCGGCGGTAAGGTCCGTCCCGTCGTGGAACTTGACGCCCTCCCTGATGGTGAAGACGTAGGTGAGGCCGTCTTCGCTGATGGTCCAGTCGGTGGCCAGGCACTCGACAATGTCGGAGGTCCCCGGCTCATAGGCAACCAGGGTTTCGGCCGTGTTGTTGAGGATGTTGCTGGAGAAGTAGTCGTAGGCGTCGGCGGGGTCCAGAGTCGTGGGGGAGTCGGTGGTTCCGATGACCAGAATCTTCTCGCTGACGGCGGTCTTGCAGCCTACGGCGACCGTGGCGGCGCCAAGGGCCAGGACGAGGGCCAGGGCGAGTAGGCGACTTGACACCTTCATGCTCTCACCTCCTTCCTATCGGTGGACTTGTCATGCCCCCCCCCGCCCCCGAGCGGCCTTGCCAACCGCGGCGGCGGTGGGTCACAGTGCAGTTGTACAAGAATAGCGACTTTCCTGCCGCACTGGGAAATTGTTGGGGTACTGCCTTTCTTTCGCACTACGGCTGCTTTCTGCTCAGGTGGTGCAATGAAGCAGCTATACGGGCTCAGCATGGGAGACCCACCGGCGTGAAAGAAGTCGTCTAACCCACACCTGATCTAGGTGCCTCATAACGGGGCGCAGGGGCTTCCAGCGCCGCGGCAGGACCCCTGCCTGAGCGAAGTCTGCCCCGGCCATCGCGCCTAGACACAGCGCGGGCTCGCCCTCCATTCGTCCACTACTCGCCTGTGGTCTCGACGTGGACGTAATCCTTGAAGACGTAACCTTCACGGCCACCGGCGAAACGGACCTCGACCCAGAGGCCTTTCACGTCCTTGACAATCACCGGAGTCCCTCTCTCGGCCAGGAACAGGGAGACCTCCTTGGCCGTCGGACCCCGGCGCACGTTGACGGTGTCGCTGGTGATTGAACCGAAGGCGACGAACTTGTCGGGCACCTCGGTCTCGAAGAGGTCAAGGCTCTTCAACTGGAACTTCTGGTACCCCAGGACCAGTGCGGCCAGCTTCTTCTCCGTGGGGGACACGGCCGCCGACGCGAGGCCCTCGTACTCGGCGACAAGGGGCTCCTCGTGGGCCTTAATGGCCTTGGCCAGATCCTGAACTGTGCTCAAAACCCACTCCTCCTCCCGGTTCGGGCATGGCCGGGCCGGGTCGCCCCCACCCGCCCATGGCACAACAATCCTATTCGGCCTGCCGGTGATTGTGTACAATCGTCCCGGGAGGGGACAGGTATTGATATCTGACCACGAAAGCGAGGACAGGCCCGGTCCGGGCGCCGGACGGCGCGTGGTCATCCTCACGTCCGCAGCCGGGCAGGAGGACCCCGGCTACATCCGGGGGCTGGTCCGGCCCGGCGACGTGGTAATCGCGGCTGATGGCGGCGCGGGAGTCGCCTTGAACCTCGGGCTCCGACCCGACCTCGTCGTCGGCGACCTGGACTCGATTCACCCCGAGGACCTTGAACGGGTCCGGGAGCTCTGCCCCGTTGAGAACCACCCGGCCCGTAAGGACAAGACCGATACGCACCTGGCTCTCGAGAGAGCGCTGGACTACCGGCCCGGCGAAGTGGTCGTGGCCGGTGCCTTCGGCGACCGCACCGACCACGTTCTCGGTCTCGTGCTGCTCGTGGCCGGCCTGAAAGATACCCCGCTCATCCGGCTGGCGGGAGCCCGGCAGGAGGGTTTTGTGCTGACCGGGGCAGCGAGACTGGTTTCGTTCTCCGGGTCCCCGGGAGACACTGTATCCCTCCTCCCCCTCTCCCCTGTCGTCACCGGAGTCACGACCGAAGGGCTGGGCTATCCCCTTTCCGGCGGGACACTTCGCTGGGGTGAGACACTCGGCGTAAGCAACGAGATGACAACCGGCGGGGCGTCGGTGAGGGTCGGCGCGGGAGTGCTGCTGGTCGTCAGGCTGGAGGGAAGCTGGTAGCGGCGTCCCCCGGGCTCGCAACCGGCGGCACGTGCCGGCCGGGCCTCCATACTAGGCGCGGATTCGGTCCTCGCCCCGGTCGATGGCCTCGACGATCTCCAACACGAATGCCGCCGCTTGTTCCACAGTTCGCGCATCAATGTTCTCGAACGTGTCCGTCGGCCAGTGGTAGTTGACGAGCAGCCCGTCGGGGCCCTCCGCCCACAGAGCCAGGGCCCTCAGGCCCGCGGCCAGGGCGGGGGTGGCGTCGGTGTAGCCCAGGTTGCAGACCGAGTCCCGGACCTTCCAATCGGGGTGGCGCTCGGCGACCTTCCTCGCAAGGGCCATGAGCCCCGCATCCATCCTCATCGGCAGGATGATTCCCTCGGCCCGCAGGTACCGCAGATCTCCGGCTCCCAGGTTGTCGAGGACAAGGATGTCGGCGTCCTGTAGCTCCTTCAGGTGGGCGGCCACGAACCGCCCGGCCCCCGCCGGGTAGCCGGTCTCCTCGCTACCCGTGACGACACACCAGACCTCGGTCGTCTCCAGGGGATGCCCGGCGAAGTACTCGCTCACGGCCAAGGCGAGGCCGACCCCCGAGGCGTTGTCGTTGGCCCCGTGGACATGGGGCATCAGGAGTTCCCGGTGCGCGAGCACACCGAGCCCGTAGGCGGCGATGAGCCCGAAGACTGAAGCCACTATCCTGTCGCCGAGGAGAACGTAGCCGGCCGTGGCCCGAGCGGCCGCGTCGGCCGGCGAGGCGAGGAGGCCCTCGGCCCACAAGCCGGTGAGAGACAGGGCGAACAAGGCCAGGACGCTCACCATGTTGAAGATGTGGGTCATACGCAGGTTCTTCAGGGCCTTGGGCGCGTAGAGCAAGGAGGCCCGGGTCGTGTCGACGTGGGCCAGGAACACGACCCGGCGCAGGCCGGCGCGGCCGCCCTCCCGGTCGCGGCCGGCTTCCCCGTCCGAACCCGGCGTGGCGCCAGGGCCCCGGGCCGGGACCTTACCCACGACGTTCCGGCTCGCCCGCTTGGGGAAGATGACCCCGATATCCCGCCGCCCCGAAGCGACGAAGTAGTATATGGGCAGGTTGGCCGTGGCCAGGATGGAGGCGACCAGTGGCGAGAGCCAGATCAGGGCCCCGCTGGCCGCGAGCAGGAGCCCGACGAGCCCCCACGGCCAGGTGAGAGTCGTGTAGGCGCGGTACGGCTCAATCTGGACGCCCTGGCTCCATTCCTTCATCCGGTCCGCCGCGTACTCGGCTCCGCGCCTCTCGCCTTCGGTCCCGGCCCCCCTCGGGCCGATGTCGACCGAGAGATGCCGGATGTGCTCGAGTGCCCTGGCTCCTACCTGGTGTCGGTCAATCAACGTCGTCTCCCCCTCTAACGTCTAACGTCCGCCCGTCTACCCGGCGGCGGCTGGAAGTCCGCCCGCTGGACCGGCAGTGGTCGCGGCCCGAACGACCGCCCCGGCGACCGCCCGGACGGCGAGAGTCCCGATGACGCTCACCTCGACCGGCGTGTTGAGCCGGCCAGAGCCCATGGTGAAGATGGCGTCCCCGTCGAACATGGTGTGGACGGGGCTGATGGTCAGGGCCAGGCCGTCGTGCGCCATCTGGGCGACCTTCCTGGCCTGGGCCTTGCTCAGGGTGGCGTTCGTGACCACCACGCCGATGGTCGTGTTTCGGCCGAGCCCGAACGGCGTCTCACCCGAGCCGCCGGTCAAGGCGGCGGTGGTATCGAGCCAGCCTCCAGTCGGGTTGCGGGTCCCGGCCACGATCTCTCCCGTCACCGGGTCGCGCACGTCGCCGAAGGCGTTCACGGCGACCGCGGCTCCCACCACAAGCCCCCCCGCACCGGCGAGGAAGGTGGCCCCGACCCCGGTCTTGGTCGCCTGGAACGGGCCGAGGAGCTTGCCTACGCTCGCCCCCGCCCCCGCCCCGACGTTCCCCTCCAGCGGCACGTCGCTCCGGCCCTCGCTCCGGTGCCGGGCGTCCTCGCAGGCGGCGTAGCCCATGGCCGCGTCGGGCCGTCTGTCCGGCCGCCCGAGAGCGAGATCGTAGAGGACCGCCCCCGGGACGATGGGCACCTTGGCGAACCCCGTCTCGAACCCGTAGCCTCGCTCTTCGAGCCACCGGGAAACCCCCGCGGCCGCGTCTAGGCCGAAGGCGCTCCCCCCGGCAAGGAGCACGGCATGGACCTTCTCCACCAGGTTGGACGGGTCGAGCAAGTCGGTCTCGCGCGTCCCGGGAGCCGACCCCCTCACGTCCACGCCGCACACGGCTCCCTCGGGGGCAAGCACGACCGTGCACCCGGTGAGGGCCTCGAGGTCGTGGGCGTGGCCAATCTCAAAGCCAGGTATGCAGGCAGGGCATTCGTCGGCGGACACCCGCGACACCTCCGGCGTACATCCTTGTGCGGCACATCCTTGAGGTTCCGCGGGTTCACGGCTATCCCCTGCCGCCTCTACCACCACCGCAGCGAGGAACAGGCGCGACCCACCGTCCAGCGACTTGCGACGTGGCGGACGTTCCTCTCACCGGACAAGAAGACAATAGCTATCCCGTCCCATGGGAACAGATTGCTCTTTATCCGCTCCGACCACAGCGTGCATCAGGTCTCAGGGTTGCCCGACGGCTTTCGTGTGGACTACTACAGCGGAGGCTGGTCTCACGACAGCACGATGTTCGCGATGTACATGCATGAATGCTTGACCACCCCGGAGAGGGACGCGAGGTTGGTCGTCGTGCCCGACTTCCCGGAGGGACCTCGAGTTATCGCCTGCACGCCGGCGCCGCCGGGCTACCACCTCCCGAACCTCATGCCCGTCAGTTGGCTCGGAAGCTCACACGTTCTCTGCGTGGTGGCTACCGATCCGGACGACTACGACTGCTTCGAGACATGGGCGTTCGAGGTCGAGCGCCTGGGCCCGCCATAGGCCGCGCTGCTTTCCCTCGGGCTCCGGCCTACTTGACGAGAAGCGGAAGTTGATGTAGGCTTGAGGCAGGTAGATGACGGCATCATATATTGGGTCATTCCCACCTAGGAGATAGGACGGTTCGGTCGTGGACTCGGAAGGTGGACATCCCGGACGCGGTCCGGAGCGTGAACATCCCGGGCGCGGTCGCTGGCGCAGCCATGACGGCCCGGGCCCGGTGTGCGGTTGTCACGGACGGGGAGCGCAGATCGAGGGCTTCGCGATTCCCTGCCTCTTGCTCCTCCTTAGTGAGAAGCCGTCCCACGGCTACGAGCTCGTCGAGCGGCTGGAGTCCGATTTCGGAATGAGCGGTGTCGACCCCGGCGGGGTCTACCGCAACCTGAAGCGCCTTGAGGACGACGGTTGCCTGGACTCCGAATGGGAAACCGGCGACACCGGCCCG
>QZJP01000098.1 GCA_003599345.1 Bacillota bacterium | reverse complement strand
GGGATGGCTGAGCGACCTCGTCCTGTTACGATGCAGCTCCACCCCCAGGAAGCGGCGCTGATCCGCTACCTCCGGGCTCTGCGGTTCGGCCGCCTGGAGCGGCTGGAGGTCCAGGATGGGCTGCCCGTGGCCGCCGAGGAGGTCCGCGGCAAGGTGAGGTTCGACAGGAGGGAGGCCGGGCGACGTGAAACGGGAAAGTAAAGCGCAGGAGGACCGGCAAGGAGGCTACACTATCACCTTCAAGGTCGCCGGAAAGCAGCCGCTGACTCTGACGGCTGAGGAGTTTGCCCGCCGGGTGAGGCGGCTTCAAGGCATGACGCGGGAGGAACTGCGGAGGCTGCTCGACCTCGCCAAGGAGGTACCGGCGACCAAAGACTGACTGGGCGGGCTGACCGGACGAACCGGAGGCCGGCTGAGGGAAGACCCTGGCCGGCCTTTCGCTTTTGGAGGCTACGATGCTGGTCATCGAGCACCTGGACGGCAAGCAGGACTACGAGCTCAGGCTCCTGGAGCGGCGGGTGCTGCTGGACCTGGCGGCGCTACGGGCGTGGCTGGAGGAGCGGGAGCGGCCGCAACCGCCCGAGGTCCCGGTTGTGGTCGAGACCTCGGAGGTCGAGGCACTGATGGTGCCGGCCGGCCCGAGGGGGGGGCGGCTGCCGCGGTGATCCTCGACGGTGAGCGTCTCCTCGACCTGGCGGACCTCGTCCTGGAGAACCTGGAGGACTGGCGCGAGGAGCTCGCGATCGCGGAGCCGTCCCGAGGGGGCTCGTGGATCACCTTGACCACCGGCTCGCGCGGCGGAACAAGCCGGCCCGTCGAGTCTTTCGTCATGCGGCGGGACGACCTGGAGGCTACGCTCCGGGCGGTCGAGCGGCGGCTCAAGCGCATGAACCCTCACCTGCGGAAAGTCTACCGGGCCGTCTGGCGCAATCCCCTGGGGGACAAGCGTTTGGTCATCGCGGAGCGAATCGGATGCCATGAGAAGACCCTCGCGCGTGACATCCGGCGGATCCGGAGCATGGTCGCCGGCACCCTGGCCAACCTCGGCCCGGGACGGCTGAGGGGCCTATTGGGAGCGTGAAAAAATGGCCTCGAAATTCTCGACGGCCTTTTCCCAGCTACGGGCCGGAATCGGTGTCCGAATCTCGCTCCTTTTTCGCTCCCTTTTGACTCCCTTTTCGGCTCCTTTTTGGTTGCGAACCCCGCTCCGGAGATGCTATCCTGCTGGCAGCGTGGAGTACCACGTACAAAGCCCAGGACCAAGGATAAAAGGCCCTGGGTCGGAGCGTAAGAGCGAAGGCCCTCCCCCGATAAGGCGGAAGGCCTTCATTCGTCGTAGATTAGGTCGAGACTGCTGAGCCTTACCGACTCCTGTCTCGTAACGAAACAGACCGAACCGTAACGCAACGGGAGCGGGGTGAGAGCCATGGCCAGGCCGTCGAAGATCGACCAGCTCGGGCTGGCCGAGAAGGTGCTGGGTTTGGCCCTCACCAAGACGAGCCGGGAGATCTCGGCGATCCTCAAGGCAGAGGACGGGGCCGATGTCAGCCACGTGGCCGTCGCCCGTTACATCAAGGGCGTCCGGCAGGAGCGGGCCGAACAAACGAAGGCCCTGGTGCAGGACGCCATCAGGGTGACGGTCCCGCGGGACCTCCAGCTCCTCGAACAGATTCGGGACCAGCTCGATGACTGGCGCCGGGACGCCAAGATGAAGGTTGGGCAGAAGCTCCAGGTGATCGACCGGCTCCGGAAGGTGCTGGAGCTTCGGCTGAAGTATAGCGGCGCCGGCGAGGGTCCGGGGGACCTCCTGGATGCCATCGTGGCCGCCTACCAGGACCGGACCGCTGATGAGGGCAAGTGACGCCATCCGCTACTACCGCGACCACCCGGTGGAGTGGGTCCGGGACATCGTCGGGGTGACGCCCGAGGACTACCAGGCGGCGGCGCTCCAAGACCTGGCCGCCGGCGACAAGGTCGCAATCCGGAGCGGCCACGGGGTGGGTAAGACGGCGGTCGAGGCCTGGGCCGTGCTCTGGTTCCTATCGACCAGGCCGTTCCCTAAGGTCCCGTGCACGGCTCCGACGGAGCACCAGCTCTACGACCTGCTCTGGGCGGAACTGGCGAAGTGGCTCAGCCGGAGCAAGATCGCCGGCGCTTTCACGTGGACCCAGACGAAGGTCTTCGCCAACCGCCACCCGGAGAGGTGGTTCGCGGTGGCCCGCACCTCGAACAAGCCCGAGAATATGCAGGGCTTCCACGAGGACCACCTCCTCTTCGTGGTTGACGAGGTCTTCGGGGTCGCGGACAGCATCATGGCCGTTGTCGCCGCCTCGCTCACGGGCGTGGAGAATAAGCTCCTCATCGCTGGCAACCCGACCAGGCTCTCCGGCTACGCCTACGACGCCTTCCACTCCTGGAGGCAGTCCTGGAGCCTGCACCACGTCAACGCGGAGACGAGTGCCCGGGTGAGTCGGGCTTGGCTTGAGAACATGGCGAGGGACCTCGGCCGGGACTCCGACCTCTACCGGGTGCGGGTGCTGGGCGAGTTCCCCCGAGGCGAGGCCTCGGCCTTCATCGACCTGGAGACCTGCGAGCTGGCCGTGGCCCGCTTCGGAGACGCGGACCTTGGGCCGGCGACCGAGCCGTTCATCATCGGGGTCGATGTCGCCCGGTTCGGCGACGACGAGACGGTCCTGGCGGTCCGCCAGGGCCGGCGGCTCCGCGAGCTCCGCCCCTACCGCAAGCAGGACACCATGGAGACGACCGGGCGGGTGGTGGCCGCAGCTCGGGAAATCCGAGCGGCGAACCCGCAGGTGCCCATCCGGGCCCATATCGACGACACGGGCCTGGGCGGGGGCGTCACGGACCGGCTCGTCGAGCTCAGGCCGGAACTGGCGAGAGAGGGACTCTCCATCGAGATCGTGCCGTGCACCTTCGGAGGCGCCGGCGACGACTACTACGCCGACTCGGGAGCCGTGATGTGGGCGGCGATGAGGGACTGGCTCAAGGAAGGAGCCATCCCAGACGACCCGGTCCTGGTCGGTCAGCTCAGCAGCCGCCGCCACGCCCTGACGAGCAAGGGCAAGATTAGGCTTGAGTCCAAGGACGACATGAGGCGCCGAGGGCTGAGGTCCCCGGACCGGGCGGACGCCCTGGCCCTCACTTTCTGGCCGAGGAACGCTTCCAGCCATGTGACCGCCTCGGCCTTCTCCACTGCACTCGACCTGACCCGCGAATCCCCCTGGAAGGTGGCCGGTTAGCCGATGCCTCAACTCGACCTCTCCGAGATAGGGCTTTCCGGCCTGTCCCGCATGGGCGGGACCGTCTACGAAGAATTTCTGCCCCAGCTGCAGGGGCCGAAGGCTATCAAGGTCTACCGCGAGATGTCCACCAACGACCCGGTGGTCGGGGCCATCCTGTTCGCGGTGGATATGCTGCTCCGCCAGGTCTCCTGGCGCGTCGAGCCGGCCTCGCCGGAGACGCCCGACCAGGAGGCGGCGGAGTTCCTGCAGTCCTGTCTCGGCGACATGTCGGCCACGTGGGAGGACACGGTCTCCGAGATACTCTCGATGCTGGTCTACGGCTTTTCGTACCACGAGATAGTCTACAAGCGCCGACTCGGCGACCAGCGGGACCCGACGAAGCGCAGTCGCTACACCGACGGGCGTATCGGGTGGCGCAAGCTCGCCGGCCGGAGCCAGGATACCCTCTACCAGTGGGAGTTCGACGAGCACGGCGGCATCCAGGCGATGGTTCAGCAGGCCCCGCCCGACTACTCGCTCCGGCGCATCCCCATCGAGAAGGGTCTGCTCTTCCGGACCAGAGCCCACAAGGGCAGCCCGGAGGGCTACAGCGTGCTCAGGAACGCCTACCGGCCGTGGTGGATGAAGAAGCGCATCGAGGAGATCGAGGCCATCGGCATCGAGCGCGACCTCGCTGGCCTGCCCATCGCGTGGGTCCCGCCGGAGCTGCTCGGTCCGAATGCCACCGCCGAGCAGAAGGCGACCCTCGACGCCATTAAGAAAATCGTTCGGAACGTCCGCAGGGACGAGCAGGAGGGCATCGTGTTCCCCCTCGCCTACCGCGACGGCGAGAAGGCCTTCGACTTCGGGCTCCTCTCCACCGGCGGCCGGCGCCAGTTCGACACCGATTCAGTCATCGCCCGCTACGACCAGCGGATAGCGATGACGGTGCTCTGTGATTTCATACTCTTGGGCCATGAGAAGGTTGGATCGTTTGCTCTGGCACAACCGCTTGGTTCCAAGGTATTAACGCCCACCGGCTGGACTACAATGGGGGAAATCAAGAAAGGCGATGAGGTGATATGTCCTCTCGGTTACCGCTCGGTGGTATTAGACACCTTTGAACATGGTGTTAGGGACGTTTACCGCATATCGTTTGCGGATGGTAGAAGCGTGCTTGCAAGCAGTGACCACAAGTGGGTAGTGACGAGCAAAGAATGGCTGGAGAAGGGATTACCCGGGAAATTTCATCGTCCGCCGGCCCAAGCTCTCCCCGAACCTTCCCTAATCGATGGATATGGCATTTTAACCACCAGCGAAATCATGAATCGCATGTCTGGGAAGCGCGGGACTAGGAAATTCCATGTGCCGCGATGCGCGCCAATTCGATTCGGGGAACAATTGCCGCTGCCCATCGATCCATATGTGCTGGGCGTTATCTTGGGTGATGGGTACATTCGTGATAACGCAGGTCCCACGTTCGCCGCGACCGATGAGGAAATCCGTCGCGAAGTCGAACGAAGATTGCCAGAAGGTCATCATCTAAGCGACGCTGGTGGCAACTCGTCTGTGCCGCAATACAGGATCAGTGGGCCAGGAAGCGGCCAAAATCAGGTGCTAAACGGATTGCGCGCTCTGGGGCTAATTGGGGCAAGGAGTCAAACAAAGTTTATCCCGCCAATGTATCTGACTGCCTCTATTGAGGACCGCCTATGGCTGCTCCGTGGATTAATGGATACAGACGGGTACGCCGATGGTCAAATCATATTCGCCACCAACAGTGAGGGCCTTCGTGACGGTGTGGCATACTTGGCACGAAGCCTGGGTGGATGTGCGAGTATGAGCACGAAATTCACTGTGGGTTACCTATCCCCTATTACCAAGCAGTGGGTTGGTAAGCCATCTGTGGGCTACCACGTGATCATTCGTATGCCCGAAGACCTAAACCCGTTCTTCCTTACTAGGAAGGCCAGTAGAGTAAGGCCTTCCCAGAAGCGGCTAGATAGGCAGACGAGCATCGTCAGTATCGAACACATTGGACAAGAAGAGGTCCGTTGTATTGCGGTGTCGTCTCCGAGCGGCATGTACGTTACAGATGACTTCGTTCCAACACATAACTCCACCTCCAAGACGACGCTCTTTTCCACCGCCTGCTCCGCCTGGCTGGACTCCATCGCCGCCGTGCTCAACCGGCATGCCGTGCCGAGGCTGTTCGCTTTGAACGGCCTTGACACCGAGAAACTACCCCGGCTTGTGCCCGGCGAGGTGGACGCGCCCGATCTCAAAGAGCTCGGCGAGTTCGTGAAAAGCCTGGCGGGGACGGGCATGGAGCTCTTCCCCGACGACAAGCTGGAGAACTATCTCCGCCAGGCGGCCAAGCTGCCACTGAAGGAGGTCGAGGCCGTATGAGCGTCGTCCTCAAGGCTCGGCCGGCCGAACCCGAGTACCGGGCTATCCACCGGGTGGCCGACGCCCTGGCGCCGGGCATGGCCAATACGTTCGTCGAGGCTGTGCGGCGCGTGGCAGGCGAGACCGCGCTATCCGAGCTCGAGGCCGCTCTGGCCCGGGGGGACCTCGCCGCCGCCGAGGCGGCCGTGCCGTGGGAGAAGCTCCCGGCGGAGCTGGCCCCGGTGGGGGCCGCAATCCGAACCGGCTTCGAGCAGGCGGCCCAGGCCTCGGTCCGGTACCTCCCGCCCAGGCTCCGGCTTGAGCTCCGCTTCGACCTCCTGAACCCCCGGGCGGTCGATTGGGTGAGGACGCACTCGGGCGAGCTCATCCGCGAGGTGACGGATGAGACCCGCCTTGCCGTCCGGGAGGTCATCCGCCGGGCGTTCGAGGAGGGCATGCATCCCTACACGTCCGCCCGGCACATCCGGAGCATGGTGGGTCTCACCCGGCGGCAGGCCCAGGCCGTGGACAACTTCCGCCGCCGGCTCGTCGAGGAGGGCGTTGCGGGCGAGAAGCTCGACAAGCGGGTCGAGGCCTACCGGCAGCGCCTCGTCCGCTGGCGGGCGAAGAACATTGCACGTACAGAGACCCTCCGGGCCTCCAACGAGGGCCAGCAAGAATTGTGGAGACAGGCCGCCGAGCAGGGGCTCATCGACCCCGCAGTGACGCGCAAGGAATTCATCACGACTCCCGACGACCGGCTATGCGACATCTGCGCTCCGCTTGATGGTCAGCGCGTGGGGTTGGAAGAGTCGTTCCAGACGGAGCTCGGACCCGTGCTCACTCCTCCTGTGCACCAGCAATGTCGATGCGCAATGCGGTTGGTGGAGGTTAGACCCTGATGCCCGCCCTGGAGTATCTGCACTCGGTCCTGGAGAAGGCCAAGGCGTACCTGCCGGACTGGCTGTGGAAGCAGATTCACCAGGCCGCCATGCCCTCGGCCGGCGGCAAGGCCCGGTGGCGCGAGCCCGAGGAGCCCACGCCGCTTGAGAAGATGGCCCTGGCCGACATGACGCCGGACAAGCTGCGGAAGGCCTCGGACGATGAGGTGCGGCTCGCCTGGCTCAGGCTGCACCAGTGGTACGGCGCGGCCAAGAAGCGCGGCGAGGCCGTGGAGCCGATGGTCAATGCCGCCCTGTTCGTGATGGACGAGTTCGAGCGGCGCGGCTTCAGCTACGACGAGACGAGCGAGCTGGTCCAGGAGGCCAAGAAGCTCGGGGGTGTCCGCAAGGCCCAGGGCATCGAGGCGAAACTGGCCGGGCTACCCCAGGAGGTCGTGGTCGTCCCCAACTTCGTCTGCGTCGTCGGCTCGGCGGCCGCGGGCAAGGAAAACCCAGAGGACATTGACATTCTCTTCCGGGCCCAGAGGGACCAGTCTGGCGATAACTTCCTGGTGCAGGCCCAGAACATCTGGCTCCCAGTCCGGAAGGTCCTCGACCCGGAAAAGAGCGGGGCCCTCCACTACATCGACGGCCCCACCGGCCCGCACGGAGACAACGTTCCAATTTTCGACCTCGTGCTCAGGCGCAAGGCGGAGCTCAAGCGCGAGGTGGTGAAGGGCGAGGCGTTGCGGCTCGACCTCGGCTGCGGTGACGCCACGCCTGAGGGGTATGTGGGCATCGATAAGCGTCCCGGCCCCAAGGTGGACATGGTCCACGACTTAGAACAGGGCATCCCTTACCCCGACGCCAGCGCCGACGAGGTTCGCGCCAACCACGTTTTGGAGCACCTCGGCGACAAGGAACGCATCATGGCCGAGGTCTGGCGCGTGCTCAAGCCAGGCGGCCGGTTCGTGTTCGAGGTCCCGAGCACGAAAGGAGAGGGCGCATTCAATCATCCGGGCCACCGTTCGTTCTGGAATAAGACATCGTTCGCGTTCTGGACCGAGGACCACCTGCTGGAGGGCCGGCCGAAGTTCGAGGTCGAGACGTTGGAGGAGGTCCGGAACGGCGACCTCGTCTACGTGCGGGGCGCCCTCCGCAAGCCGGAGGCCCCGGCGACCGTCTCCAAGGGCGCCCTGAAACCCATCATGCGCTTCGAGATGCCCAAGCCGGCGATGAAGCACTACGCCCAGACCGAGGCGTTCAAGCCGGAAGAGGTCTGGCCCTGGGTCGAGGAGCACCTGAAGGGCGGAGTGGTCTCGGAGAACAAGTTGAACGGTTTCCGCGCGGCGGTGCAGAAGGCTGGCGACAAGGTGAGCGTCTTCTTCGAGGACGCCCAGGAGGAGCGCAACCGCCAGCTACCCGAGGTCGTCAAGGCTCTGGAAGGGATAGACGCCGACTTCATCTTGGACGCCAACGTCGGGGTCGAACAGAACGACCGGCCCTGGCCTCGGATAAAGCTGATGACCCTGACGGCCGACAAGCCCGAACTGCCCGAGGGCGCCTATCCGAAGGTGACGGTCTTCGACATCATCTACTGGGACGGGGACCTCCACTCCCTGCCCTTCCGCGAGCGGCGGGCCAGACTGGAGGAGTTCTACGACCGTTACCTCAAGGACGACAAGCATTTCGCCATCACGGCCCAGATGGAGGTCCGGTCCAAGGCGGACCTGGAGCGGGCTTGGCGGGAACAAGGCGTCAGGGTGCCGCTCTCGGAGGGCATCGTGCTCAAGGACCTTTCCGCGCCCTACACGCTCGGTCCGAGCACCGATGCTCTGGCCAAGGTCAAGAAGATGGTCGAGGTCAAGGCCCTCGTGCTCGACGTGAAGGTCAACAAGAACGGCACCCGGGGCTTCAGGGGCGGGCTCCTGCCCGGTGTCTCGGATTACACCAACCGCACGGAATTCCGGGGGAAGGAGTACATCGACCTCGGCTGGTCGTTCAACGCTCCGCTCAAGGCCGAACCCGGCGATGTCATGACCTTCGAGGTCGAGGAGATCATCCCCCAGGACGACGGCAGCCTGGCCTGGCTGGGGGCCAAGCCGGTCGATGTGGACAAGACTCGGACCGAACCTTACTACGCCAACCAGGTTGTTGACATGGCCCGGCGGGGCGGCATCCTGCAGAAGGCGGCGCCCCAGGTCCCTAGCGCGGGGCCGGCCGGCGCGAAGGTCGCCTTCGTCGGCGCCTCCCCCGGGGCAGTGGAGGCCGCGAGGCGCGAGCCTTTCGTGGGTCCCTCGGGCGAGACGTTGAACGAGCTCTACCTGAAGCCACTGGGTCTCGCCCGCAGCCAGGTGTTCCTGACGAACGCGGTCCCGCTCTACCTGACCGATGACAGGGGTCGGGTGCGGGAACCGACGGACACGGAGATAGCCGAGTGGCATGACTGGCTCATGGGCGAGCTCGACCGCGCCGGGCCGCGGGTGGTCGTGGCCCTCGGGCAGACCGCTAAGAAGGCCCTCGGCGAGAGGGCCGATTTCGTCCTTCCCCACCCGATGGCGGTGAGAAGGTTTGGGGACAGCGGCGAGGTGGCCCGCAAGCTGAAGCAGGTCAGGCAGGCCATGGAACGGGTGGCCAAGGCCGACGACCTCGAGGAGGGCGACACCCGGGCCGAGGTGGCAGCGAAGTGGTGGGCCGACAACTGGCCCAAGATGTTCCCGCCCGATGGCAAGGGGCGCTACGTGTACCATCACCATTACCGCGGGCTGTCCCAGGACGAGACGAAGCTCGATGAGGAGGAGCTTCTCCGGACCAGCCACAGCCTGCACGGTGACCTGCGCTTCGAGGGGCCCGACGGCGAGCTCTGGGGGTTTTCAGTGTTCCTCGGCACGACCGAGGAGAACCGCAAGGCTGGAGGCGACAGGCTCATTGCCCTGCCCCCGGACGATAACCTGCAGGGTTCCTTCAAGTTGAGCCAGCCGAAAGCCTGGCTTGATGTTGCATCCAAGAAGCCTTACGTCTCCGAGCCGGGCGGCGTGGGCTCGACCTCGGAGAAGTACGCCAAGTTCTTTGAAGCGGACAGCGGCACTTACGAGATCGGCGTCTGGCGCGAGCACATGTTCGAGGTGTTCCTGCACGGAGAGAGGCTCAAGGGGCGGTTCCTCCTGGAGTACGCCCCGGTGGCCGGCGGACGGCGGGTCTGGCTGATCGATAGGCCGAAGGACCAGACGCCCTATGCCAAGTCGCACAAGCTTGAGGACGTGCTCGCCGAGCTCCGGGAGAAGGACCAACGGTGGCTCGTCTGGCGCGACCCCGAGGAGGGCGGCCCGCCGCGGAAGATCGACGTGACCTCCGCTCAGGGCCGGGTGGCCAAAGAGTACCAAGGCCGTATCCTCAAGGCCGACGAGGAACGCCAGCTGGTCTACGGCGTTGTTCTGGAGCCCGATACGCTGGACACCCAGGGCGACACCATCTCGGCCGATGAGATAGAGCGGGCGGCCCACCGGTTCTTGGCCAAGAGCCGGGTGGTCGGTCAAGGCCACAAGCGGCCGGCCAAGGCCGAGGTCGTGGAGAGCTACGTGGCGCCGGCCGAGATGGAAATCGGCGGCCAGAGGGTGAAGAAGGGAAGCTGGATCATCGCCGTGCACGTGCTGGACCCCGAGCTCTGGCGGGCGATTAAAGCAGGCGAGTATACCGGGTTCAGCGTGGGCGGCTTCGGCACGAGGGAGGAGGCGGCCTGATGGTGACAAGGCTCAGGGACCTGGAGGCGGTGGAAGTCAGTCTCGTTCCCAGGGCCGCCAACAAGCGGCGGTTTCTGGTCATGAAATCGGAAACGGAGGTGGATCACCCCTTGGAGAAAGTGCTGAAGGCGATCCTGGAGACCGACTTAGAGGACGAGGCGAAGGTCGACGAGGTCCTCAAGGCGGCGAAGCTCAGCGACAAGGGCCAGAACGCGGTCAAGGGCGCCCTGCGGCTGCTCAACGCTTACAAGGACGAGCTGCCGAAGGACATCCTGAAGACCCTCGCCGGCCTGGCCGGCTACGGCTACCCCGAGCCGGCGCAGAAGGACAAAGGCGGGACTGACGAGGGCAAGAGTTACCCGGCCCCGACCAAGAAGGCGGACGGGACCTGGGATTTCTCGGGCATCCCCGAGGAGGTCCGGCCGATGGTCGAGGCCCTCTGGAAGGAGCAAGAGACGGCGGTCAAGAAGGCCGAGGAGCTGGAGAAGGTCCTCAAGGCCGAGCGCGATGAGCGGCTCCGCAAGGAGTACGTCGCCAAGGCGGCCGAGTACAAGCACCTGGCCGTCAAGCCCGAGGAGTTCGGGCTTGTCCTCAAGGCCATCGCCGAGAAGGCGCCGGACGAACTGGCCAAGGTCGAGGCGGTTCTCAAGGCGGCCGACGAGGCCCTCGGGCAGAGCGCCCTGTTCGCCGAGATCGGCCGCGGCGGCGAGGGCGGCGGCTCCGCCATGGCCAAGATCGAGAAGGCTGCGGGCGAGATCGTCCAGAAGGACGGCAAGCTGACGCGCGAGCAGGCTGTCGCCCGGGTGCTCGACGAGCACCCCGATCTCTATGCCGAGTACCTGCGCGAGAAGGGGAGTGTCTAAGCCATGGCCCACGAAATCCCGGTTGAGAACGTGACCCTCATCGCTGGCGCCGACCTCTCGGCGAGCCAGTACCTGGCCGTCAAGATTAACGCCAGCGGGCAGGCGATTCTGGCGGGCGCCGGCGAGAACGCCGTCGGCATCCTCCAGAACAAGCCGGCGAGCGGCCAGGCCGCCGAGGTGATGGCGCTGGGCATCTCCAAGGTGGTCTACGGCGCGACCGTCACGGCCGGCCAGAACCTGGCGGCCGACGCCGCAGGCAAGCTCGTGCCGGCGTCCGGCGACAACGCCGTGATCGGGGTGGCCCTGGAGGGCGGTTCGGCGGACGAGATTCGCTCCGCACTCCTGGTGACCCGCGTTACCGCTGGGGCCAGGACCAGCTCCATCCTGGCCATCCCCGTCAAACTGGCCAAGGTCGCCGCCGGCGACGTGGTGACCACCTACACGCCCGGCTTCGGCGGGAAGATCGTCAAGGTCAGCTTCCTGGTCACGGACCCGGTCACCACGGCCGCCAAGGCCGCGACGCTGAACCTGGAGATCGGCACGACCGATCTCACCGGCGGTGTCCTGTCCCTGACCTCCGCGAACTGCACGCCGCTGGGCGCGGTGATCAATGCCACCGCCATCACGGCCAATAACGTGTTCGGCGCGGCAGACAGCATCAGCGTCGAGGCGTCGTCCGTGACGGCCTTCGTCGAGGGCGAGGGCGTCCTGCTCATCGTTCTGGCTTAGCCAGCTAGAACCTAGAAAGCGACAAAGCCCTGGTCGAAAAGGCCGGGGCTTTCGCTTTGGAAGGAGTGAGTTCCTTTGCCGAATCCTACCCCGTCCGACGTACACGTTAACACGCCCCTCACGAACCTGAGCGTCGCCTACATCCAGCAGGCGACGAACTTCATCGCCGACAAGGTGGCCCCCATCGTCCCGGTCCAGAAGCAGAGCGACAGGTACTTCGTCTACGACCGGGCCGACTGGTTCCGGACTGAGGCCGACGAACGGGCCCCCGGCACCGAGTCCGCCGGCGGTGGGTGGAGGGTGGACAACACCCCGACTTACTTCGCCCGCATCTATGCGGTCCACAAGGACATCGACGATCCCACCCAGGCCAACGCCGACGCCCCCATCAACATGGACCGGGACGCCACCGAGTGGGTCACCCAGCAGCTCCTGCTCAAGCGGGAGAAGGTCTTCGTCGACGCCTACTTCAAGACCGGCGTCTGGGGAACCGACCTTACCGGCGTTGCGGCCAGCCCGACGGGCAACCAGTTCCTGCAGTGGGACCAGGCCTCTAGCACGCCCATCAAGGACATCGAGGGCCAGGCCATCGCCATGGCGGAGAAGACGGGCTACAAGCCCAACGTCCTGGTCATCGGTCCCCGCGTCCTGGCGGCCCTCAAGGACCACGCCGACATCCTCGACCGCATCAAGTACACCCAGCGCGGCATGGTGACGGTGGACCTCCTCGCCGGGCTGTTCGAGGTCGAGAAGGTCCTGGTCCCCTTCGCCACCGAGAACACCGCCGCCGAGGGCGCGACGGCCAGCTACAGCCTCCTCTACGGCAAGTCGGCCCTGCTCTGCTACGCGGCCCCGAACCCGGGGCTCATGAAGCCCTCGGCCGGCTACATCTTCGCCTGGACCGGCCTCTTCGGCGCGGGTGCCTACGGCAACAGGATCAAGCGGTTCCGCATGGAGCAGTTGGCCGCCGACCGCATAGAGGGTGAGATGGCATTTGATGCCAAGCTCGTGGCCGCCGAGCTGGGCGTCTTTCTCAGCGGGGCGGTGGCTTAGCCGTGTTCGTGGCCAAGCGCAGGCTGAAGGTGGGGGCCGGTTTCCGCGAGCCCGGGGAGCCGGTCCCCGAGGCCGCCTCGTGGCACACCCTGCGGGCGCTGCTCTCCTGCGGGTGGCTCGAGGAGGTCCCCGACCCGCCGCCCGCTCCCGCGACGCCCGCCGAGCCGGAGGTGACCAGCCATGACGTGGACCTACAGCGGCGACCCGAGCGCGAGCCAGAAGGATCAGGTCCGGTTCCTGGTGGGGGACACGGACACGACGGACCATCTCCTGCAGGACGAGGAGATCACGTGGCTCCTCGGCCAGCAGGGCAGTCCTCTCGCAGCGGCGGCAGCGGCGCTGGAGGCCCTGGCCGCAAGGTTCGCCCGCCAGGTGGACAAGGCGGTCGGAGACCTTCGGCTAAGCCTAAGCCAAAAGGCGGCCAGCTTCGCCGCAAGGGCGGCTGAGCTCCGCTCCAGGCTCGCCCTGGCCGCCGCACCATACGCCGGCGGCTTGTCCGAGGCCGAGAAGGCCGCTAG
>QZJP01000003.1 GCA_003599345.1 Bacillota bacterium | reverse complement strand
GTTTGGGCCGGGTCTTCGTCTCCTCCGACAGGCGCGTGCCCAAGCCGCCGGCGAGGATGACGACTCTCACCTGGTTTCCCCCTTCCAGACCTTCGGGTGGGGACGCGGGACCGGAACAATACAGCGTATGCCTGCAGTCTTGCCGCGGTGCCGTCGGGTCTCGGCTAGGGCCGGTGCACCTTCGCCGCGGTGGCGTGTCTGGACACAAGATTGTAGGCCAAGATTGTCAAGCCGCCACCCGGGCACCCACGGCCTCAAGCCATCTCTGGCGAGCCTGTAGCGGTTTGGGGAGAGCTATCAGGTAAAGAACGGGGGTCTCGGCCCGTCGGCCCAACAATGATTGGCCCGATCTGAGCCAGTAGCCGGAAGGAAACATGATGACAGAGAACAACACCGCCGCGGCCACAACTCGCAACACGACGGTATTCATGCCTACCTTCCCGGGTCTTATGCCCGTCCTACGGATGCAGGTAGATCCGCGTGGTGTAGCGGTAATCGGTCCCGCTGACGTAGAGCCAGTGGTAGTGGCTGCCGCCGGGGTAGGTGTAGGTCTTCGACCAGGTGTAGGGCGTGCCCGCCGCGAGGGAGACCGACGACACCGACCAGACCGTGACGGCGCGGTTGTCCTGGTACAGGGCCGGCGAGTAGGAGCCGCTCTCGCTGCGGGCCGAGCGAGTTCTCGTAGACGCCGGCGCAGCTCGTGATGCCGTAGGCCAGGCAGTGTCCGTCGCGGTTCCAGCCGAGCCAGGTGTCGTGGCCCACAGCCATCTCCGTGCCGGGGAACATCGCCGTCCCGCTGTCGCCGGCCGCCTGGGCTCGCTCGACACGGCCGCCACGATGACCTCGACCTCCTCGGTCACCTCCAGGGTCCTGCCGCCGGGCTCGCCAGAGGCTTCCCGTCGAGGGTGCCTCCGGGCCAGCGAACGCGGAGGGGTAACCCCCCACCCGTCACCCGCCACCCAGAGGGGTTTCCCCCAAAGGACCCGCGACCTCCGACCCTTACCCCTCGACGTCAATGGGGAACACAAACAGCCAATAGCCGGTGGGGAGGACATTGAAGGGGCCCAAGCCCGTGACCTGAGCCGGCACGTAGCCGGAGTCGGAGTAGACCGAGGCCACCAGGCAACCGTAACGACGGTCGGGGGAGAGCTCGAACCCTTCCCAGTAGAGCACATTGGCCTCCCAGGCGAAAGGCGTCACGTGGCCGGTCAGGATGTCGTAGTAGGCCGGGGTCTTCTCCGTGGCGCCCTTCCCGGCGGCGGACCGGTAGGTCCACAGGGTCGTCGGTCCTAGCCAGAGGGGCTCCGGGTGCCAGGCCAACTCGTGCGACACGGGAATGACGGTCAGGGAGGAGACGCTCGGGTCAGACAGGCCGGGCGGCGGTCCTTCGGGCGGAGCCCCGGTCTCCGTGTCGACGATGGCCGCTCCCGTGACGCTGCCGAAGGGGTCCAGCCTGTAGACCAGCAGGTAGCGGCCGCCGGGCGAGAAGCCCCCCGGTCTCCATGGGACCGCGGGGTCGAGGGGCGCCGGGATCGGGTCGAAGGCGGGTGCCAGGGCGACGAAGACCGCCGCCTTGGGCTGGCCTGTGCCGGAGCCCGGAGCGGTGCTGTTGCCGGTCCCTGAGTCGGGGCCCTCCGCCCGGCCTCCGGCGTCGGAGAAGGCCAGCTTCGAGCCGTCATCCGACCAGGTGACGTATCCCACGGCTTCGTTGCGCGCCGCCTGGGTCGAGAAGATGATGGTGATCGGCATCCCCGGAGACTGCCCGGGCTCCGACAGGGCCTCGAGGTCGTAGAGGGCAATCTCGGACCCTCTCCGGGCGACCGTGGGTTCGGTAGGAGCCTGCGGGTGTGGGAGGACAAGGGCGGCCAGCCATCTGCCGTCAGGAGAGGGGCATAGGACGGCTGACCGGCCCGGGAAGGACAGGGTCTCGACCTCCCGGTCCGTCGACAGGTCCACAAGAACATAGCTCTCCCGGCCGTCGGCTCGGGCCGTGACGACCAGCAGGTCCTCGCCGCACCAGTAGGGTGGGCACCGCCCACCCCCGGCGCTCCCCCCGGCCCCTGTCGCGGCGGCTCCAACGGCCTCGAGGAGGCGCGGCTCGGCGGCGGCCGAAGAGGAGGAAAGGTCGCAAACGACGGCGCGGCCGGCGTAGGCGCAGAGGAGATAGCGGCCGGAAGGGGACGGAACCGCGTCGAACCGACCCGACAGGAGGAGCCGTCGCGGCTCACCCGCGATGCAGAGGTAGAGCTCGGAGTTCCCCTCGGCTCCGGTCCAGGTGATCGAGGTGCAGAGGGTGAGGTAGCCGGAGCCGTCCCTGAGAACGAAGGTCCGCGGCTTGGGGAACTTGCCCTTCACGGTGAGAAGCCGCCCGGTTCCGTCGAGCCCGAGGAACGTTGCTTTGCAGACCCCGTACTTGCCATAGCCGTCGACCCAAAGGCGGGTATCGTCGAGCCACCCATAGTCGTCGACATCGCTGAAGGGACCGACAGCGAGGCAGCCCTCGGCCGAGAGGGGGGTAAACTCCTCCTCCATCATCCGAGGCGCAAAGAGATCAGGGAACACTCTCCCCATCACGTGGGTGGCGCCCAGGACGCTCCAACCGGAATAGAGGACGGTGAGGGCGGCCGCCGCAAGGAGGAGGCCCGAGGCCAGACGGGACCCGCGGCTCGGAACGGCCTGCGCCGGCGCGAGACCCTGGCCCGAACCAGGGACGGGCCCCTGCCGCGTACCCGGGGCCTGGGTGGGCATCCGCCGGGACCTTAGCTCGCCCACGCCGGTCACGACGAGGTACACGTTGGACGCAACGGCCCACAGGCCGAAGGCAGGGACGATCACGGCGACGGCTCCCGAAATCACGACGGCCAGACCCGCGGCCACGATGGTGAGGAAGCCGCCCCCCCACGGTTGGGTCCTGCTGGCGAAGACTCCGGCCAGCGCGGCGGCGCTTAGGATGGCCGACACGACTCCCATGAGGAAGACCCCGCCCGCGATGCTCACGACCGAGCCGGCGTGTTGCAGCGCCCAGATGCCACCGGCTAGCGCGGCAGCGATGCCGGAGACGCCGGCCAGCGGGCTGAAGATGAATGGCTGGGCGCGGGGGAGGGCAGGACTGGCGGCCGGGGGCGGCGAGGGCGGAGCAGCGGCCGAGGGCGGCGAGGGCGGCGCGGCGGCCGAGGGACGAGGGGCCTGGGGTCCCGGGACCTCCGCTGCCCGGACCTGCCTCTCGGCCAGGAGGGCCAGGACGGCCGCGGCGGAGTAGAACAGCGCCTGCCAGTCGCTGCGCAGGATGGCTGCGGCCACGACTCCGGCGGCAGCGAGCAAAGATCCAGCCAGGCGGGGCTTGCGGACGGCCTGGATGGAGCCCGCCAGGGCCACGATAGGGGTGGCCAGGGCGAGAAGTACCAGCGCCGTGGCCGGGCTGGACCCGACCCCCGGCACGAGCGTCATCGCTGAAGTGAAACACCCAAAGATGGTACCTGACACGAGCCCCAAGACAGCCCCGACGATGCCGGTAGCGGTTGCCCCGTATCTCACGTTCTCCCCTCCGATTCCGGCCGACACGCGCCGCTCAGGTGGGCCGAGCCCTTCGGGTGTGGGCATCCATTACCATTTCGGACCGTTGATACCATCATACTTCTACGTGTTCCGGCAAGTAGCCTCCACCGGGAGGGGGATTGCGGCCGGGAAGGATGGAAGCCCCAGCCATAGAACCGACCCCACGGTAGAAAGAAGGCGAATAAAGGGTGGGGGTTTGTCGATGGGAGCCGAACCGGGGCCGTGCCCGACCGCTACCGGAGGGCTTTCCTGGGCCGTCATCGAGGCGCTAGCCGGCCGGTCGCTCAGAACCCTGGTGTACGACAGGGAGTTCACGGTCCTGGCCGTGACTCCTCACGCCGTGAAGCTGAGGTTGAGGGAGACGGGTCGAAGGGCGCTTCCGAGTGGACTTCCTGGTCACGGGACAGGTCAAGGGCAGGTTCGTGCGGCTGGCCGTCGAGAGCGACGGCCACACCTACCACGACAAGACCAAAGAGCAGGCGGCCAGAGACCGCCGGCGCGACTGCGCCCTCAAGCTGGCCGGCTACGACGTAATCCGGTTCGCCGGGTCGGAAATCCTCGAGGACCCCGAGTCGTGCGCTCTGGAGGTCTTCCGGCAGGTGCCGGCGCTGGTGCGGCGGTCGGCTGGGGAGGCGGAGGAGTGAGAGCGTCATGGTGATGCCCAGTCAGAGCCAAATCGAGTTCCCGTTGCTCCTGGAGATAGATGCGGCCGGGGGGGAGGCCGAACCCAAGGACCTTTATGCCAGGGTTGCGGACCACTTGCCGGAGCTAGAGCGCGAGCCCCTTCCGCCGACGAGACGCTGGAGTGACGCATCTGCTCCGTCAGCTATTGTCGGCAGTCTGTGCGAAGATAATCAGCTACCGGCGGATTACTACCGGCAGATGACGAGACCCCGACAACCCGACTCCGGGGACGGTGGCCGCGTTCTCAACCCAATAGCGGTGGGTAGGACCCGAAGACCGCTCGGAGAAGTTTCACGGCAATAGGTGGCAATTCCAGCGGGAGGACGGGTTGACTTGGCCCGCGCCAAAGCAGCACCCCACACGTCCCGCATCATCAAGGCCGGGGCTCTTTTGGCCGACACCAAGCTGCTCCTGGCCTCGTGGGACGAGTCGCTCTCGACCGAACGCAACCTCCGGGCCGCCCTCGACCGCAACGTGCTCGGGAAGGCGTCCCGTTCACGGGTCGAAGACATCCTGGGTATCTTCAGGCGACGCTACCTCTCGGACCCTCAGGTCGCCGCCGCCCTGGTCCGCCTGGTGAAAGGGAACCTGCCGGCCGAGGCTCTCGATTCTATCCTCTACTTCCACGCGGCCCGCGCCGACGCCGTGCTCCACGACGTCGTAACTGACATACTCTGGCCACTTCACGAGCGAGGGCTCCGGGAGGTACGCCTGGGAGACATCCTGGAGGTCCTTTCCGGGTGGGTCGCCAGACGTCGGATGGGGCACGACTGGTCGCCGTCCACGATGGAGCGGGTGGCCCAAGGTGTGCTGGCCACCTTGCGGGACTTCGGGGTTCTCGAAGGAGCCGTCCGGAAACGCCTCGCGGCCCCGAAGAAGATGGCTCCCGCCGCCTTCGCTTACGCGGCCTTTGTCCTGGCCCGCGACACGGCGTCGGGTGCCCGCCTGGTGAGCCATCCCGAGTGGCGGCTCTTCCTGCTGGGGCAGACAGCGGTCGAACTCTTGTTCATGGAAGCCCACCAAGAGGGGCTCCTGCACTACAGCGCCGCCGGGCGTGTTGTCCGGGTCGACTTTCCGGCCCGGACAGTAGGGGAGTATGCCGATGCTATCCTTGAAAGAGCGCATCGCACTGCTGGAGCGTGACCTCGGGTCCGAGCCGCCGGGGTTCGTCATCACGGCCGACCTGCCGTTCGCCATCTTCCGGTACGACCCGGCCCATCCCGAGGAGGGAGAGTGGCGGGTCCGCCGGGAGGTGCTGAACCTCAAGACGCGGGTCGAGAGCAAGACGGGCCGGCGAGTTCACCTTCTGCCGCTCTCCGACCTGTTCTGGAGGAGCATCTCGGAGGCGGAAGGTCTCGAGACCCTCGTGGCCCTGGAGCGCCAGAGGGGCTTCCGGGCGGCCCAGCAGCAGGTCCACACCTACCTTTCGGACCCGGACTGGCCTTGCCTACCAGTCCTGCTGCGGGAAGCCGCCGGGGGGCTTGACCCTCGCCGGGACTACCTCTTCCTCACGAGGGCCACCGTCTTCGCCCCGGCCGCGTATCGGATATCGGCCCTTCTGGAGCAGATGAAGGACCGCCTCACTGTTCCGACGGTGCTCTTCTACCCCGGAACCTGGACCGGTTCCCTCAACTACATGGGGATGCGCTCGGATGACGCGCTTCCGGGCAGCTACCGCGTGAAGATATACGGGAGGGAAACATGAAGACGATACGAGACCTGCTGGAAAGGGACCTCAGCGAGCGCATCGAGGAGGTAATCCAGCTCGACCAGACCGACGAACGCTCGGTCTACACCGAGCTCACCGAGTACGTCGCTACCTCTCGAATCCGGGAGCAGTACCGCGAGCTCCTGAGGGCCTTCGCCGAGATGCCCAAGGACCCGCACGAGGGTGTGGGGGTCTGGATATCGGGCTTTTTCGGTTCGGGCAAGTCGTCCTTCGCCAAGAATCTCGGCTACGTCCTGTCTAACCCGACTGTCCTCGGAGTGAGAGCCGCCGAGCTTTTCAAGCGTCAGCTCGGCGACCCGTCTCTTGGTGAGCTCATCGACTACATCAACACCGCTCTTCCTACCGAGGTCGTCATGTTCGACGTGCAGAAGGACCGCGCGGTGCGGGCCGAGACCGGAGAGCAGAGGATGGCCGAGATAATCTACACCGTCCTTCTCCGGCACCTCGGCTACGCCGAAGACTTTGACGTGGCCGACCTGGAAATCGAGCTGGAGAGGGAGGGCAGACTGGAGGAGTTCGCCAGCCGATGCCAGGACAAGTACGGGCAGCCCTGGCGTCTCGTCCGGAAAGGGGCCCAGAAGATATCCCGGGCCAGCGCCCTTCTCCACGACCTCGATCCCGCCACCTACCCCGACCCGGAGACATGGGCGCGCTCCTTGGCCGGACGGTCGGCCGACATGACGATAACGAGGCTTGTGGACCGCACTTTCGACCTCATGGCCCGCAAGTGCCCCGGGAAGGGCCTGGTCTTCGTCATCGACGAGGTCGGGCAGTACGTAGGCCGGAGCCCGGACAAGATTGATGACCTGCGGGCCGTGGTCGAGGAATTCGGCAAGCAGAGCAAGAACCGCCTCCGCCGCCGGGAGGCGGCAGGCCCGGTGTGGATAGTGGTCACCTCGCAGGAGAAGCTCGACGAGGTCGTGGCGGCGCTGGACTCCAAACGGGTCGAACTGGCCCGTCTACAGGACCGCTTCGCCCGGCGGGTCGATCTGTCGCCGGCCGACATCCGCGAAGTGGCCACCCGGCGGGTGCTGGCCAAGAAGCAGGAAGCGGTTGCTGTCCTGAGTGAGTTCTTCCGGAAGGCCCAGGGCCAGCTCAACGCCGCCTGGCGGCTCGAGAGGACGCACCGCCGGGCGACGGTGGCCGAGGACGAGTTCATCCAGTTCTACCCCTACCCGCCCCACTTCGTGGACCTGTCCATCGACATCATGGGAGGTGTCCGGCGGCAGCCGGAGGCGCCCCGACACCTGGGCGGGAGCAACCGCACCATCATAAAACAGGCCTTCGAGATTCTCGTCTCGGACCGGACCAGGCTTGCCGACAAAACCATCGGCACTCTGGTGACCCTCGACCGTATCTTCGAACTGGTGGAAGGCAACCTGCCCAGCGAGCGCCAGAAGGATATCGCCGATATCCAGGACAGGCTCGGGGAGTGGCCGACTCGCGTTGCCAAGGCTCTTGCCCTCCTCGAGTTCGTCCGCGATGTGCCCCGCACCGAGGCCAACGTTGCGGCAGTACTCGTGGACGAGGTAGGTCAGAGCTCCCCCGTAGCGGAGGTTCGCCAGGCCATCGCCGAGCTCGAGGCGGCCCAGTTCGTCCGCCACGCCGACGATGGCTGGAAGCTGCAGACGGCGCAGGAGAAGCACTGGGACACCGAGCGGCGCTCCTATCTCGACCCCCGCCCAAGCGCGCGGAACGAGCTGAAGCGGGAGGCTTTGAAGGACATCTTCCTCGACGATCCCAGAGTTCAGAGGTACCGCTACCGCGACATGGCCACCTTCCGCCTCGGCATCACCGTGGACGGCGCCCGCGTGGGTGACGCCGGACGCCTGCTCTTGGCCCTGGTGACGGCCGACGATGCCTCGGTCCTGCAGGTAAGGGTGGAGGAGACCCGGGAGGAGAGCCGGCAGGCGGCCAACCGCAGCGTCCTGTACTGGGTGTTCCCGCTCAACGCCGAGGTGGACGACCTTATCGCCAACCTCTACGCCTCGCGGCAGATGAAAGCCAAGTACGAGCAGCTCCGTGCCCAAAACCGCACAACCCGGGTCGAGGAGGCCCTCGTGGTCGACGAGGAGCATGAGGCCCGGCGGTACCAGGCTCGCCTCCGTGAGAAGCTCGCCTCCGCCGTCGCTTCGGGGGTCGGGGTCTTCCGGGGAGTGACCCGCGACGGGTCCGAACTCGGCCGGGACGTTTCGGAGATCGCCCACCGCTTCCTGAACACCGCCGTTCCTCAGCTCTACCCGAAACTCGAGATAGGCGCCCGTCCCGTTCGGGGCACCGAGGCCGAGGAAATCCTCAGGGCGGCCGGCCTGCAGGGCCTGTCCGCGGTGTTCTACGAGGGAGACCAGGGCTTCGGGCTGGTGAAGCGGGAGGCGGACCAGTTCTTCCTCGACGTGGAGGCCCCGGTGGCCCGGGAGGTCCTGGACTACCTGCGATACCAGCAGGACTACGGGAACCGCGTCACCGGCGCCAACCTCGAAAGCCACTTCGGCGAACCCGAGTACGGTTGGGAAGTTGACGTGCTCCGCCTGGTCCTGGCCACCCTGCTCCGCGCCGCCGCCATCGAGGTCACCAGCCGGGACCAGCGCATCCGCTCCTACCAGGACCCGCAAGCGCGCGCCGTGTTCGCCTCTCTTCCGGCCTTCCGGGCCGCTTCTTTCGCCCCTCGCGAGAAGCCTGCGCTCAAGGTGCTGACGACAGCCGCCGAGCACTGGGAGACCTTGACGGGCCGCGAGGTGGACGTCGAGGAACACGCCATCGGCAGCGTCGTGAGGGAGTTCGCCTCCAAGGAGAGGGCGGAGGTTCTGCCCCTCTTTACCCAGGTCGACCTTCACCGCCTGCCCTTCGCCTCCGAGGTACGGGATTACCTTGATGCTCTCGGCGTCCTCACCGGCAGTGACGACGAGGAGTGCGTCCGCACCCTGGGGGGCGAAGGCAAGAGTCTCAAGCAGGCCCGCGAGCGGGTCGCCCGCATCCGGGCCGAGGTCGAGGCCGGGGTCATCGACACAATCAAACAGGCCCGCCTGGCGACAGGCGGCATGTGGCCTCTCATGACGAGGCGCGGGATTGGTGACGACGAGTTGGCCGCGGAGGTTGCCGGACTCGCGGCCGTGCTCGAAACGCCCGCCGTCCTCGATGAACTCGATAAGGTACGGGCCGCCACGCGGAAGATAGAGCAGGCCTACCACGAAGCCTACGACGCCCTGCACGCCAGACGGGCCGAGGCGTTCGCCGAAGCCATCGAGCGGGTCAAGGCGGTGCCCGCCTGGCTCAGCCTGACCGCCGAACTCCAGGCCTCGGTCCTGGAGCCCCTGACCCGCCGGGCGTGCGCGGTCGGCGAGATGGCGACCGGTGCCCTTGCCTGCGCCGCGTGCCGGGCCCCGCTCGACCAGATGGAAAGCGACCTCGCGGCGAGGAGCGGCCTCCTGGCCGCGGCTCTAGCCCGCATCGAGGAACTGGTCCGTCCGGGCGAGCGAGTCGAACGCATCCGGGTGGCCTCCTTCTTCGGTGGGGCTCTCGACACCGAGGAAGCCGTGAACGAAGCCATAGAACGCCTCCGTGAGCACCTTCTTAAGAAGCTCGCCGAAGGCGTCAAGCTCATGGTGGAGTGAAGCCTTATGGACATTGAACTCCAGGCCGCCCTCCGCCGGACCGTCGCCGGCTGCCGGCTCCAGCTCGAGCCGGCCGTGGCCGAGGAGCTCCAAGGTCGCTTCGGCATCCGTCCCGACGGCGTGGTCGAAGAGGAGGGGAGGCTCGGCCACCTCTCGGCGGAGGAGCTGCAGGACCGCCGAGAGCTGGTGGACTACCTGGCTCACCTTCGCGCGGGGGGCGTGAGCGCCCCGGCTGCGGTCGAGCGCCTGGTACGGGAAATCGCCTTCACCCACCTGAACCGCCTCGTGGCCTTCAGGCTTATGGAGGACCCGTCCCGGCGCATCATCCGCGAAGCGGTCGGACGCGGACCCCGCTCCAACGGCTTCAAGTTCTACCTGGCCGATCATCCGGAGGAGGAGAGCCGTGTCCGCCGGGGCGAAGAGGACGTGGCCTATCGTCACTTCCTTGAGTGGCTGGGCCAAGACCTGGCTTCTCAGATAGGGGTCCTCTTCTCGCCGCTCGAGGCGGCTGGCAGGCTCTTCCCGCCCCAGCGGGTCCTGGACCAGGTCCTGGGCCTCCTGAACGACAGCTCCCTGGCCGGGGCCTGGTCCGAGGACGAGACGGTCGGCTGGGTCTACCAGTACTTCACCCCACCCGAGCTCAGGGCCCAGGCCCGCGAGGAGAGCCGGGGGGCGCCACGGGACGCCTACGAACTGGCCTTCCGCAACCAGTTCTACACCCCGCGCTACGTCGTGCGCTTCCTGGTCGACAACACCCTCGGCCGGCTCTGGTACGAGATGCGGCAGGGCCGCACGGCTCTGGCCGGGAGATGCTCCTTCCTGGTCGTACCGCCGGCCGTCCCCGACCGGCCGGCCAAGGACCCCCGGGACATCCTGGTCATTGACCCCGCCTGCGGGAGCGGACACTTTCTGCTTTACGCCTACGACCTTCTGGAGCTCATCTACGGGGAGGCCTGGGAGGCCGAAGCCGGGCCGACCTGGAGCGGGAGCGGGAGGACGCTCCGCGAGGACTATCCTGACCGCGCGGATCTCGAGCGGGCCCTTCCCGGCCTTATCCTTGAGCACAACCTCCACGGGATCGACATCGACCGCCGGGCGGTGCAGATAACCGCGCTCGCGCTGTGGCTGCGGGCCCAGAAGTCATTCCGTGACCGGGACATAGCCCGCAACGGCCGTCCTGCCATCACGCGCTCCAACGTGGTCGCGGCCGAGCCCATGCCGGGGGAGGCGGACCTCCTGGCCGAATTCGTGGCCGACCTCCAGCCCCCGCTCCTCGGGGAGCTGGTAAAGAGGGTCTTCGACGGCATGCGCAAGGCCGATGAAATCGGTAGCCTCCTGAAGCCCGAGGAAGACCTCGCCGAGGCTCTGGAAGAGGCTCGGGGCCAGTCGCGGCGCGGGCAGAGGTACGTAGTCGCGGGCCCCCCGCTGCTGGATGCCACCAAGCCGCAGGCCCTGCCCTATCCGCTGGCGGGCATCGAAGAGCACGACGAGACCTTCTGGGCCGACGCCGAGAGCCGGGTCCTTGAGGCCCTAAAGGCCTACGCCGAGCGGGCCGAGAACGGCCGCGGCTTCACCCGGCGCCTGTTCGTTAACGATACCGCCCGCGGGTTCGGGTTCATCAGTCTCTGCCGAAAGCGGTATGACGTGGTCCTGATGAACCCGCCCTTCGGCGAAGCACCTGTGGCGGTTAAGGACTATCTCACTCAACGGTTCCCGCGGAGTAAGCAGGACCTGGCCTGCGCCTTCGTCGAGGGCTGGCTCGGCCGCTGCGTTCCCGGCGGGAAGCTGGGAGCCATAACGACCCGCACCCCCTTCTTCCTGACGACCAGTCGCCGGTGGCGCGAGGAGGTCGTGTTGGGCGAAGGAGGGCTCGACACCTTTGTTGACCTGGGCTACGGCGTCCTCGAATCGATGGTCGAGACGGCGGCCTACACGCTGACCCGTGGTGGGCCGTCCGGGGAGACTCTCTTTCTGAGGCTGGTCAAGGAGGACGACAAGGAGAACGCTCTGGCCGAGGTCCTGGGCCGGCCTGATGACGCCCGGCGCTTCACCGTCGCGCCCGCCTCTCTCCGGGAGGTCCCGGGGACCCCCTTCGCGTACTGGGTAGGTGACAAGATCCGCCGCCTCTTCCGCGAGCTGCTGCCGTTCGAGAGCGAGGGGCGGACGGTGCGGCAAGGATTGGCCACGGCGGACGACTTCCGCTTCCTCCGTCTCTGGTGGGAAGTCTCGCCGGACAAGATTGTCAGTGGCACGGGGAAGGAAACCCGGGAGAACTTCATCCGGCAGACCTTCGAGGGCAAGAAATGGGTGCCCTTCGCCAAAGGCGGGGCCTACTCGCCCTACTACGCCGACCTCCACCTCGTCGTGAACTGGGAGAGAGACGGGGAGGAGATAAGGAACTTCAGGGACCCCAAGACAGGCCGCACCTATTCGAGACCTCAGAACACCGACTTCTACTTCCGACCGGGGTTGACGTGGCCGCTTAGGGCGAAGGCGTTTTCTGCACAGGTTCTACCCAAGGGAACGATTTTCAGCGTCAGAGGGTATGCAGTCATCGCTCCATTGGAGGACTTGCCGTCCATCCTGGGCGTTATGGCGTCGAGAGCCTTCGACTTTCTCTTCAAGGTCCTGCTCGGGCGCTTTGGGTTTCCTGAGTTTGTTGTAGGTGCTCTGAAGAAGGTCCCATTCCCTAGGCAGATCCCGGGCCACACTCTTGCTAAGCTAGGCGAATTGGCCCTCAAAGCACACGCGATAAGGCGTTATCTAGACTCCGGCTTCGAAACGTCCCGGTTCTTCAGTGTGCCTTGCTTGGTACGACACTTCTCCGGTCGGCTTGGGGATGCTCTGACGAAATGGAGGGCTGTCGAGGCTGAAGCGCGCCAAGAGATGAGAGAGCTCCAGGGCTGCGTAGATCAAATAGCAGTAGAGCTGTATGGCTTCGATCACCACGATGTCGCTATGGAGTCAGACGAGATCGAGGCCGTACAGGGCCAACCTGAACCCGACAACTTCTCGCCCGAGGGCCTGGCCGCTGACGTGCTATCATGGTTTTTGGGAGCGGTGTACGGGCGTTTTCGAGCTGGCGTGAGTAGAGAGGCCAGCGCGCCTTCGCGGGGAGGCGACCCGTTTGACCCGTTACCAGCTTTTTCCCCGGCTATGTTCTCGGACGCCAGTGAGGGCGACCTGGTCCTTGCGGCTGCGGACGGCCTTCTAAGCGACGATCCCGCTCTCCCCGCTAAGGACATTGTGGAACTTGTGAGGAAGTTAATAGAATGCCTTTGGCCTCATGCAGCCCAGGCCTTCGAGAGTGACCTCAGTGAGGTGCTCGGGGTACGTGATTTGCGGGACTACTTCCGTAGCCCGGGAGGCTTCTTCAGCCACCAAATCACACGTTACACCCACGGCGGGCGCAAGGCTCCCATCTACTGGCTTCTCCAGTCCCCGCGCCGGTCGTACAGCCTCTGGCTCTACTACCACCGCCTGGACCGTGACACGCTCTACAAGGCTCTCACCCTCTACGTGGAACCGAAGCTGAGACTCGAGGAGGAGAAACTCAGGGCCGTAGAGCAGCGGATCAAGTCTGAGCCGGCCACCGGGCACGCCAGGCGTGAACACGAGCGCGAGGCCGAGCGGCAGGCGGAAACGGTGGCCGACATCCGCGAGTTCAGGGACCGGCTCGACCGCGTGGCGAGGCTCGACCTCGTGCCGGACCTCGACGACGGGGTCATCCTCAACATGGCCCCGCTCTGGGAGCTCGTGCCCTGGTCGGAGCCCAAGCGATACTGGGACGAGCTCCTGTCGGGGAAATACGAGTGGTCGAGCATGAGCCTCCAGCTGCGTGAGCGGGGTCTGGTCGCGACGGCGGGGTCTCGCCCTCGGCGGTGACCCGAGCGGCGGGCGCGCCGGGAAGGGAACGTGAAGCATGGGTGCAGTCATTGACCATCTGAGAGGATACCTCGGCCGGCAGGTCGAGGAAGGCCCGGACCATGCCGGTGAGTCTGGCCTTGTCGGCCGGATAGCTCCCCTGCAGGTCCTCGAAGAGGTTGAGAATGTGGTCGCTGGCGAGCGTCGAGTGGATGCCATCGAGGGTCTCGAGGAAGAGAAGGAGTTCGGGGGCAAGAAGCGCCGGCG
>QZJP01000011.1 GCA_003599345.1 Bacillota bacterium | reverse complement strand
CGAACGCCAGCACCAGGAACTTCATCGATATGCCCTTGGCGGATTTTTAGCCCCGCCTTTAGAAGCGCCGGCACCGACTAGGATACTGCGCCACAGGCTCCTCAATCTGAACTTGTCAAAACGCGGTTCATTATATCACGCGTGAATCGTACTCTTCAATTTGGGCCCCGTGGGCGGTGACAAGCGCAAGCCTGCAATCAAGCTCAAAGACCCATCTCCCGCACCGCGCCGCTGATGAGGTCGGCCGTCTCCGGCCGGTCGGTTCCTGCCAGGATCGAAGCGAGGCCGTCCAGGCAACGCCTGATGTGACCGAGAGCAACCTCCCTGGCCTTGGCCGTCCCGACGTCCCTGGCGTAGTTCGGAGCCCTATCGTCGGTGGCAGCGTCCCTGATGTCGTCAGCCACCTGGAAAGCAAGCCCGAAGTCGATTCCGGCCTGGCGCAGGACGGAGATGTCTACGCCCTTAGCGGCTGCCAGGTAGCCCGGAGCGGCGAAGGCGAACCCATAGAGCTTGGCGGTCTTCATCCTGTGGACCCTGAGCGCCGGAGGCTCCTGACCGGCCAGCCTCGCCGCGGTCTCGCCCGTGGGTTCGAGGTCGGCCTGTTGGCCCCCCACCATCCCAAGGCTGCCGGCGGCCACCGCCAGTTCGACGGTGAGGTCTCCCGGGCGCTTGAGACCCGAGTTCGCCGCCCGTCCCAGGAGCTCGAAGCCAAGCGTCAGGAGGGCGTCCCCGGCCAGCACCGCTTCCGCGTAACCGTAGGCGCTGTGCACCGACGGGGCGTCGCGCCTCGTGGCGGCGTTATCCATGCAGGGAAGGTCGTCGTGGACCAGCGAGTAGCAATGAATCATCTCCAGGGCCATCGCCGGCGGCAAGGCCATTTCCTCCGCGACACCAAGGTCGGAGGCCAAGGTCAACAGAAGTACCGGCCTTAATCTCTTCCCTCCGCCTCCACCGAAAACCCCGTGACGCATGGCCTCATGAAGGCGCCGGGGCTCCGTCGTGGCGGGTGGCAGAACCGATTCCAGACCCGCGTTGACGAGGTCAACCCTTCTCTTGTACGCCGCATCGGCCGCCGCTCGCATGCCGTCCGCTCACTCCTCGTGCCGGTCCTCGCCCTCCAGTGGCTCGAGCCGGCTCCCATTCACGCCCTTTCCCGCCACCAGCCGGTCTATCCGCGCCTGAGCCTCATTGAGCTTGACTGTCAGGAAACGCGACAACCGGGTCCCCTCTTCGAACAGCTCCAGAGACCTCTCGAGTGCCTGCTCGCCCCCTTCGAGTTCGGCGACGATCTCCTCCAATCGGCGCATGGCCTCCTCAAAGGAGGGCTCGACCGTCGGCCCACGTTTGGCCGCAGGTGCTTTGCCTCGAGGCATACCTATTCCCCTCTCCTCAAGCTAACGACCCGGCCCGGGCCCTCTCGCTCTGACCGCGCTCACCTCGCAGTCGATGAGACCGTCTTCGACCTGGACCTCCAACGCCTCACCGGACGAGACCCCGGTGACTGAACGGACGAGACGCCCGTCCGCCCGGCGCCGGCAAAGAGCGTACCCCCGGCCTAGAACGGCCAACGGGCTCAAGGCATGGAGCCGTCCGGTCAAGGCGTCCCGGCGCAGGGCAAGAGGGGTCACCCGGTTGCGCCCGGCGGCGGCAAGCTTCTCGCTGAGATCGTCCACACGCTGCCGCCTGGGATCCAGGGCGCGCTCGGGGTAGAGCAACACGGCTGCCCGGCGGGCGGCCTCGAGTCGCCTCACGCGCTCCGAGATGACAATCCGGGTTCCTCGTTCCAGCCTGCCGCGGAGCGTCCCCAGGCGGTGGGCCAGCTCGGCCTTCTCAGGCACCGCCACTTCGGCGGCGTTGGACGGGGTTGCGGCTCGGCAATCCGCGACGAGGTCGGCGATCGTGATGTCGGTCTCGTGGCCCACCCCCGAGATGACCGGGTGCCGGCAGGCTCGGATCGCCCGGGCCAGCGACTCGTCGTTGAACGCCCATAGCTCCTCCAGGGAGCCGCCGCCGCGGGCCAGGAGAATGACGTCCACGTCGTCCCGGGCATCGAGGAGGTCAAGCGCCCGGATGATGTCGGCCGGGGCTCCGGTTCCCTGCACCTGCGCCGGCGAGATGATGATGGCCATGTTCGGGAAGCGTCGCCGCGTCACGGTAATGATGTCGCGCAGGGCAGCCCCGGTGAGAGACGTAACGACACCGATGCCGCGGGGAACGAGGGGCAGCGCGCGTTTGCGGCTTGCGTCGAACAGTCCCTCGGCGGCCAGCTTCTGTTTCAGTTGCTCGAAGGCCAGATAGAGGGAACCCAGCCCGTCCGGCTGCAACTCCCTGACATAGAGCTGGTATTGCCCGTCGCGTTCGTACACCGACACCCGCCCGCGGGCGATGACTTTGAGGCCGCCGGCGGGCCGGAACGCCAACCCCAGATTGTCTCCGCGAAACATCACCGCGCGGATCTGGGTCGCGGCGTCTTTGAGAGTGAAGTACATGTGGCCGGACGGTGTGTGGTGGCGGAAGTTCGATATCTCCCCGCGGACCCAGACATCAGCCAGGAACGGGTCACCGTCGAGGAGCCCTCTCAGGTAGGAGGTGAGCTCCCCGACGGTGAGGATCTTTGCTTCAGTTCGGGGAAACGTCACTCGTTCCCCTCCAACCTCGAAGCCCGTGTCGCGGCCGGCTCCGACGTCCGCCGGGCGGCCTCTGCCCAAGCCTCCTCGGTGACGGAGCCGCGGAGCCGCCGCGCGAAGCTATTTCAGACTGCGCTCGGCCGCGAGGACCGTGTTCTTCATCAGCATGGCGATAGTCATGGGGCCGACTCCGCCGGGCACAGGGGTTATGGCCGACGCCACGTCGAGAGCTCCCTCGAAGTCAACATCCCCCACAAGCTTCCCGCCCTCGATCCGGTTGACGCCGACGTCGATCACGACCGCTCCGGGCTTGATCATGTCGGCGGTGATCATCCTGGCCTTCCCTACCGCGGCCACCAGGATGTCCCCCCTGCGGCACTCGGCAGCCAGGTCGCGCGTGCGCGAGTGGCAGATCGTGACGGTCGAGTGTCTTGACAGAAGGAGCATCGCCACAGGCTTGCCTACTATGTTGGACCTCCCGACGACCACGGCGTTCTTGCCCTTGAGCTCCACCCCGGTCCGCTCGATGAGCTCGATGATGCCGGCAGGGGTGCACGGGACGTAGCAGTCCTCTCCGATGTGAAGCCGACCGATGTTCACGGGGTGGAAGCCGTCGACGTCCTTCTTCGGGTCGATGGCGAAGATGACGGAGTTCTCGTTGATGTGCGGCGGAAGAGGAAGCTGCACCAGGATGCCGTGTATCTTCGGGTCGCTGTTGAACTCCCGGACCAGCCTCAGGACGTCCTCCTCGCTGGTCTCCGCCGGGACCCGGATGGTCTTGGAGTAGATACCCAGGGACTCAGCCGTCTTCTCCTTGCTCTTGACGTAGGACTGTGAGGCCGGGTCCTCGCCCACCAGGACCACGCCAATGCCCGGGGTGAGACCACGCTCGGCCTTGAGTCCCTCGACCTTTGCGGTCAACTCCTCGCGGATCGAGGCCGACACTTGCTTGCCGTCGATGATCGTTGCCGGCATGACCTTCTCTCTCCTCTCTCCCAGCCGCACCCGCTTGCCACTGCCCGGTTACAGCCCTGCTCGGCTGACCGGGCCGGGCGCCCCCCGGCCCGGGGCGGTCGTCATCGATGCCCCGGGGTTCTACTCCTTGCCCCGCAGGACCTCGTCAATAGCGGCAGCTGCCTTCTTGCCTCCGCCCATGGCCAGGATGACGGTCGCCGCTCCGGTGACGGCGTCACCCGCGGCCCATACCAGCTCGCGGGTGGTCAAGCCGTTCTCGTCACGAACCACCAGGCAACCGTGCTTGTCGACATCGAGACCGGGTGTGGTCTGGGACACGAGCGGGTTGGGGGTAGTACCGAGGGCCATCACGACCGTGTCGACATCCAGGATGAACTCAGACCCCTTCACGGGCACCGGACGGCGCCGTCCGGACGCGTCCGGCTCACCGAGCTCCATCCGTATACACTCCATGCCCTTGACCCAACCCTCGTCGTCGCCCAGAATCCTGACGGGCGCGGTCAGGGTGTGGAAGATGACTCCTTCTTCCTTGGCGTGCTCGACTTCCTCATGCCGCGCGGGCATCTCGGCCTCGGAGCGTCTGTATACGATCATGGCCTCCTCAGCTCCGAGGCGCAGGGCGCACCGGACCGAGTCCATGGCCACGTTGCCGGCTCCGATGACCGCCACCCGCTTGCCCACTTTCGTCGGGGTATCCCACTCGGGGAAAAGGTAGGCCTTCATCAGGTTCGTGCGCGTCAGGAACTCGTTGGCGGAGTAGACGCCGTTGAGGGTCTCTCCGGGTATGTTCATGAAAGTGGGCAGGCCCGCGCCGGTTCCCAGGAACACGGCGTCGTAGCCCTCCTCAAAGAGCTCGTCCACGGTTATCGTCCGGCCGACCACCACATCGCAGACGACCTCTACTCCCAGTTGCTCGAGGTTCTGTATCTCCTGGGCCACGATGCGTTTGGGCAGGCGGAATTCGGGAATCCCGTAGACGAGCACCCCTCCTGGCGCGTGGAGCGCCTCGAAGACGGTGACCTTATAGCCTTTCTTCGCGAGGTCGCCGGCGCATGTGAGGCCGGCCGGCCCGGAACCGACCACGGCCACTTTCTTGCCGTTCGGCTGGACCTTGGGGGGTTCGTCCTTGCCCTGGGCCATGGCCCAATCGGCTACGAACCGCTCCAAACGCCCAATGGCTACGGGTTCGCCTTTTTTGCCGAGGAGGCACTTCTCCTCGCACTGGGTCTCCTGGGGACAGACACGCCCGCATATGGCAGGAAGGCTGTTGGTATCTTTCAGAAGGTCATAGGCGGCGCGGAAGTCTCTCTCCCGGACCTTGGCGACGAACTCGGGGATCTTGACCTCGACCGGACATCCTTCACGGCAGGCAGCGTTCTTGCAGGCCAGGCAGCGCTCGGCCTCGGCCACGGCCACATCCTCGGGATACCCGAGAGCGACTTCGTTGAAGTTGCGCCTCCGTGCGGCGGCGTCCTGGCTCGGCATCCCCGCGCGGGGACGCTTGACGGGCTTGCGGGGGGGCTTGGTCTCGTTCTCAGCCACTAGCGGCCACCTCCGCATCCGCAGGCGCACTTGCCGCCGCATTGTTCCTTCTCCATCTTCTCGACCGCGAGTCTTTGCTCGGCAGCGTAGATCTTGCCTCGTCGCACGGCCTCGTCGAAGTCCACCTCGTGCGCGTCGAATATGGGACCATCGACGCAGGCGAACTTGACCTCGCCGCCCACCGTCAGGCGGCATGCCCCGCACATCCCGGTGCCGTCCACCATGATGGGGTCGACACTGACCAACGTCTTGAGCTTGTAGGGCTCAGTCACTCGCCCCACAGCGCGCATCATGACCATCGGGCCGATGGCGATCACCTGTTCGATCTCCCGGCCCGAGTCGATCAGCTGTTTCAGAACGTCGGTCACGAAGCCGTGATGGCCTCTGGACCCGTCATCCGTGGCCACCAGCAGTTCGTCGGAAACCGAGGCCATCTCTTCGCTGAGGATGAGAAGGTCTTCGGTCCTGGCGCCGATGATTGAAATCACTTTAACACCCTTGGCCCGCAAGGCCTTGGCTATCGGATAGATGGGGGCGACGCCGAAACCGCCGCCCACGAGGACCACCGGACCCTTGCCGGTCAGAGGGGCCGGGCGCCCGAGCGGGCCGACGAAGTCCAGCATCTCGTCACCTTCATCCATGGCTCCGGCAAGGCGGCTGGTCTTGCCGACCTCCTGGATGACAATCGTGACCGTCCCGGCCTCGGGGTCGGCGTCGGCCACCGTGAGCGGTATCCGCTCGCCGTTCGGGACCACCCGGATGATCACGAACTGGCCGGGCTGAGCCTTCCTGGCCACCATGGGAGCACTAACCACGAAGAGCTTGGTGACGGGCGTCAACTCGCGCTTCTTCAGTATCTTGAACAATGAAGACACTCTCTCCCGTATGTTGGGTCTCGTGTCTAGCTCGAGTCCACCACGACTGCTCCGGCAACCCGCCGGTCATTCGCTGTCCCCTTGCCCCCCCTCCTCCCCACGGGGTTCAGACGATGGGGCACGAGCCTCGGCCCCGTCGTCGGCGCCCTCGTGTCCAGCGTGCTTGCCTCCGGCGCGCTCACTTCCGGTCTCGGGGCCGGGAGCGAGCGTAGCCGCTATCTTCCCTAGGATACCGTTGATGAACCGGCCCGAATCAGGCGTGCTGTAGATCTTGGCCAGTTCCACAGCCTCGTTTATGGATACGCTCGCGGGTACGTCGTCGAGGTGAAGCATCTCATAGAGGGCGAGCCGCAGGATGTTCCGGTCGACGTTGGCCATTCGTTCGAGCGACCATTCGCGAGCGTAGCTCCGAAGCATGTTGTCCAGTTCCGGGAGGTGGGCGACCGTCCCCATGAGGAGTTGCCGTCCGAAATCCCGCACTTCCTCGGTGGGCGGCGGGGTGCCGCCCTCCGGGTCCTCGACCATCAGCCGGGTAGCCAGGTCGAACGCGTCCGCCGGGTCGCCCCCGGCCACGTCTAGCTGGAAGATGACCTTCAAGGCCAGTTCCCGGCCAAGGCGTCGGTTCTTCAAAGAGCGGTCCTCCAGGAAAAGGCGTACGGTCTCGCCCGTCAGCGTCGACCCGGGGGTAGCACCCGGTCAAGGAAGTCCAGAAGATCCTCCTGGTTATCGTCCAGCCGCCGCCCGACGAAGTAGCCGACAGCGACGCAGAGACTCACAAACAGCGTCCAGAGCACACCCAGAAGCATGACCCCGAACCCGACCCAAAGCCCGATGACGACCCCGAGAAACTTCCCGCGGTGGCGCCGGTAGTAGCGCAGAAGCAGCATCCACCACCGGTCCTCGGTCGAAGCGCCGGCCTGGCGCGTTCCGGGCCGCAGGCCGTGATCCCCCTCGTCCACCTCGGACCCCGGGAAGACCGCCATCTACTCCACCCGCCCGCGACGGGGCTCGTTGGATATGTTCTCCACAAAGACCCGGACTTCGCCGGCTTCGACGCCGACCACGTTGGAGAGGCAATCTCTCACGGCGTTCTGGATGTTCCCGGATACGTCGGGCACGCTCACGTCCGGGCTGATCACGGTGCGCAGCCTGACGTTGATCCTGCCGCCACCGGGGACCACCCAGCCGCGAACGTCACGGACCCCTTTGACCTGCCGGGTCACCTTGCGCACCAGGTTCTCCACGGCCCCTAAAGATATCCTCACCTCACCGAGGTCGCTCTCGTGGACCAGCGTCTGGTCGGCCTCGGCCCGGTGGAAGCCGTAGTAGATGAAGCGCACGGAGACGAGGAAAGCGAGACCGGCGAGGACGCCGGCCACCCACCGGCCACCGAGAGTCTGGATGCTTGTCCAGAACAACTCCAAGGGAAGAACCCAGCCGGCGGCCACCAGGATGACCACGGCAGAGGCCGCCGCCACGCACAGCATGACAAGCGTGAGGATGATGCGGTCGAAGATGCCCATCATCTGACCCGGGACTCCTCCTCTCGTCCCTCCTGGCGGAACGCGACTCCCTGGACGTGAATGTTGACTTCCAGCACCGCCAGGCCGGTCATGCTCTCCACGGCCCGTTTGACGTTCTCCTGCACTCGCTGGGCTACCTCGGGAATGCGCACCCCGTACTCCACGATGACAAAGAGGTCCAGGGCCGCTTCGCGCTCTCCGACCTCCGCCTTGACTCCCCTGGCCAGGTTCTTGCGGCCGAGCATCTCAGTTATGCCTCCGACGATGCCCCCGCCCATGCCGGCCACGCCCTCGACTTCAACGGCCGCGATTCCGGCGATGGTTCCGACGACGTCGTCCGAGATGCGGACGACGCTCGGGTCACCGCCACCCTCGAATGGTCCTGAGGTCTGCCCGTCCGATGCCGGCACCTCCCGCTGGGTCGGGACGACCCCGCCGTCCCGCCTACCCAGAGTGTATCACGTCCGTAGCGGCGCAGAGTTCCTCATATTCGTCCGGACCCCGTGATTCCCTGCCTGGGACCTTCCGTCGCGCCCTGCGGCTATCCGCCTTTGGCCATCACAGTTATGTTCTCATATCCAATCCCCGCCACGCGCACAACGATGTCCGCGACGCGCAGGACCTCATCTTGGGTCAGAGACGGGGCCTTGACCATGACCGTGGCTTTGCCTTGAGACAGGACGACGACGGCGTCGGCGAAGCCCTTGGCCACGATGAGATTCTCGATGTCTGCCTCCCGGCCTATGTCCTCCGTGATCTTCAGCCATAGGGCCAGGGCCTGAGCGTGCGCCTCCTGGCTCAGATTCGAGTTGTCGAGTATCTCGCGGAGGAGGTCGAGTTGCTCACTCCGCGCCTGTTCGCGGTCCAGGCGGAACTCGAGGAACTGGTCATGCCCGGCGGAGGACGCAAGTTCTCCAGTTTCCGACCCGGCGGGCGGACCTGCTAGTGAGTCGAAAGCCCCGACCGGGATGACCTCGGCCCCGGTGAGGTCCAATCCTCCCTCGATACCCTGCGCGACGTCAACCGGTTGCTCCCGGTCGCCGTCCGACGCGGGTGGTCGTCCGGGCGACCCGGAGCCCACGTCGTAGAACAAGCTCGAGCGATTCGCCACGACGTAGAGCGCGATGATTCCAACGAGGGCGACGAACAGAACAAACTTCAGGATGTCACGACCCGATAAGACCAACGCACACACCCCCTTCCCTCCGGGGCACCCGCTACCCTCCGGCGATGACGACCACACGGTGCGCCGGCACCCCGTAGAGGGTTTGCACGGCCTGCGAGAGCAGGGCCTTGACGTGGGAGTCACCCGCCCCCGGCGCCACGACGACCACTCCCTGTATCTTGGGAAGCTCGATTCTGACGATGAGCGCCTGGCCGGCCGTACCCTGGCTGACGACGACGGCCTGCCGCGTGGACTGGGTCTCGGTCACGACCCTGGTCCCGCCCGAGGCGTCCTTCTCCTGCGTCGTCTGAGAAGTCTGCGTCTCATCGTAGCCGTAGATGTAGGTCGCGCCCGACTCCAGGCTCACGGCGACGCTGACGTTCCCCGCTCCCTTTATCTGTGAGAGGATGCGCTCCAGCGACCGTTCCATCGCCGCCTCGAGCTCGGCCACACTGATCCAGACCCCCGGCACGCCCGAGGCCGCCTGCGACGTGCTCCCCCCGCCCTGGCCGCCCGAGCTGGACAGCTCTGAACCGGACCCGGCTGTATCAGCCGGGCTCTGGGCCTGACTGGCTCCCTCGGGCCTGGGCAGGATGTCGCCCAGGCCCATGATGGCCACTCCGGCGAGAATGACCAGCACCGCCCACACTAAGAGCCGGAACGACCTCCCCTTCAGGCGCCCCGTCCTGGCCTCCGCGTTCAAGAGACCGGAGAGCCAGGATTCCCGCGCGACGCCTGGCGGCGGGCCGGCGCTCTCCGATGCCGGGACGCCGGCAGGCCGGTGGCTGCGTCGCTGCACGGTTCTCACTCCCTCCTCAGGACGACCCGGCGTCCCGCTACCCCCCGGCTGGCCAGACGACGACGGCGATGCCTCCCGGGGGAACCCCGATCAAGAGCACGAGCTGGCTCTTGAGACGCGCGGCCACCCGCTCGCTGCGTGGGTCGGCTGGAGCCTCCGCGGGCCCGGCCCCGCCGGGGCCGGACGGTCTCGACTGCCGGCCGGCCGTGACGACCGGCTCCACGACCACCGTCACCGGTGCCACGGGCTCCACGATATCTCCGCTCCCCTCGTCCCACGTGGACGCGGGTCGAGTCTCATCGCCCTCGGTACCGGCCTCCTCGTGAGAAAGCCACACGTAGAGTCTCACGGCGGTGATGGACCCGTACCCGGGAGAGGACGGGTCAGTCGCCAGGTCCACTTCGGCCGTGGCCGAGGCTACGTCGGTGTCGCGCTCGGCCAGGGCCGCCAGTTGGGTTTCCAGGGCCGCCCGCGTGGCCGCGAGGACCCTGTCTCTCGATAACTCCCTCATCTCGAGTCCACGACCGAGGGGGTCCTGCGAGCCGCCGGCGAAACCCCCGGTCCCGCCCGGGGCCAGACCCAGTTCCCAGGACCCGAGCCCCGCCAGTTCACGGTCGAAGATGAAGCCTCCCCCAAGCGCGGCGAGGACCGGGCGGCCGACCGCCAGGACCACGAAAAGACCCAAGGCCACCCTGGCAAAGCGCTTCATCTCGGTCTCAGGTAGGATCATCTCCACGAGACCGCCCAGAACCAAGACGATAATGATCTCCTCCACCCACAGGCGGAGACTCTCAACCATCCCGGCCGACCCCACCACCCCCTACCGCACCATGATCGCTGCCGTCGCCGCGCCGACGACTATGGCGATGGTCAGGAGGAACATCACCGAAACGGCCCCGGCCACCACCATCATGAGGACGAGCGAGTTCCCGACGCTGGTAAGACTCCCGACCAGTTCGCCGGCCCCCACGGGCTGAACGACCGCCCCCGCCACGCGGTATACGATAACCAAGGAAAGGACCTTGACGAGGGGGAACACCGTGAAAGCCACCACCGCGAGGGCGCCGATCACCCCGACCGCGTTCTTCAAGACGAGCGAGCTTCCCATGACAACCTCGACCGCGTCGGCCAGGACCTTCCCGATGAACGGTATGAAGGTGGACGTGGCGAACTTGGCGGCCTTGATGGCCACGCCGTCGGCCACGGCACCCGCCGCGCCGTAGGCGGCCGTCAGACCCAGGAAGAGCGATAGGAGGACCCCGGTCGCGACGATCGCCGCCTGTTTGAGCAGATCGGCCAGGGCCGTCAGCCTGAACCGGCCGAAGATCCTGGAGACGAGGTCAATGCACGCGGCGGAGACGACCACGGGGAGAACGACGTTCCGGATGACGGCGGCGAGGAACTCCATCGACGCGACCAGCACGGGGTTGAAAAGCGTAGCCGTCGTGACGGCGCCCATTCCCGCCAGTAAGGTGATCATGACCGGCAACATCGCCTGCATGAAGTCGACGAGGCGGTCTATGACCCCCTGGCACACGCGCAGGGCCACGATAAACCCGCCGGTCGCCATCAGTACCAGAACGAGGTAGCAGGCGGCGAAGGCGAGGTCGCTCGTGTCCTTGCGGGCGAAGGCGCTCCCCAGGTTGTGAAGGAGCCCGCACAAGAGGGCCAGGATCACAAGGCGCGCCAGGAGGCCCGACGCGGCCGCCACCTCCCTCCAGAGCCTGAGCCCGAGGGCCTGCAGGAAACCGGTCAGCGTGTAGGCTCCCTCGCCGCGAAGAAGCAGGTCGACGACGTCCTTCACCCGCAGGGGAGGCAGGTCGCCCTCCATCTCTTGGTTCAGTTGCTCCAGGATGCGGTCGACCTCGTCCAGTCCCACGTACTCCGCCTGGCTCTCGACCTCCGCCCGGAGGTCCACCGGCTCGGAGGGGCTCGCGGGAAGCGGGGCCCCGGAGTCACTAGCCGCCGTCGCGGCGGATGGCGACTCAATAGCGGCCAGGAGAACGAAGACGAGGAGGACCGTCCCCACAGCGCGCACGGCCCGCAAGGCGACATCCCCTCCGTCAGATGATGTTGAGCACGGCCTCGAGGATGGCCATGACGATCGGCATCGCCAGGAACAGGATGAGAAGCTTCCCGGCCAGCTCCACCTTCCCCGCGATGGCGGTCTCCTGAGCGTCCCGGCATACCTGCGCCCCGATTTCGGCTATGTAGGCGATACCTATGATCTTGAGGATGGTATTGAGAAAGAGGCTGTCCACCCTCGCGCGCCCGGCCAAGTCCCGCAGGAAGTCGATAACGGCCTCGAGCCGTTGCACCACCATGAAGAAGATCGCAACCCCGACGACCAGGCTCAAGAGCACGGCCATCTCGGGACGTTGGGGTCTTATGAACAGGAGCAGGACGACGGCGACGATGGCCAGGCCGACGACCTGCGCTATCTCCAAGGCACGCTCACCCCGGCTACGGTCCCGGTCAATTCCCCGCCCGTCTTACCCGTCTTGTGGGGCGGGACCGGACACGCGCTTCTAGTAGAGCTGAAACATGGTCTTCACTGTCTGGAACAAATCAAACACGAGCTTGAGGACGATGCCGAGAGCCAAGGCCGCACCAGCCAGGCTCACCATCTGGGCCCACTCGTCTTTCTGGGACTGGCGCAGCACGATGACGAGGAAGGACACGATGACCCCGATAGCGGCTATCTGAAAAACCACGTTGATGCTCATCCCCCGGCCACCTCCGAATCAGAGGAACACGATACCCAGGGCCAATCCGCCGAGAACCCCTAGATAGCGCCACATCCTCTCGAGCGACCGCTGCTCCCCGCGAGCCTCGTCTTCCTTGACGGCAAGCCGCTCACCGGCGAGTCGGAGATGGCGCACCTGGTCATCTCGGTCAGTGAGCCCGAGGTGGGATGCCAGGGTCAGGACCACGTCCATGTCGCCCGCCTCGAGGGCGGTGCCGGGGAAGACGTCCCGCGCCGCCGTCTTCCAGGCCTCACCCGCGGACATGCCGGTTCCGGACCCGAGGTAGGCGGCAGTCCGGGCGAACAGCACGTCGACCGGCGGCGCGACAGCCCCGGCCACCCGGCCGAGAGCCCCGGGCAGGGCCCCCAGAGCGTAGCTGACCTCGCTTTCGAGGAGGTGAAGGCCGACTCTGAGTTGTCCCAGCTGCCGGACTCTGGCCCCGAGGCTTGAAGCGACCAGGTTCCCCGCCAGCGAGGAGGCGGCCACTATGGCCATGAAGCCGACGGTCTTAAGCATGTCCCGGGCCTCTCCCCGTCGTGACACTCTCGACGGTCCCCGGGCCGTTACGACGGCTCAGGACCACGCAGACCTCGAACAGCCCCGACCTGAGCAATCCTGCCAGCATGGGCCGTGACGCCAGGTCGCGCACTGACGACCCGTGCGCCGTGGCGAGGACCGCGGCCCCGGCACTCGCCGCTTCGGTGAGGGCCGTCGCGTCCTCCGGCCGCCCTATTTCGTCCGCGGCGATGACCTCGGGGGACATTGCCCGGAGGAGGAGGAGCACTCCCTCGGCCTTCGGGCACGCGTCGAGGACGTCGGTCCTGAGACCCACGTCCCTCTGGGGCACGCCTTCGTAGCAGGCCGCGATTTCCGAGCGCTCATCAACGAGCCCAACCCTGAACCCGCGGAATCCCGCGTCGGGGGATCCGTCGCTCAGAAGCCGGACGAGGTCTCTAAGGAACGTCGTCTTCCCACAACCGGGCGGCGAGATGACCAGGGTGCTCCGGGGCCCGCCGCCGGGAGCGACCACCACCCCGAGTACGGGCCCGGCCGCTCCCCTGACCTCCCGCGACAGGCGGAAGCTCAACCCGGCCACGTGAGTGATCGTCCTCAGGCGGCCGGCCTCGAGCAAGGCCCGGCCGACCAGCCCGACCCGGTGCCCCCCCGGCACTGTCACAAACCCGTTCCTGAACTCCTCCTCAAGGGCGTAGACCGAGCCCTGGCTCACCAGGCTCAACGTCTTGCGCGTGTCCTCGGCCGTGACCCAGTAGGCCGAGCCGTGGTCCTGGGCCGGGAGGCCCCGCGGCGAGAGCCAGACGTCGCCGGTGGCCGTGACCACGGAGAGGGGGCGCTCCCGCCTGAGCCTGATCTCCTCGGCCCGGGACCAGAGATCCTCACTCATGTGCTCAACACTACGACGGACCGCGGGAGCAAGGTAAGCTAGTATCTCCGTCCGGTCGGGCGTGCGGACCTCAGGCTGGGCCCCCTGGCACGGCCCGAGTGAGCCGCAGTAAACTGTCGGCCCTTTCCGGGCCACGCGACCG
>QZJP01000080.1 GCA_003599345.1 Bacillota bacterium | reverse complement strand
TCCGGGAACTTGAAGTTCGGGTCGAGCCCGTCCTTCTCGCTGGGTAGGGTCATGGTCAAAACCCCCTCTCGAGGACGGTGCAGGTGATGTAGGTGCCTGTCCCGGCGTGGCTGTGGATGAGACCGCGCCTCGGGCTAGCGAGCTGGAGGAAGCCGTCGCCGCCGCAGTGCTTGGCCACGGTCCCCTGAAGCTGCCAGAACGCGAACACGGCCTGCATGAGACCGGTGGCCCCTACGGGGTGACCGCAAGCCAGAAGACCGCCGGACGGGTTGACCGGCATCTTCCCGCTAGTGGTCGAGTGGCCGTCCTCTATGAACTTGCCGCCCTCACCGTACTTGCACAGGCCCAGGTCCTCGTACGTCTGTATCTCTGAGGACGTGTAGGCGTCGTGGAGCTCCACGAAGTCGAGTTCCTCGAGCGGGTTCGTGATGCCGGCCATCTCGTAGGCGAGCTTGGCCGCCATGCGCCCGCCACGGAAGGAGTGAACCCCCGGGTACTTGAGGCCCCTGTAGTCGGCCTCCGTCTCGTGCGGCAGGAGGATGACCTTGCCATGAGGCCTGTCGGCCAGGCGCATCGAGTCGGTGCCGCAACCGACGCCAGTGACCTTCACCGGCTTGTCGGTGAACTTGTACTTCTCGAGAGCCTTCTCCGAGCAGAGGATGCAGGCGGCCGCACCGTCGGACATGACGCAGATGTCAAGGCGCGTCAGCGGTTCAGCCACCATTTCGGCGTTCCTGACGTCCTGCACGGTCAGCTTCATCGGGAACTGGGACCACGGGTTGTGGATGGCGTTGCCATGATTCTTGATTGAGACTAGGGCCATCTGCTCGACGGTCGTCCCGAACTCGTGCATGTGCCGGCGGACCATCATGGCGTAGTAGCCGGTGTAGAACCCGCCGACGGGATAGTCGAAGTTCGTGTCCGAGGCCAGGGCGATGAACTCGTTGCCCTTCCAGGTGTTCACGTGAGACATCGTCTCGAAACCGTAGGCCACGCATACGTCCATGCGTCCCGAGGCGATCTCGTCGTAGGCCGCCTGGAAGCACAGACCCCCGGTGGCGCCTCCCCCCTCGTGCCTCCGGGACGGTTTGGGGCAGAGGCCGAGGTAGTCCTGGACCATGATGCCGGCCATCAACTGGCGGGTGAAGTGGTCGGAGAAGTAGGAGGCGACAGAGCCGTCGATGACGTCGAGGTTGAGGGCCGGGATGTCGTTCATGGCGTAGTCGAAGGCCTCTTTGACCATGTAGCGGAAGTCCTTGTTCGGGCTGGCTTTGGAGAACTTGGTCATGCCGCCCGAGACCATGTAGACGGGTCGCAAATCAAAGCCTCCTCATCTTGAGTGTGGGAACTTCACGCCCTCGATGTTCTCTAGCCAGCACCTCCCTTGCCGTGCGCGGCCCGAGGCCGGTCGAGACCGGCCGGGCCAGGGCCTATCCGGCTGTCCTTCTACCAATCGGTAGGTTGAGAGGGCCCAAACAAAACGGGCCGGTCCTTTTGGGCTGACTCGGCCCCGGGATGGTGGTCTAGTGCTATGACTTCGGTCTTGGGAAGCGAGTCCGGGACCAGACACCTCGGTACTTTCTGACCGACCCCTGTATATTCCTTCCGGAGTGCGGTCAGTCCGGTCCCGGCCCGGCGCCGGTCCCCGTGGCTCCGTCATGGCACCGGTCCCCGTTGTTCCCACCACGGACCGGATACAGGCTACAGGACGTCGGCCACCTGCTCGAGGACTGTCTGGAAGAAGAAGCCGTGCTGGAGAGAGACGAAGTAGGGCACGACCCCACGTGCCCTCCGGTCGCAGACCTTCTTGTACACGTAGGGAAACATCACGGCGGAGATGACGAAGGACGAGGCGACCGTGAGCCAGCTGAGCGCGCCGTCCTCCCCGACCGCCCGGATGAAGTACTTGGCCAGGACTCCCAGCGCGACGGCAAGGTAGTGGAGGAGTGTTTTCACGGGCGGGCACTCGCCGCCGGGAGCGAGGGCTTCCCCGCCCACCCCGGGAGTCTCCCCGCCGGAGGTGCGAGTCGAGCCCTCGCCACGGCCGGCGGAAACTGGACGGCAACCGGCGCCGAGAGCCGCGAGGTCGCTTCTCCCGGAAGCGTCCGGGACGCTGTTCAAGTCGAAATACCGGCCTAGCTTCCCCAACCCACCGTTCACGGGAGCCCACCCCGACACCGCCCGTCATGCCAGTTTGAACCTGCGTTTCCAGCCGGGCGGACATAGACAGCTTACTCAGCCGTGGGTCCCGGTGTGAAAGACCGCGGCGGGTCTTGGTGAGCTCCTGAGGGGCCCGATATCTCGCTAGGGAGCCTCCCTAGGGCGAGGGGGGAGCGGACGCCTCGGCCAGCAGTCGCTCCTCGGTCGGGCGGAACGTTCGGTCGAGGTAGGACCTGACCCGGACGACGTCCTCGTCCGTCAGGAGTGGCGCGACCACGATGACGTCGACCCCGATGCCGGGCATGTCGGACGTGCTGACGATGAAGTCCGGGGTCACCCGCTTGAGCGTCGATCTGATGCCGTGGACCGAGGAGGTGGCGATCACGTCGATCTCGAGGAACTCGTTGGCGAGCCTCGCACCGAGCATCCTGTCGGTCCCGACATCCCCGGTGGAGGCGACGACCACCCGCCGTTTACCCGCGGTGACCTGGCGGCGCCTGAGAATGGCCGCGGCGAGGTGCATGGTTATGTGGCCGATTTCCTCCGGCGGGAAACGGAGGCCCACGATGGGCTCCACGGAGGCCGCCACTTTCTCGCCGGCGGCGTAGATGCGCGGGTAGGACGCCCGTACCTCGTCGAGCAGCGGGTTGGTCACGGGCAGCCCGAAGCGCAGGCGCCCGAGAGAAGGTCTCAGGTGCAGGGCGAGACCCTCGTGCAACCCCTCGACCGTGAGCAGGGGAAAGCCGAGGTGCGTCTCGGCCTGTCGCAGTAGCTCCCTGGCGACAGCCGACGCTTCCACGTCGAAGCGGGGGAACATCTCCGGGCTCTCCGCCGCCTCGACCGGGGCGAGCCCGCGGACCCTGGCTCCGATGAAATGCAGGCACAGATTGCCCACTTCCGAGGGTGGCACCTTGACGTCGAACGCATCGGCGATTCTCACGGCCACCTGTTGGGCCAGCCTGTACTCGGGATGCGACTGCAAGGCGGCGAGACGGTCGCGGGTAAGTTCCACCTGCTTGCCATGGTTCAACCGTTCCACGGCTATGGCGATGTGAAAGACCAGGGACGAGTACGAGCCCGTGGTGAACTCCACTCCCGACGCACTTTCGGCCCACCTCACGATGGCCTCTACCTTACCCAGGTCCACGTCTCCCATGAGGGCCAGGAGATGCGGATGGGCCCGCAGCGAAGGAGAGTCCTCGGCCCCCGCGCCCTCCCACACGCCCACTTGCATGAGAAGCTGGCCGAGTTCTCCCGACTCGGCGAACTCGTTCAGGACGTCGGACACCGCCTGGCGCCACGCCGACTCCTCCCCGACGACGCGCAGCCCGTAGTTGGAGCGGCGGACGAGAGTCAGGCCGCGCCGTCCCAGCCATTCCTGGACGTTATCGAGGTCGGCGAACACGGTGGTGCGCGACACGTCGAGTTCATCGGCCAGGGCGTGGCTGGTGACCGGTTCGTCCCGCTGGAGCAGGCGGGCCACGATGATGTTGCGGCGCTGCTCGGGAGACAGGATGGGCCTGTAATCCTCGACCATCCCCAACGTCTCCCGGGTGGAGACGAAGTCCTCGGGGGCGCCCTCCACCCAGATGCCTACCCGCGGCCGGCGCCGCAGCTTGACCGGACCGGCCCCAAGCCACTCTTCTATCTCGTCGAGGTCGTAGCGGATGGAGCGAGGGCTCACCCCGAACTGGCGGGCCAGGGTGGCTATGACTACCGGGCCGTCCTTCTGCAGCAGGGTCAGGAGCAGATGCTTGGACCTCGTCCCCAGATGCCGGGCCGTCTCGGCCAATCGGAAAACCTCCCTAAGCTGCCAGAATCATTGTGGAAGGTCAGTTCGGCTTCAACCGGGAGTCTCCTGCCTTGGCTAACTCAGGAGATTGGCGCCGGGCGGCGGGGCGGAGCGCGGAGCGGCGGGAAGGCCCGGCCGGAGTCCGCGGCCGGTCAGCGCGCTCGTCAGGAAGACGACCGCGTCGTCGACAAGGGTGTAGACCACGGGTATGACCACCAGGGTCAGGAGTGTGGACGATGTCAGTCCGCCGATCACGGTCACCGAGAGGGACCTGGCCAGTTCCGACCCTTCCAGGGTGGCGAAAGCCATGGGGCCTAGGCCCAGGACCGTGGTGGTGGTGGTCATCAGGATGGGCCTCAGCCGGTAGCGGGCCGCGGTGAGAACGGCCTCGTTCCGGGCGAGCCCCTTGCCCCGGAGCTGGCCGACGAAATCCAAGAGGACGATGGCGTTATTCACGACAATGCCGGCCAGCATGATGATGCCGATGAAGGACGGGACGGAGAGGGTCAGCCCGGTCAGGCGCAGGGCCACCAGGACTCCGACCACGGCCAGCGGTATCGTGAGCATGATGACAAAGGGCTGGATGAGGGACTCGAATTGCGAAGCCATCACCATATAGACGAGGACGACGGACAGAAGCAGGGCGAAACTGAGGCCGGAGAAGGCCTCCTCCATCTCCCTGTGCTCCCCCTCTATCTCGTAGCCGTAGCCTTCCGGGAAACTCATGCCCTCGAGATCTTCCCGGATGTCGGCCGTCACCGACGCGAGGTCGCGGTCCTCCACGCCGGCGCTGACCACCTGGATGCGCCTGCCGCCCTCGCGCTGGATGACCGACGGCCCTTCCGCCCGGGTCACCTCCGCCACCTGGCTGAGAGGTATGGCCTGACCCCCTGGCGAGGCGACCACGAAACCCTCGATGTCGGCCAGGCCGCGCCGGTAAGTCTCGGCGTAGCGTAGGATGACGTCGAGGCTTTGGTCCCCGTGGCGCATCGTACCCACCATCTGACCCTCGATGGCACTCCGGACCGAGGTGGCCACCAGAGCGGGGTGGAGGCCCAGAGCGGCCAACTTCGAACGGTCGTAGCGGATGTGCAGTTCCGGCCTGGCTTCGATGTCCCCCCGGTCGACGTTCACCGTTCCGTCCGTGCCGGACACGATGGAGTGCACCCTGGCGGCCAGGTCGGCCAGAACGGTCGGGTCGTCCCCGCTGATGACGATCTCGATGGGGCGAATGCCGGCCATGCTCATGAACGACCCGAGGGACTCGACGGTCACGTCGGCTGTCTGGACCATGAACAGCCGGTCCTTGAGCGCCCTGGCCACCTCCTCGGCGCTCCGGTCCCTGTCCTCCCGGTCGATGAGTTTGAGGCCGACCGATCCGATGTTCGAACCGCCCCCGAGGACGCCGGCGACATCGAGCCGCAAGCCTCCCGACGAACCGACGGTGGCCGTCACGAACCGGGCCTCCGGGACCTCGGACACGATGGCTTCCACGCGGGCCACGGTCTTGTCGGTCGTATCCAGGTCGGTGCCGGCCGGAAGGGTGACGCTGACGGCGATCTCCCCACGGTCCATGGAGGGGACGAATTCCGCGCCGATGTCCGGCACTAGCGGGAGAGCGAGGGCCAAGGCGCCGAGAGCCGCCAAGACCACAAGGAGCCTCAGCCGGAGGGCTCCCCGGACCAGGCGCGCGTAGACGCCCAGACCCGCTCGTTCCGCGCGCCGGGATCTCAGCCTTCCCAGCGAGAACAGCGTGGCGGCGGCCATGGGGACGAAGGTGACGGCGACGGCAAGGGAGGACAGGAGCGAGAAGGTGACGGTTATCGACAGCTCCTTGAAGAGCGTACCGGCGACGCCCCCGACGAAGACGACCGGCAGGAAGACCACGATGGTTGTCAGAGTGGAGGCGCTCACCGCGGTGACGACCTCGGCCGTTCCGCTCACCGCCGCCTTGACGGCCTCCTCGCCGTCCTCCATGTGCCGGAAGATGTTCTCGAGGACGACGATGGAGTTGTCGACCAGCATCCCGACCCCCAGGGCCAGACCCCCGACAGTCATCAGGTTCAGGGTCATGTCGCTGAAGAACATGAGGACGAAGGTCGACACGACGGAGACGGGTATGGCCAACCCGATGACGATGACGCTCCGGATCTCGCGGAGGAACAGGAGGAGCACAAGAACGGCCAGGAGAGCCCCTTGCAGGGCGTTGTCGCCTATGAAGCCGACCGCCTTCCCGATGAAGTCGGCCTGGTCCATGGTTATCTCGACGCGGGTCCCGGCCGGGAGGTCGCCCTCGAGGCCCTCTATCTCCTCGCGGACCCCGCGGGAAACCGCCACGGTATTGGCGTCCGAGGCCTTCTGAACGGCTAGGATGACGCTCCGCTCCCCGCCGAGCCGGGAAAGGTCCTCCGGGTCCCTGGGGAGGACCGAGATGCGGGCCACGTCCCGGAGGAGGACAGCAGCGGTGACGGTCCGCGGCCCGAGAGGGGCCGGGACGGTGACGGACCGGGCCCCTATGGTCAGCTCCTCGAGCGTGGAGATGTCGTCGATCTCCCCGAGCGAACGGACAAGGAAATCCTGGCCGGACTCGTTGATCTCGCCCCCGGGGAGGTTGAGGCTCGCGCCGGCGACGGCTTGAGTAAGCTGAAACCAGCTCACGCCCGCCGCGGCGAGGCGGTCCCTGTCCACCGCGATGAGGACCTCCTCGTCGGTCCCGCCGATCACGGATACCGACGCTACGCCCTCCACCCGTTCAAGGCGCCGTTTGACAGTGTCGGTTCCCAGCCGCGTGAGTGTCACCAGCGGGTCCGCGCCCGGCTCTTCCTCCGCGTTGGCCTCCCCGCCCGTGATGGCCACGAACATGACGGGTAGGGAGGACGGGTCGAAGGCGGCCACGACGGGGCGTTTGGCTTCGGCCGGGAAGAACGAGCTGGCCAGGTCCAGCTTCTCCCTCATCTGCAGGGTGGCGTAGTCCATGTCGGTGCCCCACTCGAACTCGACAACGACAACGGAGCGCTCCTCAAGGGAGACGGAGCGGATGCTACTGACCCTGGCGACCTGGCCCATCACTTCCTCGACAGTCCGGGTGACCAGGCTCTCGACCTCGGACGGGGCGGCCCCGGGGTATTCGGTCACGACCCCGGCGGCGGGGAAGTTGAAGCGCGGGAAGAGATCTATCTTGATGCGGCCGAAGGACACGGCTCCCAGGAGAAGGACGACGATGACGCCCATCAGGACGGTCACTCGGCGGCGGACGGCAAAGGAACTGATCGGCGCCACCTCCGGCGACGCGGACTGGCCTCGGGTTCGGCCCCCGCCGAGCGTGCCTTTTCGCGCCGCTCGCGGTGATACCTCCCGCGCGGCGGCGGAGGCGGACCTACCGGCGCAGGACCATGCCGGCCATCGTGCCGGAAGCCTTCCCGTTCTCGAGGGCCACGCGCCCGTTCACGACTACCCATTTTACTCCGGTGGGTTCGAGATAAGGCTCCTTCGCGGTCGCGCGGTCGGCGAGAGTGTCCGGGTCGAAGACCACGACGTCGGCCCAGTTGCCCCTGGCCAGGGTGCCCCGGTCCGAAAGCCCGAGCTTCCTAGACGGCAGCCCGGTGACCTTCCGGACCATCGTAGCCAGGTCCGCGAGGCGTCGCTCTCGGCGGTAGTAGCCGACGATGCGGGGGAAGGTGCCATAGTGCCTCGGATGTATCGGCGTCCGGGAACCGAGGTTCCGGTCGAGCGCGAACGCGTCGGTTCCGACCAGGGTCTCGGGATGAGCCAGAACGGTCTCGACGTCCTCCTCGGACATGATCGCGGCCAGATTGACGTGGAGATCCTGGGCCAGCAAGAGGTCGAGACCCACGTCGACAATGCGCCGTATGAGAGCCGGGTCCGGGGCGGCCGGCCTCTTGTGGGCGGGGTCGCCGCCCGCGTCCGGCCCGGCTGTCCCGGGCTGCCGGGCGCCACTCAGCACCTCGCCGAAGACCGTGCCAAGGTCCTGGCCTTCCAGGGAATGATCCCGCCCCACGGACACCATCATGATGTGCTCGGGCCGGGAGAAAACGCCCGGAAGACTGCCGCCTTCGCGCTCGGCGGCCTTGACCAACTCGCCCGTGACCTTCTCTCTGAAGGCGTGGTCAACGAGGAGCTTCTCGATCTCCTCGGGGGTCTGGTCGGGCCTCACGCCGGGCACCTCGCCGAGGAGCGAGAAGACCTGAGCGAAGGCGTAAGGATAGGCGTCACACGTGATGTCGACTCCCGACCGGCGGGCTTCCTCCATCATCGCGAGGGTCTCCCTGACCTTGCCGAAGTTCGACCGCCCGACGGCCTTGTGGTGTGAGACCTCGACCTTGACTCCGCTCTCCCGGCCTATGCGGATGGCTTCCTCGACTGACTCAACCAGGCCGCCCGACTCGTCCTTGATGTGAGTGGTGTAGATGCCTCCCCGCCCGGCAACGACGCGGCACAGCTCGATTATTTCCTCGGTTGGAGCGTGACGCCCCGGGCTGTACCCCCTGCCGGTGGACATCCCCCGGGCTCCCTCTTCGAGGCACGCTTCGAGGAGGGCCTTCATCGCCGCAAGCTCGCCTGGGCCGGCCCTCCGCTGGTCCGTGCCGACAACGTGGGCCCTGATGAGGCTCTGCCCCACCACGGGATAGAGGTTGACCCCGAGCCCTCTGTTCTCGAGCCAGGTGAGGTAGTCGCCGAACGAGTACCACGCGAGACCGTTCTTGCCCTGGCCGGGCTCGTCGGCCGCACGGCGCGGGTGCGGGTCCTTCTCGTCCTGGACGGCCAGTCCGGGAGGGACCGAACCCGTCAGGCCCTCCGTGAGTTCCTTGAGAACGGAGCGAGCGGTCTCCGCCTTCACCGGGGCCAGCGACCACCCGCAACTGCCGGCGACTTCCGTGGTTATGCCCTGCGCCAGGGAACTCGTCGCCCGCGGGTGGCTCGGGAGGGACAAGTCGGAGTGGGAGTGCACGTCGATGAAGCCGGGAGCCACGGCCAGGCCCGAGGCGTCGATGACGGTGGCCGCCTCGGCTCCTTCCAGCCGGCCGGCCCCTGCCACGCGACCCGACGAGATGGCCAGGTCTCCAGGGTACGGGGTGTTCCCGGTGCCGTCAACGATAAGACCGCCGCGGATGAGAATGTCAAGCACGGTGGTACCTCCTAGTGCAGGGTGGTGTCAGACGGCGCGCGAGGCGGGAGGCGGGCCGGTGGAGGACGCTTCTATGCGGGGCGCCAAAAGCCCTGCTACTCCTTGCTACCGCGGGATGCCCGGCCCCGATAGGCGGCTACTCCGGGAGATAGCGGCGGCGGGCGGCCACCGCGCAACAGCCGCGACCGCCGCCCCCTAATGTCACTCGTCCTTGGGGGGTCGAGACACCCCGATGACGTTCCCCTTACCGTCGATGGTGGCGGAGGTGCGGTGACGAGGGTCCAGGAAAACCTGGGAGCCTCGGAGTTTGCGGCACATCCCCGGCCTCTGGTACCAGTGGACCGGCCTATGGTCGTCGTTTCTGAACACGGCGACCAGTTCGCCGTGGACGTATTGCTCCTCGGACCTGCCCTTCACGGATGGGACACCCCCTTTCGGCACCTCGGGCGGACCGCGTGCTCTCTCTTCTCAGGATATGCCAGACGAGGCATGGGGTTCCCGCGGGCCGGGGAATGGGCGGCCGGTGGCGCGCGGTGCGGCGGGGTCGGGCCGTACCTAGATGCGGATGAAGCAGTGACCCGGAGCCGGCGTTCCGTCCGGCGGGACGATGGGCGCCTGGGCGAGGGCCGGGGCAAGGTCGGGGCCGTACTTGCAGAGGTAGGGGAAGATGTTGTAGACCCGCTCCTGGAAGTCGCCCCTCGGCCTAAACGAGTTCTCGATGGCCTCGAAACGGCGGACGGCGTCCCGGCAGTTCTGCCTGTGCTGTTGCCAGGCTTTCTTCCGGAGCCACTCCATCTCCCCGGTGACGCGGCCCAGGTTCTTGCGGGCCAGTTCGGGCAGGGAAGGGTCGACGGCGGCCATGGAGTCGAAGACCTCGGCATAGGCGGACTCGGTCAGGCCCTCTAGCTTTGCGAACAGGGCGTCGATGCCGACCGGGTCTGCCTCCTCCAGGTACGCAGCTTTGGCGGCCCGCAGGACCGCCGGGTCCAGAGCCTTTTCGGCGTCGAGGCCGCACCTGGAGAGGTGCCGCTCAACGGCGGGTTCGACCAGGGTGACACCCGGCCTCGGGTAGATCACCGGCAGCTTCCGGCCGGCGAGCCGGTAGATACCCTTGTAGAGGGCGAAGTAGCTGATCTCACCGGGCCCGCCGACGTAGGCCAGGACCGGAAACACGCTGTCCTGGGCCAGGGGCCTCAGAACGACGTTGGTGCTGAGCCTCCCGGGCTCCCGGCGGGCAATTCCCAGCAGTTCGTCCTGGGACAGGACGCGGGGTCCCGGGGAGTCACCGCGGGGGCCGGCGAGGAACACCGGCTCCCCGTCCCCCGTCACCCCTCTGTAGAGCGGTAGGCGCTCGATCCCGTCGTAGAGGTAGAGGTTGGCCGCGTCCGGGTCCTTGTCCACTTGCGGCGTGAGGCCGAGTTCCCTGACAGACTCACGCCCACGCTCGAAGGCCTCGCTGATGGCGGCGTTGTCGCGCACCATAGCCTCGAAGGCGGGGCCTTCCAAGGCCCTCAACTCGGGCTCGAGCGGGTTGGCCACTACCAGACCCAGGTGCCCGAAGAGATGGAGGAGCAGCCGTCCGAACCATTCACCGAGGTTCCGGGACTCGGCGGCGGCCCGGCGGAGGAAATCGGCGACGCCCGGTGTGAACTCCGTCTGCCACAGAAGAGGGGCCAGCCGGTCCAAGAAGGCCTGAGCGGCGGCCCCGGCCGGGAGGTGACCCACGGATGCCCGCTCGGGATAGGCCTCGCCCGAAGGGCCGGCGGGGTCGTAGAGGACGTCCGAGATCTCCCCTTCCGGGGTGAGAACGTGGAACCGGGCCACCTCGTGAAGGTCGTGATCCTCGGCCCCAATCCAGAAGACAGGCACGACGTCGACGCCGGGGCCGAGGCGCAGGCTTAGCACGCCGGCCAATTCGACCACGGCGAGAGACTTCCAGAACGTGTAGAGGGGCCCCGTGAGGACGCCGGGCTGTTGTCCCCCGATAACGACGACCGAACCGGGCTTGGCCAAGCGCCGCGCCGCGTCCAGGGTGGCGGGCGGGGCCCCTAGAGAACGGTTGTAGGCCTCGAGATGACCCGCGAGTCCTTCGCGCTCCCAGTCGTGTTCCGAGAGCTCGACCAGCCTCTGGCCGTACGACGCCGGGTCGTGGGGGTCGTAGTCGAAAAGGTGGGAGACGTGGGAGAAGTCATTGAGATAGGAGCCAACCAGAGGGTATCGCGAGTCCAGCGGGGCTCGGCCGAAGCACGTCCTGGCACCGGTCATCGGGCTCAGCCTGGACCTCCTTGGTGGCGACGCCTGTCCCTAGTTTCTCGCGAAGGAAGTTGAGAACCTCCCGGGCGGTGCCCCACACCGGCGGCACGTGACCGCAATCCTTCCACTGTCGCCCACCGGCCACCGGCAGTCCCCTTACCCGCCCGGCGTAGGTGGAGGCGCTCACCGGCCGTCAGTCCCATCAACAGGGACGCGACGATTCCGCCCAGGCTGAAACCAAGGACGAAGAGGCGCCTCGAGTCAATCTCCCGCCGCCGGCGAAGCCAAAAGAGGCAGGCCACCGAATCGGCCGCCATTTGCTCCGCCCCGGTCACGTAGTGGTCGAGGTTCGGGCCGAAAAGAAAGACACGTCGCCCTCGGGGCGACCCTTCACCGGCCCTAGATGTCGTTCGGGTGGATCTTCCCGCCTTCTTCACCGCTGGGGGAGACCTTGAGAATGCCCAGGTGTATACCTGCCACGCGGGCCATGGCGCTATCGTCGAGGGGAGTCACCACGACGCCCTTGCGGCGGCGGAAATCGACCGAACCGAGAACGCCGACGCCAAGGAGGATGCCGTCTCTGTCCACAAGGCCGCAGAGAAGGTTCTCGAACTTCTCAGCCTTGGTCAGGAACACTTCCGGCACACCCTCACGCTCCTTGATGCGGTCGAGCCCGTCAAGGTCGAAGTACCCGTCGGCGACGACGAACATCCCGTCGGGGAGCCACTCGGCGTGAGCCACGTCACAGCGGAGGTCGCGGGCCAGGGGTTCCGCCTGAGCCGCATCCATTGACCGCCCCGTCAGGTAGGTCGTGCGGAACAGGGCGACCTTGGAGAAGTCGACCTCACGGCCGGAGGAGCCGGCGAAGTACTGCCGGTAGACCTTCTCCCGGTGCGCCCGGCGGTCGTGGCGGCTCCTGTCCGTGGCTTTCGGCGAGACGGGCACGCGGACGACGCGCATTCCCGGGCTGCCCAGGAGATCCCACGGCCTGAGAAGGTGCTCGAGGTCGAGGGCTCGCTCCAGAGCCACGAGGTGCGTCGGAGCCAGTAGTTCGATCTTGGTGCTCTTGAGGAAACGGGCGGTGCGGCCCCAGACGAGTCCTGTCGTGTCGATGATGACGACCTCAGCCCCGTAGAGAAGGGCCCGGTCCAGAGTGGTCTTGGCGGCCGTGACCGTCGTGAAGCTGAGGAGCTCAGGCGAGTTGGACCCGACGAAATAGGAGTACACCGGGCGGATGTCCCTGAGTCGCTCCACGGGTCCATCCACCAGACCGAGCCCGACACACCCCGGCGGCCCGATCTCGGACTGGCCGAGGTCGGCGTCAACGACCGCCGTCTTCAGCCCCGCGGCGGAAGCCAAGTTGGCCAGGAACGCGGCCAGCGTGGTCTTCCCGGTGTCTAGAGCCCCCAGGAGGAATATCTTGAGGGGTCTATCACCCGAAGACAGGATGTCTTCGGCGGCCTTCTTCCACTCCTTCACTGGCTCTTTCCCCTCTCCCGCGCGGCGGCGTGGTCCGAATCCGGCCGCCACGGCCAGCGAGCGCCGGCTGTTCATCTCTGTCCGGGGCCGGCCCCGGCCGGTATACGGACAGAATGGTCTGCCCGTACCGGTAATCCCGGATAAGGCTCAGGCTCTTCGTTCGAGCGGGCAAATCCTCGTTCACGTGCCTCTGCACGAACACCAGCCCGTCATCCTCCAAAACGAGCGTTTCATCAAGCGCAGCCAGAACCCTTGGTGCCAGGCCGCGAAAATAGGGGGGGGCCACGCCTATCACGTCGAAGCGCCTCCCCTGCGAGGCCAGTCTGGGCAGTTCGCGGAGGACGTCCCCCCTGATCACCGTCGCCTTGTGAGCGAGGCCGGTCTGGGTGAGGTTCTCCTTGATGACTCCGACCGCCCGGGGGTCGAGTTCAACGAGGACAGCCTCGTCGGCTCCACGGCTGAGCGCTTCTATGGCGTAGCTCCCCGTACCCGCGAAGAGGTCGAGCCAGCGGGCTCCGGGGACCACCGGTTGCAGGACGTTGAACAGGGCCTGCCGCACCCGGGCAAGAGGAGGTCGCGTGCCCGCTCCGGGAACCGACTTGAGGCGCCTCCCCCTGGCCTGTCCGCCGAGGACGCGCATGGTCTAGTCCTCTTCCCCCCGCCGCCCTCGGCTTCCCTTGAACAGATACCGGTCGAGGGTGCGGTGATAGGGGGTCCAGTGGGAATCGGGGTCACGTTCCTCCGCATCGCGTAGGAAGCTACTCAGGGTGTTCATCTTCCCGTCCAGGTCGTCGGCGAAGTGCAAGGCCAGAGCCTCCGGCGTCTTCGGGCGCTTGGGGGATCCCCACTCGTACTGGCCGTGATGGCTGAGAATCATATGCCTCAGCCGGAGAAGAGCCTCCGGGGGGAAGTCCTTGATGTCCCTGGCTCGCTCGACGGCCATCTCGGCCCCGAGAGCGATGTGCCCGAGCAGCCGGCCCTCGTCGGTGTAGTCGAAGCGCAGGGTCCACGCCAGTTCTCGAGTCTTACCGATGTCGTGGAGCAGGGCTCCCGCAAGCAGGAGGTCGCCGTCGAGGGACGGGTAGAGAGCGGCGACCTGGAGGCACAGGCGGGCCACGGAGAGCGTGTGCTCGAGCAACCCG
>QZJP01000004.1 GCA_003599345.1 Bacillota bacterium | reverse complement strand
GGCCGGCGCGGTAGTGTGCCCATTCTAGCGCGCCGGCGCGGCAGACGCAAGCACGTGCCGGCCGGACCCGGTAGCCCAGGACGTTGGCGGGGTCTCGAACAGATGTTGCCAACCCGAGGCGATCTGGATATAATGGTCAAGGTCAGTCAAGGTCAGACCAGCGACCGGCCCCTCCGGAGGCCTGTACGCGGATCACCTATCATGGAAGGTGAGCGGTGTTGCCCCTTACTCTTGCCGACATCATAGAAGCTTACCTCCTCAGGCTCGTCGACAACGCTGACAGCGCGGAGCTCGCGGTCAGCCGGCGCCAACTGGCTGACAGGTTTCGCTGCGCTCCCTCTCAGATAAACTACGTGTTGGAGACCCGCTTCACCCCGGAGCGAGGTTTCGTCATCCGGAGCCGTAGAGGTGGAGGGGGCCACATTCTGATTGTGCAGGTCAATTTCACTAGCCAGTCCGACATGTTCACTCACATCTATCGCCAGGCCGCGCGCGGGCTCACTCCCACCCAAGCCGTGCATCTTGTCCGGTTCCTCGAGAGCCGGGGCGTGACCACATCAAGGGAGGCGCGATTGATGGAAGCGGCGCTGGACTCGCGTTATGCGGGTTTGCCGGACGAGGACGACCGCGCTCTGCGGGGCCGTCTCATGCAGGCCATGCTTTCAGGGCTCATGACCTAGGAGGTGGGCGTCGTGCTCTGCCAGGAGTGCCGCCAGCGCGCGGCTACCATTCATGTGACCAGGATAGTCGACGGGCGGAAGACAGAGATGGATCTGTGCGAGCAGTGCGCTCGGGAGAAGGGCGAGTTCGATTTCTTCGTCGAGCCCCAGCTGCCGCTTCAGTCGTTCCTAGCCAGCCTCCTCCAGCAAGCCCAGGCCAGGTCGGCGCCGCAAGCTCTGGCCACGCTGACTTGCGACAACTGCGGGCTGACCTACAAGGAGTTTGCCCAGACGGGGAAGTTGGGCTGCTCCAAGTGCTACGAACAGCTGGGGGAGAGACTCGAGCCGATGCTCAAGCGCATCCACGGTTCCGCAGAGCACGTCGGCAAGGTGCCGAAGCGCACGGGCGGGGTGTTCAGAGTGCGGCAGGAACTGCGGGAGCTGCGGGAGCGGATGGCCAGGGCCGTTCAGGCCGAGGATTTCGAGACCGCGGCTAAGCTCCGGGACCAGATCAAGAAGCGAGAGAAGGAAGTGGAGTGAGGAGAACGTGGGTCGAGGTTCGGACCTGACGGAAAGAGCCCTGAGCCAGTGGATGGAGAGCCCGGGGCCCGAGTCCGACACCGTCATCTCCAGCCGGGTCCGGCTGGCTCGCAACCTTGAGGGCATCCCCTTCCCCCACCTGATGACGGACGAGCAGGCCGACCAGGTCATCGACATGGTCGGGGCGGCCTTCCGGTCCCCCGCGGCCGGGAAGCTTGTCCTCAACACCTGGCAGTTGATACGCATGGCCGAGCTGTCGCCGCTCGACCGGCACATCCTGGTGGAGAAGCACCTCATCAGCCCCAACCTCGCCCGGACCGACCGGGGCGCGGTCGTGGTCGGGGCCGGCGAAGCCGTGAGCATCATGATCAACGAGGAGGACCACCTGCGCATCCAGTGCCTCTACCCAGGGCTCCAATTGGCGGAGGCGTTGGAACTGGCCAACAAGGTCGACGACCTCTTGGAGTCGCGTCTAGAGTACGCGTTTCACGAGAAACGCGGGTTCGCCACGGCCTGCCCGACCAACGCCGGGACCGGGATGCGGGCGTCGGTGATGGTCCACCTGCCCGTCCTGGTCATCAACAACCAGGCTGGCCGCGTGCTGTCCACAGTAGTGAAGCTTGGCTTCCTGGTTCGTGGGCTCTATGGTGAGGGCACGGAGGCCCTGGGGAATATCTTTCAGGTGTCAAACCAGGTCACGCTAGGTCAGGCGGAGGAGGAGATTGTGCAGAACCTCCGGTCCGTGGTTCTCCAGGTCATCGGTCAGGAGCGTCAACTCCGGCGGGCCATAGTAGCCGACATGCGTGAGCAGATCGAGGACAAGGTCGGGCGAGCGTACGGGACATTGCTCTGGGGGCACATCATCTCGTCGCAGGAAGCGATGCAGCTCATGAGCGACGTCCGGCTGGGGATCGAACTCGGCCTCATCAAGGGGGTCGACCGGAAGATTCTTAACGAACTACTGGTTGCCATACGGCCCGCGTTTCTCCAGAAGCTTGCGGGCCGCGAGCTCGACGCCACCGAACGTGACGTTAGACGGGCGGACCTGATTCGCTTGAGACTGAAGGCATCCGGCCTGGAGAGAACCGAGTAGGGAACCGGCCGGCCGCACGCGGCGGGTACCGGCGGACGGGTGAAGAGTAGAGGAGGGACCATCGTGCTTGGACGCTACACGGAGAGAGCCCAACGGGTGATCATCTTAGCACAGGAAGAAGCGCGCAAGCGCCAGGAGACGGTCGTCGGCACCGAACACCTTCTCCTAGGTCTCTTGCGCGAAGGCGAAGGCGTCGCCGTCAAAGTGCTCCAGGCCCTCGGCGTGGATCTCGAGAGGGCCAGAGGAGAGGTTGAACGTCTGATCGGATCGGGAGGGACAGGCCGGCCCCAGGGCCCAGTCGAAGGCGTCGTGCTGACGCCCAGGGCCAAGAAGGTTCTAATGGAGTTGGCTCCGAGGGAGGCCCAGGGTCTCGGGCACAACTACGTGGGCACGGAGCATCTGCTGCTGGCCCTCCTGCGCGAGGGAGAGGGCATCGCGGCGAAGGCCCTCGAGGGCATGGGAGTGGACCTGGAGAGAGCCCGGAGCCTGGTCGTCCAGCTCCTTGGGGGCCAGCAGGCCGCTCCCGGATTCTGGGCGGCCCTGGCGGGTCCCGGCCAGCCCGGGCAAGCCGCGCCAGGCCAGGCGGCGGCCGGGCGCCGAGGGGCGGCCGCCTCCAAGACCGCGACCCTGGACCAGTACGGGCGCGATCTCACGGCTCTCGCCCGGGAAGGGAAACTCGACCCGGTCATCGGTCGCGAGAAAGAGATAGAACGGGTCATCCAGATCTTGAGCAGGAGGACCAAGAACAACCCCGCGCTCATCGGAGAGCCAGGAGTCGGGAAGACGGCCATCGCGGAAGGCTTGGCCCAGAGGATCGTCGAGAACCGTGTGCCCGAGGTCCTCAAGGACAGGCGCGTGGTCACCCTGGACCTGGCGTCGCTCGTGGCCGGTTCCAAGTATCGTGGCGAGTTCGAGGAACGCTTGAAGAAGGTCATGAACGAGATACGCACGAGCGCAGGAGAGATCATCTTGTTCATCGACGAGCTTCACACCATTGTGGGGGCCGGGGCCGCGGAAGGCGCCATCGACGCGTCGAACATCCTGAAACCCGCCCTGGCCAGGGGTGAACTGCAGTGCATCGGGGCAACGACTCTCGACGAGTACCGCAAGCACGTCGAGAAAGACCCGGCCCTGGAGCGCAGGTTCCAACCCATCATGGTCGAGGAGCCCTCGGTCGACGAGACCTTGGCCATCCTCAGGGGCCTCCGCGACCGCTACGAGGTCCACCACGGCGTGGAGATAACCGATGAGGCCATCGACGCGGCCGTCCGCTTGTCCGATCGGTTCGTGGCGGACCGGTTCCTACCGGACAAAGCCATAGACCTCATCGACGAAGCCGGCTCACGAGTCCGGCTCCGGGCCTTCACGGCGCCTCCGGACCTCAAGCGGCTGGAGGAGGAGATCGAGCGGGTCGCCCGCGAGAAAGAAGCCGCCGTTTCCGGCCAGGAGTTCGAGAAGGCGGCCGCCCTGCGCGACCGCGAGAGGGAGCTTCGTGAACGGCTGAGTGCCGACAAGAAGGAATGGAAAGAGAAGAAGGTCGAGCCGAAGAGCGTAGTCACGGCGGAAGACATCGCTCACATCGTTTCGTCCTGGACCGGGATTCCGGTCACCAGACTCGAGGTGGAGGAGTCCGAGCGCCTGCTGCGCCTGGAGGACATCCTTCACGAACAAGTCATTGATCAGACGGACGCGGTGAAAGCTGTCGCCCGGGCGGTCAGACGGGCCAGGGCCGGGCTCAAGGACCCGCGGCGCCCGATTGGGTCGTTCATCTTCCTGGGACCGACCGGTACCGGCAAGACCCATCTCGCGCTCGCCCTGGCTGAGGCTCTATTCGGAGATAGGGACGCCGTCATCCGCATCGACATGTCCGAGTACATGGAGCGCCACAACGTGTCGCGCTTGGTCGGCGCGCCTCCTGGCTACGTGGGCTACGAAGAGGGCGGCCAACTGACGGAGGCCGTCAGGCGACGCCCGTACTCCGTGGTGCTCTTCGACGAGATCGACAAGGCTCACCCCGAGGCCTTCAACATCCTGCTTCAGATACTCGAAGACGGCAGGCTCACCGATGCCCAGGGCCGGAGCGTCGACTTCCGCAACACGGTCGTTGTGATGACAGCCAACATCGGGGCTCACCTCGTGACCAAGGAGGGAGCTCTTGGCTTCCGGGCCGCCGACCGCGCCGCCGCGATCGACTACGAGGCCATGAAGGAGAAACTGATGGAGCAGGTCAAGCGGGAGTTCCGGCCCGAGTTCCTCAACCGGGTCGACGAGATCATCGTCTTCCGGCCCCTTGAGATGGAGCATCTCGTGAAGATAGTCGGCCTGATGCTGAGGGACGTGTCGGAACGCTTGGGCGAAATGGGCCTCGAACTTGAAGTGACCGATCGCGCCAAGGAACGACTGGCCGAAGAAGGCAACGACCCGACCTACGGAGCGCGCCCGCTCCGTCGTGCGGTGGTCCGGCTCGTGGAGGATCCTCTCTCCGAGGAGTACCTCAAGGGCCGGTTCAAGTCCGGAGATAGAGTCCAAGTCGACTACGACGCCGACAAGGGCTTTGTCTTCACACCGGCCGGAAAGGCCCGCGAGACCGCGGCCGCGCCGGCAACCCCCAATTCCTCACCCAAGAAGAGCTCCGGCGGCAAGCCTTCGGCCGGGCTCAGGAAGGAGCCGCCCAAATCGACCAGCGACGGGTCCCCGGCGACGGGGAGGTAGGTCAACGCGGCGCCGAGACAACGCAAGCCTCGGCGCGTCAGACCGGCCGGATGAAGGCCGCTATGCCTGGCGGCGCCGACGTGCCCCCGGCCGGTCCGAGGCACGCGCGCGGCCCGGACGCGGCCAGGTGTTCGAGCCACGGGCCGCGCTCCACGTCGGACGCGGAGCCGCCACCAACCGCTGACCACCCGTTGCCGGCTCCCCGCATCGGTCAGAGGCACCGGCGCTCCGAGCTTCTGGACACCCTGCGGCTGGTGGCCCCGGGTACGCCTCTCCGTGAGGGGCTCGACAGCATCCTGCGGGGACACACCGGGGCCCTCATCGTGGTCAGTGACCGTCCCGAAGTCCAGGAGTTGCTCGACGGCGGGTTCAGGCTCGACTCGCGTTTCACGCCCGCCGCGCTCTACGAGCTGGCCAAGATGGACGGGGGAATCGTCCTCAGCGTTGACGCTTCTCGGATAGTCTACGCCAACGTCCAACTCACGCCCGAACCGGGAATCCCGTCCCAGGAGACTGGTATCCGGCACCGCACGGCGGAACGGGTCGCGCGGCAGACGGGTGAACTGGTCATCGCCGTCTCGTCCCGCCGTAGCGTCATCACGGTATACCGGGCGGATCTCAAGTACGTGCTGCGTGATATCGGCCTCATCCTGGAGAAGGCGAACGAGGCCGTCGAGGTGCTGGAACGGTACCGCACGGGGCTACACGAGGCCATGACTTCCCTTACCGCCCTGGAGTTCGAGGACCTAGTGACGGTATCCGACTTCGCGAAGGTCCTGCAGCGGTCCGAGCTTGTCCTGAACGTAGCCGAGGAGATAGACGCCTACGCCACAGAACTCGGGGCGGAGGGGCGTCTGATCAGTATTCAGATGAGTGAGGTCGTTCCTGAGGTTCACGAAGGGGCCCTCCTGGTCATCCGAGACTACTGGAACGGCCCGCGGGATTGCGACCCGATGGACGTCCAGGAGCGTCTCCGCTCCTGGTCGACATCCGGCCTATTGGACCTCGAGGATATCGCCCGGCTGATGGGTTACCCTGGGGGCGAGGCCGGCTTGTCACAGACAGTTAGCCCGCGCGGGCACAGAATACTCCGCGGCATACCTCGCCTGCCGAGAGCGGTCGTCGAGAAGGTTACGGCGCGGTTCGGGAATCTGCAGCGCATAATGGGCGCAACCATGGAAGAGCTGGACGAAGTCCAGGGGGTCGGAGAAGCGCGAGCCAAGGCCCTGAAGGACAACCTGCGCAGGTTGAAAGAGCAAGCACTGCTTAGTCAGCAGAAGTAGTACGGGCCGAGAGCCGACAACCGGTCGTGCTCCTTCTCGAGGACGGTGGCGAGGCAAAGCCCCGCCACTTCGCACAGCCCGGCGAGATAGAGAAGCTGCCGGCCTACTTCCCCTTCGAGGGCTTCCCGGCAGTTCTCACACAGGTCGCCCTCCAAGTGGGTCTGCATGTGACGGGCTATATCACTGTAGGAAGCATCATCGGGGACTTGCTGCTTGGCCGCGACCACCTGCACGCAGCCGCATGACGTGACCGCTTTGGCGACGGCCCGGTTGGTCCGGGCACTCGCTTCCTGAAGCTTGGACATTAAGTCAAGGACGCTCTTGTGCCTGGCGAGGTACCTCCCCACGGTCTCCTGGAAGTCGCGACAGCGTAGGTCAGCCATGTCCAGGCATCTCCCCATCTTAGGCTCGGCCGGGCTCCGGCCGGTGCCGGACCAAGAGTTTGGTGGATGCAGCGGGATTCGAACCCGCGACCTCCTACATGCGAAGCAGGCGCTCTCCCAACTGAGCTATGCACCCACCTGAACTTGCCAGCGATATGCGGTTGATACGAGAGCCCGGAGGGACGCCGGGCTGCTAGGCCGACCCATACCGGGATGTGTGCGCATCAGATTCTAACTGACGCCCCATGTGCCGTCAAGCAAGGCGGGCCGTCTCCTGATAGGTGGCCGGGATACGTGAGACTGGCCTTGGGGTCCGATGCTCTGGGAAAAAGAGTTTGACACGCCGAGAACCCCATGGTATGATTGTTGTTTTCTTGACGGGCATGGGAAAGTTGTGCTATACTGGTCGTCAAGCTACTCGCTGTTTCCGGGCCTTCGGCCCCCAGGGGGTGACAAGGCTGTTCAGCGTTGGTGATAAGGTCGTGTATCCCATGCACGGTGCCGGCATAATCGAGGCCATCGAGGACCGTGAGATACTCGGCAACCGCAAGACATATTACATCATGCGCCTGCCTCTGGGCGATATGAAAGTCATGATACCTACGGACAACGTTGAGGAGATCGGTCTCCGCGGCATCATCAACCGTGAGGAAGTCAAGAAAGTCATAGATGTCCTTAAGGACTCCAGAACGAAGATGTCCTCCAACTGGAACCGGCGCTATCGCGCGAACATGCAGAAAATCAAAAGTGGCAACATCTATGAAGTCGCCGAGGTCGTCCGCAACCTTCAGTTGAGGGACATAGAAAAGGGCCTGTCGACCGGGGAGCGGAAGATGCTGTCGAACGCCAAGCAGATACTCATCAGCGAGCTCGTGCTTGCCGACGACATGGATGAGGACAAAGCTAAGGAACTGATCGAGGACCTCTTCCAGTGAGGTAGTGCGCGCGGGTGAGGGTTAGGGATAATGACACTAGCTGACATCTTGCTCGGTGAGAGGCAGTCGGTAGACCGGCTGCCTCTTCTTAATTACTACTGGACCCGAAGGGCTTTTGGGCTCATGAGGGATGCCTTATAATAGGATGGCCTGCGTTTCTGTCCCAAGAGCTCTTGGGAAAGGAGGTGAAACCTGATGGCCAGACGTATCGCGCGGTTCGTCATCGCGCTCTCCGGATTGGGTGGCGGTGTGCTGGTCGGTTTGCGGACCTCCGCCGTCGTGGAAGGGCTCATCGGGGCCGAGTTCAGCCTCTGGCAGGAACTACTGTACGTGTCATTCGGCGCCATCGTCTTCGGGCTACTCGCCTACGCCCTCGCCCCGTGGGTCATCACAGCCGTCTGGCAGGTGACGAGCTGGCTTGAAGGGCGGATACAGAAAGCCCCAGTTCAGGACGTGTTGGCCGGGTCTGTCGGACTCATTATAGGTCTTGTCATAGCCAATCTCCTGGGCACCGCCCTCGCGCGGATTCCGTTGGTAGGCCCTTACCTGCCCACGGTGGGCAGTTTCATCATTGGCTACGTCGGGATGAGCGTGGCCGTCAAGAATAGGGACGAGCTGGTTTCGGCTTTCGGCCTCTTGCGGCCGGCCAGGGACAAGGCCTCGGAACGTGTTTCAGTGGCCAAGATCCTTGACACCAGCGTCATCATCGATGGGCGGATAGCCGACCTCTGCCGGACGGGGTTTGTTGAAGGGCCTCTTGTCATCCCGGGGTTCGTCCTGGAGGAACTCCGCCACATAGCCGACTCCTCCGACACGCTCAAGCGCAACCGGGGGCGCCGTGGCCTCGACGTCTTGAGCCGGATACAGAAGGAGCTCGAGACGCCTGTCGAGATATTCGAGCGGGAAGTCGGTGCCAGCCTTGACGTAGACAGCCGGCTGATCAAGGTGGCGAAGGTCCTGGGCGGGGCCATCGTGACCAACGACTACAACCTCAACAAGGTGGCCGACCTCCAAGGGGTCAAGGTTCTGAACGTGAACGAGTTGGCCAACGCCGTCAAGCCGGTGGTCCTTCCCGGTGAGGAGATGCTGGTCCACGTCATTAAGGACGGCAAAGAGTCCGGTCAGGGGGTCGCCTATCTGGATGATGGCACGATGATCGTCGTGGATGGCGGCAAGCGCCATATCGGCGAGACAATAGACGTCCTTGTCACGAGTGTCTTGCAGACATCCGCCGGGCGGATGATTTTCGCCCGGCTGAAAGGCGTGGACGCACGGGGCATCGAGAGGAGCACGGCGTTCTAGTGTCCTCGGAGCGTACGGTTGCCCTAGTCCCGGCGGCAGGGAGTTCCCGGCGCATGTATCCGGTCGCGGGCGGGAACAAGGTCTTTCTCCCGCTCGGGGACCGGCCCGTCTTGGCCCACACTCTGGGCGTGTTCGAGGCGTGCCCCGAGGTAGACGAAGTGGTAGTCGCAGTGGGCCAGGGCGATGAGGATGTCTGCCGGCACGAAGTCCTCGAGCCCTTCGGCCTGAGGAAAGTCACGGGAGTCGTTCGCGGTGGAGCCAGCCGCCGGGAGACAGTCTCCCTGGCGCTTTCCTACATCGGCTCCGCCGCGGGCCTCGTCGTCATACATGACGGTGCCCGGCCGCTGCTGCCAGGCGACCTCCTCTTGGAGGCCATCACCCTCGGACGGGAATTGGGCGCCGTGGTTGTCGGGCTTCCCGTCACCGATACCGTCAAGAGGCTGAGAAAACCCGGGGCCGCACGGGGCTCGACCGTGTCCGGTGCCGAGATCTTCGAAGTTGCCGAAACCGTCGAGCGTGAGGGCCTGTGGCACGTGCAGACCCCGCAGGTGTTCTGGCGTGACCTAGTCCAGATGGCCTACGGGCGCGCGGGGACCCACGCCCCTGGGGCCACCGACGATGCGTCTCTGGTGGAATCCTTGCGCCATCGGGTCTTCGTGATTCGCGGCTCCGACGAGAACATCAAAATCACCACTCCTCTGGACATGACCATAGCCCAAGCCATCTTAGCGGCCCGGGTGAGGAGAAGGGACTAGTGCCCGGAGGGAAAGACTCGGGACACATGAAGAGAACAGGCCGGTCAGCAGGCTCGGCGGGCGATGTGGCGTACAGGGTGGGCTTAGGTTTCGACAGTCACCGCTACATCGCGGGGCGTCCGCTGGTCCTCGGCGGCGTGAAAATCCCTTTCCTGCTCGGTCTGGACGGGCACTCAGACGCGGACGCTCTCATCCACGCGGTCATGGACGCGGTCCTGGGGGCTGCCGGCAGGGGCAACATCGGTGAACGCTTTCCCGACGACGACCCCGCCTATGAGGGAGCCGACAGCGCGTCGCTCCTCCGGGCGGTTTGGGACGAGCTGGCCGCGGACGGCTACCGGGTGATCAACCTCGACTGCGTCGTCGTGGCCGAGAAGCCGCGGCTCAATGACCATGTGGCGGCCATGCGCCGGCGACTCGGCGAGATCCTCGGGGTGTCCCCCGCGCGGGTGAACGTCAAGCCCAAGACGGCTGAGGGCCTGGGGTCGTACGGGCGGGGCGAGGGCCTGGCGGCGACGGCCGTGGTCCTATTGGCCGCTCCCATGGATTCGCGCGCCGAGTAGACCCCGGCCGTCACTCTTCGCCTTTCTTCTTCTCCGCCTGGTGCTTTTCGATGATACCCTGGGCGATGTTGCCCGGGACTTCCTCGTAGTGATCGAACTCAAGGGTGAAGGTTCCCCGGCCCTGGGTCATCGAGCGCAGGTCCACGGCATAGGTGAACATCTCCGCCAGGGGGACGAGGGCTTTGACCTGCTGCATCGCCCCGACGGGCTCCATCCCCAGGATGCGCCCGCGTCGGCGGTTCAGGTCGCCGATGATGTCCCCCATGAAGGAGTCGGGGATGAGCACCGATACCTCGGCAATGGGCTCGAGAAGGACCGGTCCGGCCTCCATCATCCCTTTCTTGAAGGACATGGAGGCGGCTATCTTGAAGGCCATCTCGGACGAGTCCACCTCGTGGTAGGACCCGTCGTAGAGGACAGCCTTGAAGTTGGTCATGGGGTACCCCGCCAGGACACCCTCACTCTTGGCCTCACGGAGACCTTTCTCGACAGCGGGGATGTACTGCCTGGGCACTGACCCACCGAAGATCTTCTCCTCAAACACGAAGTCCTGGTCCGGCTCGGGCAGGTACTCTATCCAGACGTGCCCGTACTGGCCGCGCCCCCCGCTCTGGCGCTTGAACTTACCCTCGGCCTTGACGGCCTTCCGAATCGTCTCCTTATAGGGGACTTTGGGGGCCTTGAGCACCACGTCCACGCCGAATTTCCGCTTCATCCGTTCGGTCGCCACGTCGAGGTGAAGCTCGCCCATGCCGGACAGGATGGTCTCCCCGGTAGCTTCCTCCTTATGGACGCTGAGAGTCGGGTCTTCCTCCCTGATGCGGCCTAGGGCTAGGCTGATCTTCTCCTCGTCACCCTTGGCCTTGGGGTAGATGGCCACCTGGAAGACAGGTTTCGGGAACTCGGTGGGCGGGTAGACGATCTGGTTGCCTTCATCGCACAGGGTGTCGTCGGTGGACGTCTCCTGGAGCTTGGCAACCGCTCCAAGGTCGCCGGCCCCGATGACTTCCGCCGGTTCCTGCTGCTTGCCCTTGATCAGGAACAGCTGGCCTATCCGTTCGGTCCGGCCGCTCCTGGAGTTGTAGGTTTGGGAGTTGGAGGCCAAGGTCCCGGACAAGACCCGGAAGAGGGTCAGCTTCCCGACGTACGGGTCGGCCATGGTCTTGAAGACGAACGCGGAGAAGGGCGCGGAGACCGACGCCGAACGCTCCTCCTCCGCTCCGGTCTTGGGATTGGTGCCCCTGGCCGCGCCGCGGTCCTCAGGCGACGGCGCGACCTGGCGTATCAGGTTGAGGAGCGGCTGGATACCGAAGTCCTTCAGTGAAGAGCCGCATAGGACGGGGACCAAGCTGCCGGAGATGACCCCGGCGCGAAGGCCCTTTCGAATCTCCTCGGGCGTGAGTGGCTCGCCCTCGAGGTACTTGGTCGTCAGGTCGTCGTCGGTCTCGGCGGCAGCCTCCACAAGCAGCTCTCGGGCTTCGGCTACCCGGTCCGCGTCGGCGCCGCCGACAGGCTCCGTCTTAGGGTTGCGGCCCTTGCCTTCTTCCCAGGTGAGCGCCTGTTCGTCCACGAGGTCCCAGACTCCCTTGAAGGCCGCCTCAGACCCAATGGGAAGTGTGGCCGGGACCAGATGTCGACCAAAGGCGCCGCGGAGCCCGTCGAGGACCTGCTGGAAGTTGGCGTTCTCACGGTCCATCTTGTTCACGAAAACGAGCTTGGGGAGTCCGTTCTCCTCGGCGTACTGCCAGACGAGCTCCGTCCCGACCTCGACGCCGCTCACCGCGTCAACGACGACAACCACGGCGTCGACCACGCGCAGGGATGACTTGACCTCGGCAACGAAATCGAAGTAGCCCGGAGTATCAATGATGTTGATCTTGATTCCCTGCCACTCGACCGGGGCGATGGCCGCGTTTATGGACACCTGACGCCGGATCTCCTCGGGGTCGTGGTCCATGATGGTGTTACCCTCAGTCGTCCGGCCCAGTCTCTCGCTCCCGCCCGCGGTGTAAATCATCGCCTCGGCCAGTGATGTCTTCCCCGCCCCGCCGTGAGAGACGAGGGCTATGTTCCGTATGTCACTCGTTGCGTACTTCTTCAAGAGAGAAAGCCCCTTTCGCAGGCGACGGAAACAGCGTCAGCGACCCGCTGCAACCCCGGGGGGACCTTGGTCCCTAATCGGGGGGCAAAGGCAAAAAAAAGAACCTCCGTACAGCGGGTCTTGGGCATCCGCCTACCGCGGGTTTAGTCGAACTAAACCGGACCGGAGATTACGGTTCTCCAGGCCGGGAAGTCCGGGTTCGCCTTTCGACGGTGGCCAGTAAATTCCTTCCCCATCAGGGTATTGTGGCCCGGAGCAGCCAAGCCCCATACTCCCTCACCGGTCCAGGGCTAACCGTCCCCGCCTAGATAGGCGTCTAGGTTGACGGTGTAGGCCCGGAGAGCCGCCGTGGTGTAGACGTTCGACGGGCTCCAAAGCATCCAGCCCTTGATGCCCAGTTCGTGTGTCGCGCGGATCTGGTCGAGAACTTGCTCGGGGCCATAGCGGTTGTATAGCGTGAAGTCCTGTAGCCACGGGCGAAGCTTGGCCTTGCCCTCCGGACCGAGCCGTTCCAGGGCGTCGCTGAGAGCTCCCCGGATGGTCCAGTAAGGCGCCGCGTCGGGCTCGGGCAGCCCGAAATGGCCCGGGCCGTAGTGGGAGGGGTAGATCATCGGGCTGACGTAGTCGACAGCTCCCGCTATGTCCTCCAGGACCTGGCCGAGAGAAGTGTCCACCCTTGTCGAGCAGATGATGCCAAACACGTCCGCAGAGACCAGGCAGCCGTAGGGCGCGAGTCGCTCTCGGGCGTAGTTGAGGAACTCCGTGATCGCGCGGACCCGGTTAATGTTGTCCGGACCGGACGGCCGGCTCAGAATCATGTTTCTCGTGTCGCCGTCGGTCGGGAAGCGAACGTAGTCGAACTGTATCTCGTCGAACCCTAGGCTGGCTGCCTCCTCGGCGAGGGCAAGGTTGTAGTCCCAAACCTCGGTCTGGAACGGGTCCGTCCACGCCCGGCCGTTATCGTCCCGCCACAAGGCCCCGTCGGGCCTCTTTACAGCCAGGCCGGGGTTGTGACTGGACAGAGTGGAGTCCTGGAAGGTTACGAGACGGCCTATGGTGTAGACCCCGTAGGCCTCGGTCAGGCGGAGGAGACCCTCTATGTCGCTGATTTGTACGGATACCGCGTTAATGTCGCGGAATGCCGCCACGGACGTATCGTAGGTGGCTCGTCCTTGCTCATCCTTTATGTTTATCACCATCGCGTTCAGGGCGGTCTCCTCCACGAGGTTGAGAAGCGTCCGGAAGGCCTCCGGTTTCCCTGCCGTGTAGGCGGTGAGGTATATGCCGCGGACCTCGGCCGCCAGGGAGGCGGGCTCGGCCGGGCCATCCCCCGCGCCGGCGAGCACGGCGGCCGGGGGCTGCGCTCGCCAGCCACGGTAGCCGCTCGAGAGCAAAAGTGTGCTCGAGGCCTGAGCGACATTACCCCAGCGAGTCGCGGTTGGACCTGATACCTCAGCCGTGACCCAACTGGGCCAGGGTCGTGGAGTAGCCAGGAGCCCCGGCAGGGCCGCGGGGCCCCCCGACCCGCCCGATGGTTCCGCCGGGCTCGGGCTTGCGAGGGGTATCGAGGCAGGTCCCGATACGAGGCCGCTCGTCAAGAAGAAGGCCACCACAAAGGCGCCGACAACGAGCCGTCTGCGCAACTGCACCCGAAACCGCCGCTGGGCGCGGCGGCCGAGTTCGGGGAGGACCTGACCCTGAGAGGTATCCGGTTCAGCCGAACCGGGTGACATCCCGGCCAAGACGTGTCACCTCGTGCTCACTGGACTATTAGGGGACCATGATACGATTCCTGCTGGCGACTGATGGGGAGAGCAGGGCGGCCGGTGAGGGGTCCGGGCCTCACCCCCTTGATTCGACCTCCAGGCATGGCTACAATGAGAGAGCCGGCCCGCCGGACGCGGGGCGGGTTTCGATAGGAAGCGGGGGGATCGCTACACATGTTCCGCATCCGGTAAGCTTCGCTCAGGGTCAGACCGGTGTGAGGCTCGGATTGCGCCCCGGCGAGTTCGGGGCGGCCGGTCTTGGAAGCCGGGCCGGATACGAACATGGACATGGTGTACATAAGCACTTGAGCTAAGAGCGCCGAATCCTACTCCGGCACGGCCTTCCGGCACAGACCCGAAGGCCGTGCTTG
>QZJP01000048.1 GCA_003599345.1 Bacillota bacterium | reverse complement strand
GTCGCGGGCTCTCTACGAGGAACTCATGACCTGGGATGAAGATGACCACCTAGGGGCCCGATTCGAAGTCCTCCAGATCTACCACGAGATGGACGACCTAGAAGCCCTGGGATGCTATCAACGGGCAGGTCAGATGGGAGAGGCCTATCGGGCAGAGCGAGGTCATCCTGCTGCCGGGGCCTCCCCCTGCGGTCGTGCTGGCGGACGAAGTCGGCGGGACGGGCATCGTCGCACCTCCGGCCCTGATACCAGACTGAAGCTGGGAGAGGTCCAAGGGGTCGTAGGAAGACCTGGGCTAGCCGGGTTGGGTGCGGGAGCCGGACACCGGGCAGGCCCGGCCGGAGCGGGCCGCCGGGGTCTCTCCGGTCTCGCGGGCTATCCAGTGGGGATCAGCGTTGCTCCAGCCAGGCGGAAAAGCGGGCGCTGAGCTCCCCCAGGGTCCCGGCCGGCCGGGCCTTGAGCCGGGCAGGAACGAGGAGTCCACCGTGAGCGAGAACCTCTCGATCTTCCCTTTCCCCTCCGGGGTGTGGCCTTCTTGAGGCAGTCGAGGAGTCTTGGCAGGTCCTCGGCCCAGTAGAAGGTCCCAGGGTGACTAGGCGGCTATGGTTGTCCGGGAAGGCGATACGGTAGGTCCGGCGCTTCCTCCCGGGGTGGTTGGGGTCCGGGAGGTAGGGGCCATGCCAGACGTCCGACTACCACTGGGTGCTGGGGGGCGGTCCTTCTCGTAGGCTCGGAAGGATCCCTTGGGGCCCTGAGGAGGCTCCTGGCCTTGCCCAGCGGGGCTAGGGCCCGCGTCGGGGTGGATCGATTGAGCGGACTGGCCTCGGTGGCGGGGTTCAGCTTGAGGATGTCCATGATCTGCGTTGTGCTGCGCTGGGGGACCTCCTCCCACAGGACCACTGGCTTCTCCAGTACCTCGGAGAGCGATGCTCCTGGGGTTTCCCCGGTCCTTGCGGGTCTTGAGACCCACAGCGCTAAACCCGCCCTTGCGGTAGGCCTTGAGCCAGGGGCGCAGGGTGCTCTCCCAGACCTCCCGGGCCACCCCGCCCGGAGGGACGTGCTTTCTTCCCAAGATGTCCTCCCTGATGCGCCTGGCCTCGCTAGGATCAAGGTCCGGGGCGAGCAGCCGGGCGATGATGTCGCATAGTGGCAAAGGGCGACTTCGCTCGCATGGTCTTCCATGCGTACCACCTCCTGGCCCGAAGCCTATTTGGCCGGAGGCAGGCAAGAAAGACAAGCTGTATGTCGGATTGAGGCGCCGCTGAAGGAGACGGCAACGGGCGTGCAGGGACAGCCGGTCCGCAGAAGGCGGAAAGGAACCTGGGCCGGGGGTTCAGGACGGCGTCGGCCTGATTCGGGCGATGACGCTGAGGACTGCCGCGGGGTCCGGCTTTTCCCGGGACAGCCGAACCCAGCCGCCCCGCTAGGGCGGGTATCCCATGACCAGCAAGGGCCTGATGGCCGCGAGAGACTCGCGCCTGCGGCACGAGGACTCTGGCCTCGCTGTCCTATGGGGACAGGGCTTCCCCGGGTTATTGCCCGTAGCAGAGGACAAGGCCGAGGAGCGAGGCCAACAAGGCCTTGACCGCCCTGGCCAGGACCTCGACCGAAAACGAGAGGAGCTGCCAGGCTAAGCCGATACTTGAGCGCGGGCGCCCGATACCCTCCCTCCTTCCCGAAGAACGAGACCACGGCCACCTGCCTCAAGGGCCAGGGACACGGCGACCCGGGGCCAAAAACCACGGCAGCACTGCCGCCGTCTTCCCGCAGACCGGGCACAGGAGCCGGGGGACGGAGACCTCTCCCAGGCTCCCACGACCGTGATCCGTCCGTAGCGGCCGTGGCAGTGCTTGGAGTCGCAGCCCCAACGGCACGGGCTAGCTCTGTTGCGACCCGGAGCTCCCCGCCCTCTTCCCATTCCACCAAAACAGCCTTGACCATACAAGCCAGTTCAATACGCGCTGAGGATGGCGAGGACTTGTCGCTGCTAGACCCCCCCGGGGGCCTTTGCCGGGGTGTGTCCCGGTGGTTCTCCATTTCGCTGCTTACAAAGCAAGAAGCCGGCGGGATTGCTGCCGGTCCTACCTCAAACCCTCCCTCTCCTGTCAGGCCAAGGCATTCTGAGAACAACGCCTCACTCCCCGGCAAAAGAATCTAAGCCCCTGCACGAAGGTTAGGATGTGGGAGCCGGGGCCGGGGTGAGAGTGCCGTAGAGGGAAGATGAGAGGGCAGAGATGGGAGAACGGCACGCTCTCGGCCGAACGCGCCGACTGGCGCTTGGTGGCAATACGGGCGGCCTTCACTGCGGCGGCCGGCGGGCTGTTGTCCTTGCCTGGCTTCCTCTGTGTTGCTTTGCAGGGCTGTAGAAACCGCCAAGGGACAGGACGGCTCCCCGCCTGGGGGGGGAGCCGAAGGTGCAGAGAGATTGCCGTCATATCGCCGATTTGGCTCGTCCGTAACATGGTCCGTCACGAATTGACGCCCTTGCATGCTAGATTCCACCCGGAGACCGACGCCCAGAACGTGCCACTCCTGCCAGGGGATTTCTGTCGAGTGTCGAATAGTACAGCCATATTTCGACGTCGGCTGACGGGAGAACTCATATGGCGGGGATTAATGGAGTCAAGAGGGCCAGGAGTTGGCAGATGTCAGGCTCACTCCGCCATCTTGGCCGGAAAAAGGTGGACTGGTCCGTCTTTGAGTATGGCCTCCATATTCCACAAGCACTGCATAGCGAGTTCCTTGAGGTCAACGGAGGCTCAATGCCACCTTGGGGTTCGAGCGATCCAGTCCGTATTGAGCTCAAGGGCAAACGCTACAACGCCAGGCTGGTCAATGTTGCGCGCAAGGGTGCATTAGGATTGATTCTACAGATCAGATACGACTCGAATGAGGCCCTCAAGGAGAGTCTTAGGAATGTCTTTCAGAGGACGTACTTGAGGCTGCTGAGTCTTCGGTGCGGTCATGGGGCTGAGCCTGGGGACCCCGAGTACATGGATTTCTTCTATGACGGTGAGCAGTCAGTCGTTCGCGTGGAGCGCTGCGATGAAGGTACACTCCCCTGTAGTGGACAATCACGCCGGTTGGATGAAGGTTCGATAGGCACCCCGAGCAGTGGTGGCGTGTGGTTCTTCTTCGAGGACGTTAGGAAGCCGTCACTTACCGTCCTTGCGCCGTCGCAGTCTAGCCCACCAGCGCGACGACGTGCTCCTCAGGCCTCTGGCGCCCATCCGGCACAAACGAGTGAAGAAGCCGCGAAGAGGCTCCTCCACAGGCTGATCACATCCCATCTTAGCACCTCCTACAAGCCAGTCACTCTTCTCTGTATGCTAGAGGAACATCCGCAGACGGGGGCAATCGCCCTCGATTCGCTAGCCAATAGATTCGTGAGCTTCTACCTCAGAAGGCAACAGAATGGCCAGGTGGTCGAGTCGGATCGAGCGGCGATTGTAAGGGCGCTTCGCCAGGAGGATGGGGCGAGGCGTGCTATGGCCCGGCAGATTCTGCGACAGAGTCCGCTTATGGTGTTTGGCGGAGTCAATCTGCTTGCAGTCGATGGGTCTCTCATAGTCCTTTCGGAAGGTCTCCGCAGGTGCCTCTTGGATCCGGCACGCCGTGCCCGGCTAGAGAAGCTCGCTCGTGAGGCTGTTGATGGCTACTTTCAGTCCTTGGAGGCAGGGAATTGAAATCCGTTTGGTGGTGCACCAATTGTGGCGTACCATTGCTTGAGCCGCAGTGCGAGAGATGTGGGATGGTTACGGCGCGTCCCATCGCTAAGGATATGGTTCCAGTGTTCTCCGAAGAGCTCGACCTTCTCCACACGCGCCTTGGATTGGATGGACTTCCCGCGTCCACGGACTTCTCTCTCTGGGCTTCCGGAACTGCCTACTTTCAGCGTGGAAAGAAGTGTATTACGGTGTCCGGTATCACCAGTGGCCATCCTGTGGCAAAAGCAATACGCCCTACGATGCGATGCGGTGTCAGTCCGGAGGAGACTAGGAGTCTGCTATGGGAGGCCAATAGGAGCCATCTGCAACGCCTGGAACACGAGGCAATCCGCTTCATCCACGATGTGGTGAACGGCACCGGTCGCATTCCAGTCGTGCCGTTTTCAGGTGGAAAGGACTCGCTAGCCGTATCCATTCTTGCCAGACAGATTATAGCTGCCTCGGACCTTCTGCATGTGTTCGCTGACACCGGTATCGAGGCGCGCGATACTCATGACTTCATAACCGAGTTCCAGGACCGCAACCCAAAGGTACCGTTCCTGCGTGTTGTGCCCAACATCAACTTCTACCAGGCATGTGAGCTCCTGGGCCCTCCAAGCCGCATCAAGAGATGGTGCTGCTCAACCCAAAAGGCGTTCCCGCTTGGAGCTCTCTATAGCGCCCTTGGGAGCCAGACTCCTGTGCTGAGCCTCTGCGGAGTCAGGCGGGCTGAATCGGTATCCCGGCAGAAGCACGAGCGTGTGCTGCATAGTACGAAAATCGCCGACGAGATAATGATCTCGCCGATCATCGACTGGAGCGACGCTGAAGTCTGGGCCTTCATCCTCACCAAGGGGGTGGGGGTCAACCGTGCGTATCGTCGGGGTTATCGAAGGGTCGGATGTATGCACTGCCCTCACAACTCTGGGTGGTCCGAGTTCTTGAACTCAGTCTATTACCCGGCGCAAGTGAGTGAATGGCATGACTTCGTTGGGTCGTACTACGAGAGACACAGCAACATGCCCACAACGGACGCGTCGCGCCGATGGAAGGCACGAGCTGGCGGGTTATCGCTTTCTGACGTTCTGGCCCCTGTTGAGATGGTTCAATGTCAAGCCGACCCTAATGCGTTCTCGGTTACTTCCCCGAAAGGGCTGCCCGAAGAGCTCACGGAGTACCTCAAGCCCTTTGGAAAGGTACGCGTTCTCCGGGACGACGGGCTGTCTCTCCATGCAGTAATCGCTGATTCACAAACAGGGATTGAGCTGGTGGACCTTCTCGGTTCGAGGCCTCGAGGCCATATTCGGTTTAGTATCCATTCAGGCAATCGCCGCCTGCTGAGACAGAGGCTCACAAGGCAGGTCAAGAAGTCACTGGCCTGCGTGAGATGCGGGCTGTGTCAGGTCACGTGCCCCAGCGGGGCCATTTCATGTGCAGTCGAGTACGCCATAGATGAGGTGCGGTGCACTCACTGCCTGCGCTGTGTCACTGAAATCTCAGGTGGCTGTGTGGCGGCTCATGCGACAAACGTGACGGGTGGGGCGAGACGAAATGGGGATAACGGGACCCGCACCATTCAGCTTTGAACGTCAGTGGTTTTCGCGAGCGATTCGTGTCATACAGAGTCAGCCTGGTGTGTTTGAACGTTCAGTGCGGGAAGAGGCGCAGCGGAAGCTCGGGTTGGGCAGCCGACAGGTCTTGGCCATCGAGTACTGGCTGAGGGTGTCAGGTATCACGGAGAGCGTGGGGGGAGAAACGAGGCTTACCGCGTTTGGGAAAGCCATAAGCGACTTCGACCCCAGACTGGAAGAGCGAGAGACTTGGTACGCTCTCCACCACTATCTGGCATCTGCCAGGAATAATGCCTCGACATACTGGCTAGCATTTAGGCGTTTGCCGGATACCTTCTCCAGGCAGGACCTTGATTACGGACTGCGCATGGAGTTCCCCGGCTTGAGTGATCGGACGTACTCAGATGCGGCTACCGTGTTTTTCTCCATATGTACTAAGACCGAAATCTCGACACTCTGCCGTCTTGTTAGGGTGGATCAACACAACATCGAAAAGGTTCAAGACCCACCTCTTCCTCTTGGGCTAGTGGCGTTTGCTCTTACCCACTGGGTAGAGCGAACTGATGTTCTCACCGCGCACTTCTCGGACTTGCTGGGACCAGATGGTCCTCTGCGCCCTTTCGGAGTCTCGCCCGAAGCGCTGGTCAACTACTTGGAGAACATTCAGGAGCGGTATGACAGGCGGGTCACAACTCATAGCCAGACAGCTGGTCTAAACTCAGTTGCCTTCGCACGAACCCTTCCGTCCGTCTCGATACTGCGTGCGGCCTATCGCGAGAAGCTCCATAGAATGGATCCGCTCACAGCGCTGGAGCGTGAGCTAGAGGGGACGCGCTAAGTGTTAGAGACTCTGGTGCCAAAGGTGAGTCAAGCCCGGGGAAGGCGATATCCGACGGTTCTCGTGGTGGTCGGCTCTTCCATGCCACCGTTGTCCAATATTCAGGCGGTTGCCAGAAGCGTTTCTCTCGAGATAGTAGACGTTCGATCTTTGCTGGTACCTGCTTCAGCTCAGGATCAGGGTTTCGCCCTGGGAGTTTACCACCGGACGCAGTTCCGAGATTGGCTACGTAGCCGGGCCGCAACGAGAGGAGGTTTACTTGTTCTGAACGCAGACGACCTGATTAGCACGTGGTCCCCAGAGGACCGCAGGGCCTTCCTCATGGAGTTTCTGCACCTGGAGATTCCGTGGCAAGGCGGCGATAGCTCTCCGGTCATAGTATTGTTCTCGCGCCATGCATCCCGTTTTGACCTCCCGAGCGAGAAAACCGGCCAGGGAATCCTGTGCCATCTATAGAGAACGGGGGCGTAGGTCTTCAATGCCCAAGCTTGATGCGGTAGTGTCACTTTCTCCTGGCTTCAAGACGGCCGTGAGTCTGGCCGGAAACCTCGAAGACGACGTCAAGACAGCAGCGTACATCCCCACTAAGAAAGCCGCCGCGGTACTCGAGGACTTAGCGAGCGGTCTTCATCCGCTGTCTGGCCAGCGTTCCCGCCTCATTACAGGCACCTATGGGACAGGGAAGAGCCATTTAGCGCTTGTGATTGCAAGGATGTACCGAGACGGTCTAGACCAACCGGCTTTGAAGCCCGTCCTTAAGAAGCTTGAGAAATGGCCCACAGTAGTTGAAAAGCTTAAGTCGGAGCGCGGGCGTCTGCCGGGACGCTTCCTTTTGGTCCTGCTGGAGGGTGACGAGGGTTCCTTCGACGACTCTCTGCTAAAGAGGCTCGATGAGGCTCTATCCAGAGAGGGGCTAGAGGGCATTGTACCCCAGACGGCCTATGATGCGGCGCTTGCTCGCGTGGACGAGCTCCGGAGCAAGTATCCGTCCGACCTAGACCGTCTTGCCAGGATTGCAGCCCACCAGTTCGGGTTTGAATCCATCAAGATGCTTGAGGGTCAGCTGAGGGACCGCCGTCGGCAGGCATACGATAGGTTCTGCGAGCTCCATAAGGCGGCTTTCGCCGGCGCTCCTTTCTATCTTCACCACATGATGAGTCCTAAGGATGTCTACGGGGCTGTGGCTAAGATCCTCGTCGAGGAGAAGGGCTATGAGGGTATCGTCGTCATATGGGACGAATTCGGACGCTACATGGAGCGAGTCGTTGATGATCCGCGAGGTCATGACGGGCAGTCCGTGCAGTCATTCGCAGACGGTTGCTGCAACAAGAGCGGCCCGTTCCCGGTACATCAGTATCTAATCTGCCATCGTTCAATGGAGGAGTACGCAAGGATTAGTTCTCTTGCGCGGGCCAGCGGTACGTCAAAAGAAGAGCAGGACGAATGGAAGAAGATTAGGGGACGGTTCAATGTCTTCCATATGACGACCAGCGATCAGGAGGTCTACGACCTCATTGATCGCGTGGTTGTCCAAGATATCGATAGTTCCGAATGGCAGTTGCGCGCTACGGGCTGGCGTGACCACCTAGATGCTTCCGTTGATGAAGCCGTGAGGCTCAGGCTCTTCACCGGACTCAGCCGCGAGCAGGTGCGGGAGGTCGTTGTTGAGGGAACTTACCCCCTACACCCGATGGCAGCCTTCTGCCTGCCCAAGATATCGGAGCACGTGGCGCAGAATGAGCGGACACTATTCACCTTCTTATCTGACTCAGGGCAGAACTCACTTGGTCCCTTCCTGCGCGAGACTGAGCTAGCGCCACCTGACAAGCGGCCCGTTTTCTTTACTGCCGACATGCTGTGGGACTATTTCTCGCATGAGGTTCAGGATCACCCAGTCTACGGCAGGGTCTACAAGAAATATGTCCAGGCAGACGCCGAAGTCAGCCCCGACGATGCCCTTGCGAAACGCGTACTCAAGACTATCGCTGTCCTTCAGGTGGCACGGTCAGACAGCGTCCTGTGCAAGGATGACACGCTTGCGTATGCATTGGGGATTTCGGCATCGGACCAGCCCAGGCTTCGCGAGGTGCTCAAAGACTTGTGCAACAGATCTGGAGACCGAGGACGGCTGCTTGTGCAGAATGCCGCCGATGGTCAGTATCGCTTTGGGTCGCCTGCCTCCGACCAGGCTCTAGATGCGAAGGTGGAGATGCTGGTCGAGAAACGGTTTTCGGCGGTCTCCCCACTTCAGCACCTCCGGCGCATTTCCGCTGCTATCCCCGAGGTGCAGGCTACCATAGCGGCTACTGGATATTCTGACGACTTCATGTTGTCGAGAGGCTTTATTGTTCATTTCACTGACCCGTCGGAGCTCAAGGAGCCCGGCAGATGGCTCCAGAACCTAGGCAACGGGGCTTTTGTAGACGGGTATGCTCTCTTGGTGCTCGCAGAAGATCACCATGGCCTCCGTGATGCGCGGGCGATTGCTACGACCGACCTCACACATCCACAGATTCTCATCGGGATACCGAAGGATCCCTTGCCACTGTCAGCCCTGTTGAGACGGCATGAGGCCCTTACGTACCTGGAGACCTCCGAGGGCAACTTGTTTGGCCCTGGAGCCGACCTTCGTGAGGAGTGGGAGCAGCAGAAGAGAGACGTTCTTGCGGCAATTCGTTTGGTGCTTGGCCCCCTCTTCGATCCCGAGAAGGGATTGCTTGACTGGTTTAATGCTGGTAAGCAAGCTCCCCCAATGCTTAGTTCCTCGGCCCTGAAGGCCTGGGCTTCCTCTGTCATGCAGACGGTATTCCCGCTTACTCCTCGGATCGCCCACGATAGGCTGGTTTCAGAGGATGGGCGTGACAACTTTGTATCTTCACGACGGGCAATTGCGGACATGGTGCTCAAAGCAGACGGTGCGGCGGCTTTGGGGAACGTAACATCGTCTCGCGACAAGATGGTCATTGAGGCTGTGTACAGGGATAACGGCATACTCAAGAAGAAGGGCTCGAGCTGGACGCTAGGGATGCCCGACCCTGATCAGTTTCCGGCCATGGGTGCGGTGTGGAGAGTTGTCGACGAAGCGATCAGAAGCGCGCGAACGGAGCCGCTTCGCCTTTCGGATCTGACCAAGACTCTCCGTGGAGCTCCGTACGGCATTCGGTCCCGAGTTCTTCCCCTGTTGTTCGTTGCTGTCGCGCGAGAATACATCCTACGGGGCAATCTGAGCTTCGAAAGCAGCGGTGGAAAGCCTATCGCGCGCCCAGATGGCAAGGTGATTGATGAAGCTCTCCTTGGATCGCCCTACAAGTGGTCACTCGTCTTCACGGACATCGGAGAGACGCAGGAAGCAATACTCCTCGGTGTAGCGAAAGCTTTCGGAGTGGAGCCAGACGAGGACAGGGGGGCTCTGGTCGAGAAGATCCACGAGGCCTGTAGCTCTTGGTGGAGGAGCCTTCCTCATTTCTCGCGGATAACCCGCATGATATCGGACAGCACCGCGGTTCTACGGGACAGGCTTTTCCAGCCCTTAGCTGCCGATAACGCTGACGCGCGGCGGCTCCTACTGGAAGATCTGCCCAAGCAGATACGGACTGAGGACGGTAGGGCTGTGTCACCTGATGGACTTGCATCCGTTCTAGCCGGACCTCTCAGGGAAATCAGTTCTGCAGTCGAACTCTCCCTCGTGCCTTCGGTATGCCGCATTATCGAGGACACTTTTGCGGAAGGGCCAGGTCGCTCAGGGGACTGGCTCCAGGCCATGGCTGCTTGGTACGACAGGCTTGATCAAGTGAGACAGAGGCTACACCTGCCCGGTGATCCGGTGATCGTTCTAGGCTCTGCTCGGGAGGCCGCGCAGGGCGGTAATGTTGCCCTGGAGGATTTTTGTGGCGCGATCACGGGAACGCCACTTAGGGACTGGGGCGACGGGATGCTCGAACGTTTTCGTGGGCGGCTTGAGGGGGCTCTTACTGCTATCAACGCAGGGGTATCGAATGGCGGGACCAGCGGGCAGGTTCGGGTAGAAATCCACGCGGACGGTGAGTCCTATGTCCGAACATTCGTCCCGGTCAGAGAGCTTAGCCCAATGGCGGAGAACCTCAAGGCTATACTCGCCGGGGCTGTAAACGGCATAGGCAAGACGCTTCCTGCCGGCGAATGTGAGACTGTCGTTGTTGATATAGTCAGGCGACTTCTGAAGTGATAAGGATACGGCTTGACCCCTACGAGGTCACGGTAACCGCCGGCTGCGGAAAGGTATCAAGCGCCAGCGAATTCCCAGGGGCCTGTGATCGAATAGACCGGGCTCTTGCGCAGCGCCAGGACGACGAGATTGTTGTAACCACACCCGCACTGTGGTCGTGGTTTGACCAGTATCGGGGTGTGCCAAAGGTTACCTTCCAGAAGGTAGATCCCTGCAAGGTTCTGAGCGACTATCTTGGCATTGACGTTGACCATATCCCCCGGGAGCTGAAGGCCGACCCCTCATTGGTGGTTACTCGAGCCCTCCTTGACCTCGCCCGGAATCGGCCACACGGGGTTAATGGCATCACATGGCTCTACTCCACGTTATGCGGCGGACCGATTTGGGCAGGAAATCTCGACAGCGATAGTGACCTCACGGAATTGGTGAGGCAGCTCATATCGCACAACACATGGTCCGAACAAACCGTCGAAGGACGAATTCGGCGGAGCCGTGCGGACCAATGGCTATCGGTGTCTCCCTATCGAGCCATCCTGAAGTGGCTTCTTGATGGGGATTCCGCGAAGCGTGCGGAGTCTCTTCTCTTAGGCGCGGTACTACGCCGCTACCCCCAGGAGGTAAGACTCAGGGCATTACAGTTTGAGGGCCGGTGGGCTGAACTCAGTCAGCTCATGCACGTGGATGAAGCACTGGCCCACATTCTGATTGACTCAGTGGCACCCTTTTCGCTACCAGCTGGGGCCGCTCGTGAGGTCAGGTCTTACCTAACATCGGTTCTCGAGGGCCAGTCAATTGCTGGCGTCCTTTCCTGCATCACTGGATGCCTGCGTGATGAGGCAGAAGTTGTACATGCCTTCGTTGACGATCGCAGAGCAACGATAGACGAAAGCTGGGCAGCACCCCTGGACGTGATGTCAGAACTGTTCGGTCGATGTGGGGCGTTTGCTGATTTGTCATCTCTGGTAAGTCGTCTCCGCCCTCGCCCTGCACCAAGCAAGCTTACGGAGTCTTCGGCATGGGGTGAGGTGAGGCGCTGGCTACTTGAGGAGTACTTTCCGTACTACGAATGGTCCGTTGCAGCCAACTCCGTAGAGCGCACATCTTCAGCCGTGTCCCAGTTCGAAGACTGGGTTCTCAAGAACTACTTCGCGCTGACCAAGACCGAGGCCTTTGCTCCCTTTTTTCTACGGCAGGCACTCAGCAAGGCAGTCGAGAGCGGACCGGCCGTAGTGATTGTCGTAGATGGTCTGTCCTGGGGGTTCTGTAGCGAAATGGGCATTCGTTTAGCCCAGTGTGGGATTAGTAGCCCCCCGCCCATGCCCACCATCACTACACTCCCGTCCGAGACCTCAACGGCAAAGCCAAGTCTCATCCGCGGGCAACTCCCAGGGCAGATTGTCTACGATGACCAACCGTCCTATGGAGTTCTACTTTCGGAGTCCATGGGTCTCGACCCCAATGAGATCGCGATGGCTTCTACCCCGGAGAAGACTCTCGAGGACCTGATTCGGCCTAAGAAGCAAGCGTATCTGTACTTGTACAACAACCTGGACGAACTTGTGCACAAGTCCCTATCGCCCGAGAAGAGGCGCCAGTTGATCAGTAGTACTCTGGATGATCTGTGCCAGGAAGTAGCGGAGGCCAGAAAGCTCTTCCTCATAAGACACGGTGTGGCCCCGACCTTCATCGTCTGTTCTGACCACGGGTTCACTGAACTCCCCAAGCCTACGAAGGTGACCTGTCAACCCGAGTGCGGGGAGGCACTACTCTCGCACTGCCGTGTCTTGAGAACCAATTGCTTGCCGGAACTGGTGGGTGAGGGCCTAGCCACGGTATCTCGCGATATGCTGGGGGGAGGTAACGTTCTCTACATAATCAGTAGGGGCTATACATGCGTGGGCTCAAGGCCCAGAGGGGCTACCCATGGAGGCCTCACGCCACAAGAGATTATCGTGCCGGTTTGGGCATTGGGCGACGAGGATGTGACCTACCGGGATGTGGAAATCGCTCTTGTTGGCGAAGTTCGGCGGGGCCGGCCTGAGAACGTAGTTGAGCTTCGAATCGCTAATCCTAACGCTACTTCGGTGCGAGTGCAAGACGTGAAGCTCACAAGAGCTACGATAAGCAGGCACCTGCCCGTTGATGTGCCTCCAAACGGGGAAGCAGTGGTCCAAACCGTCATTGACGCTACTGGACTCGTTGCAGCGTCATTGGCCCTTGAGGGCTATGTTGCGGTAGGCTTCGCAGGAAACACCAAGATGACCCCCATTACCCGAACAATCCAGACCACTGGAGCAGCAGTGAGCGACCTGCTGTTCGAGCAGGAGTTTGATGAGTAGGAGATGGGCAATGCCTGACCCTGAGGTTGACCGTCTCATAACGGAATACTTCGGAGATGTCAGCGTTGACAAGAGTATCTCCAGGCGCATAGGCTCAGGAGACCGCGTAATTCCCGACTATGTATCAGATTGGCTGATAAGCCGCTATTCGGATCAGGGGAGAGTAGATCACCAGCGAATAGCGGCCTTTCTTGCAAGACATTTGCCGGACAGGAAACAGAAGCAGACGTTACTCTATGAGCTGAGAAACGGCGGAACGCTCAAGATCCTGGACTCGTATGCTGTTCGGGTGAACCTTGAGCAGGATTGTCTTCTGCTTGAAATCCCCTCACTGGATGTGTCCAACGCCGCAGTGGTTGACGGCATCGTTGATCAAAACCCCATGCTACTGGTGGGAAACGTTTGGGGCAGCGGCACCCTTCAGAGGCGCCAGCATCAGGGGGAGACCGACCGGTACGAGATCTGCATGACTGAGTTCCGCCCCATGCAGACCAGCATTGTTGACCTCGATTACTACGTCCGAGTCCGGAAGGAATTCTCACTTAGGCAGTGGAGGGAGCTCCTTATCCGGAGCATGGGGTACAATCCCGAAGCCTATAGCCCCCGCGAGCAGCTTCATCTGCTCACGCGACTCTGCCCCCTTGTGCAGCCAAGGATAAACCTCATCGAGCTTGCCCCGAAGGGGACAGGCAAGTCCCATGTGTTCTCTCGCCTCTCACGACACGCATGGCTAATAAGCGGTGGGGTGGTGTCTCGGGCCCAGCTATTCTATAACATGGCGACGAAAACGGCTGGGCTGATAACGCGTTACGATACCATTGTATTTGACGAGATACAGACCATCCGCTTTTCGGATGAGGGAGAACTAGTCGGGGCGCTCAAGGGCTACCTTGAACAGGGTGAGTTTCGGGTGATGCAGTACAAGGGATCCTCTGATGCGAGCCTTGTATTGCTAGCTAATATTCCCCTGACTCGTGAGTCCACTCCGAAGCAAAGGGACTTGTTCCGCAGGCTTCCTAGCTGGATTCAGGGCCCGGGCGCTTCGGCTCTACTCGACCGGTTCAGCGGCCTCCTCCCGGGATGGGAACTGAGCAAGGTTTCTAAGGAGAGTCTCTGCTCCAGCATGGCCCTTAGGGCCGATTATCTGGGTGAAGTGCTCCATGCATTACGTCTGAGACCTGAGTACCTAGACTGGGTCAAAGAACACACTCGAAGCGCCGGGAATATTAGAGACATCACTTCGGTTGAGCGTCTTGCTAGCGCGTTCCTGCGGCTTCTCTTTCCTGACTTGGCGCAGGTGACCATGGAGCAGTTTCACGACCACTGCTTACAGCCTGCCATTGAACTACGCTCCCGAATCCGTGAGCAGCTCGCGCTGATCGACGACGAGTACTCGCCACAGATGGCTGAGGTTGCAGTCCATTTTTAGGACCAGGTGGCCGGCATCCTAGTGGGCTTCTTGCCGGCTCAGTGCGTGCGTTCTGGGTCTGCGTTCCGGCCAAGTCGACCAGTCGTTCCGGCTGAAGCCGACCACTGATTCCGGCCGAAATCGTCCGGTCGTTCCGGGTCAAACCGTCCAGTCCCCCGGCCTTTGAACCTGCCTTCCGGAGCGAAGCGCTGCCCGGCCTTCAACCTTGAGTTTCCTGTTCGTTTGTCCCCGGGTCGGGAATCACCTTCCTCATCGACTCTCCCTTGAGAGCGATCCTGTAGGCGTTGTGGACCAGGCGGTCGAGGATGGCGTCGGCCACGTGGTGCTCGTGTCAACCGAAAAGGGAACCACTGTGTTCATGGGCCTGTTGCCGAACAGGTCGGCCTAGCAGCCCGTGTGGCTATTGATTGTTCCTTGACAACCTGAGTTGCCTGGCTGGGGCGGATTGGAGCGGGTTAATCACGCCAGACCTAGAGGTATCGTAGACACCTGGCGGGCTCTGTAGAGCTTCATCAGGTTGAAGGCCGCACACTGTAATCGCCACATCGACCGAGCCTTGTCTTGTCCTCGCAGGAGGAGTTGCCTGAAGCCCATGGCCTCCTTGATGTGGCCGAAGACCGGTTCCACGGATGTCTGTCGGAGCTTGTAGCGAGCCCTGCCATGTTTGGTCTTGAGCTTCCGCCTCATCCTGTCCTTCGGGGTAGCGGCCCTGGGGATGCGGCCTCGGGGTGGGTTTTGAGTCCGCCACTGAGAGTGCTTCACCTTCTCCGGAGGGATGAAG
>QZJP01000039.1 GCA_003599345.1 Bacillota bacterium | reverse complement strand
CCGGTCCGGCAGCGCCACCCGGTCCGGCAGCACCACCCGGTCCGGCAGCACCGTCCGGTCCAGGGGCGCCGCCCGCTCCAGGGGCGCCACCCGCTCCAGGGGCGCCACCCGCTCCAGGGGCGCCACCCGCTCCAGGGCGACCCTCCTCCGCGCGATGGGTATTCTCGCGGTCCTACTGGCCGCGACCTGGCTCTTCCCGCGGGTGGCGAGTCCCTTCCTCGCCGGTAGACCGCCCGGCCGGACCCGGCACGATCTTGACACCTGGCACGGGGCGCTGGCTTTCGAGCCGGGCCCCTTGGACCCGCTCAGAGCTCACACCGTTACGGACGGCGCCATGTGCGCCCTTGTCTACAACGGCCTCGTCCGTTTCGATGTGGACGGTCGAGTGGTGCCCGACCTGGCCGAGGCGTGGGAGGTCTCGCCGGACGGCCTTGTCTACACCTTCCACTTGCGAGACGGTGTAAGGTTCCACGACGGCACGACGTTCGATGCCGCGGACGTCGTCTTCTCGTTCACGCGGATTCTCGACCCGGGGAGCGGCTCGGGCCGCGCCTGGGTTCTCGACGCCATCAAGGGGGCGAAGGACTTCATGCGCGGCGAGGCCCCGGCAGTGACCGGGCTGGAGACCCCGGGGCCGCGTGTCGTGCGCATAACCCTGGAGCGGCGGCTGGCCCATTTCCCCGCGCTCCTGGCCATGCCGGCGGCCTACGTCGTCTGTCCGGAGGCTGTCGCCGAGTGGGGTCCCGACTTCGGCTACCATGCCGTAGGTACCGGTCCGTGGGTGCTCGAAGCGTGGCGGGAGGGCATCGACATCAGATTCCGGGCCAACCCCGACTACTTCTCGGACCCGCCGCGCCTGAAGGGCCTGCTCTACCGTTTCATCCCGGACGCGGCGACCCGCCAGGCCGAGTTCGAGGCGGGGAACATCGAGGTCCTGGCCCTGGGGGAGGAGAACGCCGACTACTTCGCGAGGAGCGAGCTCTACTCGCGCTACGTCCTCAAGGCCCCGGAGCTGGCCGTGGTCTATGTCGCCCTGAACTGCTCCAAACCGCCCCTCGACAACGTTCTGGTGCGGCGGGCCATCAACCACGCCATCAACCGCCGGGGAATCCTCGACGCGATCCGCCCCGGTCGCTATGTATTGGCCAACGGCTCTGTCCCGGTCGGGCTGGCAGGACACGAGCCGACCTGGCAGGGCTATGAGTACGATCCGTCCCTGGCCCGCGCCCTCCTGGAGCGCGCGGGCTATCCGAACGGCTTCGAGATGGACCTCCTGATCAGGGCCGGGGGAATGTCCGTCTTCTGCGCCGAACCCATCCAGGCCGAACTGGCGAGGGTCGGGATACGCGTCCGCATCGTCCAGCTCGAGACCCAGGCGTTTTTCGCCGCCTGCGGCGACGCCGGCAACCCCGACGCCTGCCTTCTCTCGTGGGTGGCGGACTACGCCGACCCCGAGAACTTCCTCTACCCGCTCTTCCACTCCGCTAACGGCCCATCCGCCGGGAACAACGCCCGCTTCGGAGACCCCGTGGCCGACAGGCTCATGGAGGAAATCCAGCGGGAATCCGACCCGGCCCGCCGGCTCGTCCTCTGCCAGGCCGCGGAGAGAGCCGTGTTCGAGAAGGCTCCCTGGATACCGCTGTTCTTCCCTGTGGATCTCATCGTGCGCCAGCCCGAGGTGCGGGGCTTCCGTGTCTGGCCGGTTTTCAACGGCAATAAGATGACTGAGGTGTGGTTGGAGGCTCCGGCGGGGGAGGGCGGGCCGTGATGCTGTCGTTTGTCGCCCGGCGCCTAGTTGAAGCCGTGCCCGTTCTTCTCGCCGTGAGCATCGTGACTTTCGGGCTGCTCTACCTTGTCCCCGGGGACCCGGTCAAGACCCTCGTCGGTGAGAGGGCCAGTCCCGAGACCATCGCCAACATCAGGCGCGAGCTAGGACTCGACCTTCCGGTCCACGAGCGCTACCTCGGTTGGCTCGGAAAGGTCCTGAAGGGAGATCTCGGGCGGTCCTGGCTGACGGGCCGTCCGGTCGCGGAGTCGCTGGCCGCGCGCTTCCCGGTGACGGCCAGGCTCGCTCTGACGGCCTTTGCCGTATCGGTGCTCGTGGGGCTGGGCCTGGGGGTCTATTCGGCCACACGCCAGAACACGGTGGCCGATCATCTCGTGAGAACGGCCCTTCTCCTAGTGGGGGCGGTGCCCATCTTCGTCATGGCCACCGCGGCCATGTACCTGTTCGGCGTCAAGCTCCGCGTCCTGCCGGTCTCGGGCCTCGGGGACGGCTCGTTCGTGTACTTCGTCCTCCCCGGCACGGTGTTGGGCCTCTACCTCTCCATATACCAGGCCCGCATGACCCGTTCGGTCATGCTGGAGGTCATCCGCCAGGACTACATCCGCACGGCCAGGGCCAAAGGCCTCCCGGAAAGGGTAGTGACATGGCGCCACGCCTTCCGGAACGCCCTGGTGACGGTAATCACCCTCCTCGGCGGGTCGCTCAGCCACCTTCTCGTGGGGTCGGTCCTCACTGAGACCATCTTCAACCTCCCCGGGATTGGGCGGTTCACCGTCGACGCGGCCTACGCCCGCGACTTGCCGGCCGTGATGGGGTGCTTCTTGTTCCAGGCCGTCGTGTTCGTCGTCGCCAACGTTCTCGTCGATATCGGCTACGCGGCCGCCGACCCGAGGGTCCGCCTTGGGTAGGGGCGGGTCGCTCGCAGGCCTCAACATCATGGCCCTGGCCGGGGCGGGTCTCATCCTGGGGGTCGTCGCCCTGGCCATTGCCGCGCCGTCTCTGGCCCCGACTCACCCGGACCGCCTGTCGCTGGAGGAGAGTCTTGAGCCGCCCGGACCCGGCCACCCCTTCGGGACCGACTACTACGGCCGGGACGTGGCCAGCCGGGTGCTGTTCGGGACGAGGGTGTCCCTGGCCATCGGGCTTTCGGCCCAGCTCATCGCCCTTGTCATCGGCGTGGTCCTAGGGGCCCTGGCGGGCTACTTCGGGGGCTGGGTGGACACGGTCATCAGCCGGGCCATAGACATCTTCCTTGCCTTCCCCGACCTGCTCCTCGCCATCGGCATCGCCTCCGCCCTGGGTCCGGGACTTCCGTCAATTCTGCTGGCCCTGAGCCTGGTCGGCTGGCCCGGGCTCTGCCGGCTGGTCCGGGGAGAGGTGATGGCCATTCGCGAGCGCGACTTCATCCAGGCGGCGCGGGCCATCGGAGCGGGTCACGCCTGGATGCTGGCGCGGCACGTCCTCCCGAACGTGGCCGCGCCGGTTCTCATCGCCTCGAGCCTCGGGATGGGAAGCCGCATCCTGCAGGAGGCCAGCCTGTCGTTCCTGGGACTCGGGGTCCAGCCGCCTCTGGCGTCGTGGGGGTCCATGGTCCACTACGGTCTCAGGTGGCTCTCGCGCGCCCCGTGGCTCGTCATCTTCCCGGGCCTGGCTATAGCGGTGGCCGTCCTGGGGTTCCACCTCCTCGGGGACGGGCTCAGGGACATGCTCGACCCCAGGCTCAGGGACTAGCACGGGCCGGGAGAAACCGCGGCCGGGGGAGCCGGGCCGCACAGAAAAGGGAGGGAGAGGATGGTCGAGGACGTGCTCCGGGTTATCGACCTCAGAGCCGAGTTCCGGTCCGCCCGCGGACCCGTCAAGGCCGTGGACGGGGTGAGCTTCAGCCTGCAGCCGGGCAGGACCTTGGCCCTCGTGGGTGAGTCCGGCTCGGGCAAGAGCGCCACGGCCCTGGCCATCCCGCGGCTCCTGCCCGACCCGCCCGGTCGCGTCACGGGCGGGCAAGTCCTTCTCCGGGGGCGGGACCTCCTCGAACTCGACCCGGACGAGATGCCCAGGGTGAGAGGGCGGGAGATAGCCATGGTCTTCCAGGAGCCGGCTTCGGCCCTCAACCCGGTCATGACCGTGGGAGACCAGGTCGCCGAGTCCGTGAGGACGCACCGCCGCCCGGGTGGGCCGGTGCGGGCTGCGGTGATCGAGGCCCTGGCCCGGGCGGGAGTTCCGGCCCCCGAGAAGCGGCTCCGGCAATACCCCCACGAACTCAGCGGGGGCCTCAAGCAGAGGGTCCTCATCGCCATCGCCCTGGCTTGCGGCCCATCGGTGCTCATCGCCGACGAGCCGACGACGGCCCTGGACGTCACGGTCCAGGCGCGGATACTGGACCTCCTGGCCTACCTGGGCCGGCGACTCGGACTCGCGCTCCTTCTCATCACCCACGATCTCGGGGTCGTGGCCAGGACCGCGGAACGAGTGGCGGTGATGTACGCGGGTCGCGTCGTGGAAACGGCCCCCGTGGGCCGGTTCTTTAGGAGCCCTCTTCACCCCTATTCGCGGGGCCTCCTCGAGGCGGCGCGGATGACCAGGGACGACACCGGGTCGTTCCGGGTCATCGACGGCGCCGTCCCCGACCTTGCCGACCTTCCGAGCGGGTGCCGGTTTCACCCGAGGTGCGCCGTGGCCCGCCTCCGTGCCGCTTGCGCCGGACCCCCCCCTCCCGCGCGGGAGGCCGGGCCCGGGCACACGGTGGAGTGTTGGTACCCGGGAGAGGCCGCGGTGGGGCGTGCCTGGGCCGGGTGCGCTAGGGCTCCGGCTGGGCCGCGCCCCGCGGCCGCGGAGGTGAACTCGCGGAGTGCTGGTCTGTGAGGACCTGGTCAAGACGTACCGCACCAGGCGGTCGGTCGGGCCCGCGCGTCCCGCCGTCGACGGGGTGTCGCTCGGTGTCGCGCCGGGCGAGACGTTCGCCCTGGTCGGAGAGTCCGGGTGCGGCAAGACGACGGTGGCCAGGATGGCCGTGGGACTTCTGCGCCCGGCCTCTGGGCGCATCCTCCTCGAGGGTCGCGACCTCGCCCGGATGCGGGGACGGGAGCTCATGACCTTGCGCAGACAGGTCCAGATCGTCTTCCAGGACCCCGCCGGCGCTCTGGACCCGAGACAAACGGTGGGAGGGGCCGTCGCGGAGCCACTCCTTCTCCACCGGCTCGGGGGGCCTTCCTGGCGCCGGCGGGAGACCGAGCGCCTTTTCCGTCAAGTAGGACTCGGGCCGCGCGAGATGGGCCGGTTCCCCCACCAGCTCTCCGGAGGCCAGAAGCAGCGCGTTCTCATCGCCCGGGCGCTCTCGCTCAGGCCCCGCTACATCATCCTCGACGAGCCGGTATCGGCTCTGGACGTCTCGGTCAGAGCCCAGATCCTGAACCTCCTGGCCGCCATCCAGGCGGAGTTGGGCCTCGGTTACCTCCTCATCAGTCACGACCTCGCCGTGGTCCGCAACGTCGCCAGCCGCGCCGCGGTGATGCATAGGGGGCGGTTGGTCGAGGAGGGTCCCGTCGAGGAGGTGTGGTCGCGACCCGCGCACCCCTACACACGGGCCCTCCTCAAGGCCATTCCCGTGCCCGACCCGGCCCTTCGCCCCGAGCCTCCGTCGAGCCCTCCCCCGGAACCGGAGGCCGACCCGGTCGGAGCCCGGGCCGACTCGTGCCTTTACGAGTCCCTTTGCCCGCGGTCGGCCCGGCTTTGCCGGCGGCGCCGCCCCAGGCCGGAACGGGCCGACCACTGGGTCGCGTGCCACTACCCGCTCATCCTCCGGCGCCGTGATGACCCCGGGCCGCCCCGTTGACACGGGGCCCGCTAGACCGTCGGGCCAGTTCCGCCAAGCTTTGCCAGAGGGCTTCTACCTAGGAAAAGGCCTGCTAGAAGCCGAAATGGGTGGTCGGAGGAATGCCCGTGCCGGGCTCGGCTTCCCGACCACCACAGGCCCGATGGTTCTCGAGCCTGCCTGGCCGTCTCGTCGCGGCCGGGGTCGTCACCGCCGTGCTTTTCGGGGCAGGCTACGCCGGGGGACTTCACACGCTCGGGGGGCGGGTGTCCGTCATGGAAGACACCGGGCGGGACGCCGGCCGGGGCGGTGACGTCTGGGTCGGCGGCATCCAGGGCCCGCCGCCCGGGACGGTTCTTGCCGCCGGCGCACCGGCGTCCGGGACCCTTGAGACCGAAGACCCGGAGTCCTCCGACCTCTACGGCCTGCTCCTCGAGTCGCAGCTGCCGTCGGGAGCCATTCGAGTCAAGCCGACTGATTCACGCATCATTCCGTATTTCGCAAACTTGGCGGCCATGGCTCTGCTCGATGAGCAACCCGGGAAAGTCAAGGCCTACATCTCCTGGTATCTCGGGAAGCTGAACAGGCCGGACCGCTGGGGTCTCGAAGGCACGATCTACGACTATACCGTCGGCCGTGAGAGCCGTGAGCGCTCCACGCGCGGCTACGACTCGGCCGACTCCTACGCCGCCACCTTCCTCACCCTGGTCCGCTCTTATCTTGACCGCACCGGGGACAAAGCGTTCATCCGGGAGCATATGGACGACATCCGGCTCGTCGCGTCGGTCATAACCGGGCTTCAGGACCGGGACGGGCTCGTCTGGGCGACAGGGGCCAAGCGCGAGAAATACCTCATGGACAACTGCGAGAATTACCGGGGTCTACTGGACTTCGCGGCAATCCTCAGCGCGATGGGCTTCCGTGACGAGGCGTCCAGGACCCAAGCCGCAGCCGGACGCGTCGCGCAGGGCGTGGAGACGCGCCTCTGGAACGAGAAACGCGGGAACTACGACTGGGGGCTCTACACCTTCTGGGTCGGGAGCTACCGCGTGGAGGTCTCGCGCCCATCCCAATGGAGGGACTGGTACCCGGATACCACCGCCCAGATCTTCCCCATCGTGTCCGGCCTTCTCCGGCCGTCCGACGAGCGGGCGGTGTTCCTCTACGAGAACTTCAACGCCTGGCACCCCGAGTGGGTGAACCAGGTGAAGACCGACCCTCACCCCTGGTCGGTGCTGGGGTACGCGGCGGCCATGATGGGTGACTTCGAGAGGGCCCGGGCCTTCACCGAATCCACCGCCGCCGTCTACCTGGCCGAAGATGGTCCTTATTCGGGGCTGTCGTGGGAACTCGGTTATCACCTCCTCACTATCGGGCTCCTCGACGCGGGCTCCGGCCCCTAGGCCGAGCCGCGTCCTACTGGCCTGCCGCCAGTTCCGAGCGCGAGACCAGCCAGACCCCTTCCGCAGGCACGTAGCGGACCGCCAGCGTGTCCCCCAGCACCAGGAGAGAGCGGTTTCCTTCCGGAGACAGGGTTTCTAGAACGAACTTCACCAGTAGGACGATCTCGAGGTCGTCTTCGGACGCCGGTGACCGATCCATCACGCTATAGGCGAGAAGCCGGCAGCCGGCCAGTCCCGCCAAGGGGGCGCCGCCCTGGGCCATGAACAGCACGGGTGAGTCCCAGGGGCCGTCAGGCCCGGGTTCCGGGCCTCTTTCTTCCGGCACCACCGCCGTTCTCAGGGCCAGCCAGGTCTCGGGCCGCATGTCCCCGGCCCACTCCAAGCAGGCCTTCATGAAGAGAATGGCCGCCCCTTCGGGACTGGCCGCGTCAGCCTTGGAGTCGTCAGCCGGGAAGAGGACCAGACCGGTGTCTCCCTCGCTCACCTGCACCTGCTGGGTGAAGCCTTTGAGGCTGGGAGCCGGTAGAAGCCGGCTGCCGCCAGCGAAAGGGAACACGCCGGACGCGGCTCCCCGGGTGTCGCTCATCGCCAGGGAGTCGTTCCTCGGGGCCGCGGAGCTGTGATTCCAGTCCCCCGCCAGGGACAGACCGAAAACGAGGGTCGTGACGGCCAGTATCAGGCCCAGCCTGACCCACATCACCCTTCGCCTCATCCGCAGCAGTTTGGCCCGGACGGCAGTCTGCTCGGACGACCGCATCTTCCCACTCTCCCCTCACCTTACCCAGCCGCGCGCTCCGCGCGCGGCCACCCCGGTTACATCGGGTCGGCCAGCCATTTTTGCTCGACGTCGTCGAAGCGCATGGGAACCATCAAGCGGCCGGGCAAACGACGAGCCTCCGCCGTCCCCGGGTCCACGGTCAACACGTAGTCCACCTGCACCAGGCACGCCGTCACCCTGGACCCGACCTGCCCCGGCCAGCTACGTCCCCTCGGGATCCACCACGAGACCGACTCGAGTTCCACAGGACCGCGGCCGACGGGCAGGCCCTGGTCAATCAGGGAGACGGGGGGTTCCGGCCAGGGCCAGTCGCCGCCCGGCGTGCCTCGCCTCTCAGGGACGGCCGCTGCCGCGAGAGTACGCCAGGTCTCGGGGTTCGGGTCGGCCGTCCAGCGGACAAGGGCCTCCAGGTACCTGCAGGCGGCTTCGCCGGCCGGGGAACTGTCCCCCAGGACGACGCCGGGCCGTGTCGCCCAATCGGCATAGTCTACACGGACGAGCCTGCCGGCCACGACAAGGGCCGCGAGGACCGTGAGGGCGACGATCAGCCTCGTGAGGCGCACTCGCCGCCGGACTCTTACGAGCTCGGCTTGGGTGCCGGCCGCCACGTTCCGTTTCAACCTAGGTCACGGCCTCCAGGTTGGCCAAGGCTACCATCACCGTCGCCTCGCCGCTCACGTTCCCCAGGCGTACCCCCGCGACTCGGGTTCGCCGGCCTCCCGGAAGTTCCACCGGGTCCTCGGGCAGATGGTCAATCACGCCGCTCAGGCCGCGGTGGGGTCCCCCTACGATTCTGACCCGAAGCCCCTCGGCGGCGAGGACGACGGCCGGCCTCTCCCGCCCGGCCCCGGCTACCGGGCCGGCCTCTAGCTCGATTTCGAGCCGGGCGGGGTCGAGGGCCACGACGGCCTCGGGCTGACGGGGCTCGCCGTCAACGTTCATCCGCCCGTCCAGAGTGACGTGGCAGCCCTCCCACGACCGGAGCCTCTCCCAGAAGCGGGCCTCGAGGCTCATGGCCGGGGCCCCGGCGTAGCCGCTTATCAGGACTACGGGAAGGGAGACATCCTCGTCGGGAGACCCGACCGGCTGGCCGTCGCTCTCAGCGCCGGCGTCGCGGAGCGCCGGCGCCGGTTCGGCGGAGCTTTTCGCGTGCCAGGCTCTCGCCCGTAGTTCCTCGACGGTCAGACCCGAGAGGTAGGCCTCCAGGCGGGCGAGGTCGGCCCGTCCGGCCGTCTCACACACGACGCCGGCGGCCCGTCGGAGGACGGAATCCAGGAGAAACCTGTAGTCCACGCGGCCTGGGACGGCAAGGACCCGCCCGGCCACATCACCCGGCGGGAAGACGGCTCCGGGCAGGGGCAACAGGCGGCCGCCGGAGGGTCCCCCCGAGCCGGCCAGGCCCTTCAGGCGAACGCCGCCGGTCCTGACCGTCACGGCTCGGTCAGGGAGCACCTCGGCGACGCGGCCCGGAAGGAGAGCCCGAATCGCGCGCGGGTGCTCACGGACGACCAAGTACCCGCCGCCCGGGTCCAGGCTGTCCACGACCCCGTCGGCCGGCGACACGTATTCCTTCCACCCCAGACCGAACAGGTAGTGGTGGTAGCAGACCGTCTCGCCGCGCCGGCACTCCTCGCCGACGCTCTTGATGACCGTCCCCACTACCCCGTCTTCGTCCACTTCGAGCCTAATGACGTGGAGGCGGTCCCGGGTGGGCTCGAAGGCGACGACCGTGCCGGCGTCCACCGTCTCGCCCACTTGGGCAAGGACTTCGCTCCCTGGCGGCAAGGGCCGCGAGAAAAGCAATTCGGGCTCGACCACGAGGACCGGAAGAGAGGCAGCGACGAACTCATCATGTCCCGCGGGGTGAGTGGGCCTAGGCATCAGTATCCGCCCTCCTTCGAGGTCGATAGGCTCCCGCCCGGGCCCGCTTCCGCCGCTGCACCGGACACCCAGTCCGCCGGGTTGCCGTAGACCGTGGCCAACCAGGCAGCCATTCTCGAGGAACGCCGCGCCGGGTCCCTGGCGGTCGGGACGGGCCGGCCCCGGCCGTCAAGGAACACGGAGGCTACGCCGCGGGGCAGGTCCAGTGTGACCCGCCGCCCGGGGCCCGCCCCGAAGTCGAGGCTGCCGCGCGGGTGCACCGTGACGGAGACGGGCCTTCCGGGGGTGAGGTCGAGCCGCTCCAGAGCACCCGACCGAACGATACCGTTCACCTGCGCGTTCTCGCCCGAGATGGTGACGCGGGCGAGAGCGCGGCCACCGAGAACGGGAGCGGCGCGGAGAGGAGACACGCACAGGGCCAGGGGCGTGAACCCCACACGGGGCGGGTGTCCGGACGCGAGGTCGCAGGCGGCCAGGAGACGCAAACGGCCGGGGACGTCGACCTCCAGGAGGGTAAGGCCCACCGGCTCGAAGCCGTCGACGACGGCCAGCACCGCTTGTAGCGGGGTCATGTGCCCGGCTGCCAGTTCCTCGCCCGACACCAGGACCCGGCTGATGCTCTCCATCCGGATCAAGCTTTCCCCGCCGACACCCGAGACGTAACGGAAGACTTCGCCGACGCGCTGGCGCTGAAGGCCGTAGAGCTCTATGGCCACGTGCCGGTGGTCCGCCAGTGCCTGGGCCGTAGCGGCGCGGGTGAGGGCGCCGTCGGCGAACGTCTCCTCCCAGGTCTCGGCCATGCGGCCGGGATGGGCCAGGCGCCAGCCGAGACGGCAGGCCCAGTCGTCCGAACCGGGCGCGAGGGGGAGCCAGCGGTCCGCGGGCCAATCGCGGCCGGCCATGTCGGTGCGGGTCCGGTTGGCGACGCCGCCGACCACGGAGTGCACCTCGACGGCATCCCGCCCCAAGTCCACTAAAAGCACGTTGTCTCCGTCGCTCCGGGCCCGCGCCACGGCCCCGAGAACGTAGCCGGCCGGCCAGGCCCGAGCCTCCGCGGGGCTTCCGCCTTCGGGCACGATGCCGGCCTTCAGGGCCGGCGCGTAGGCCGGACACGAAACCAGGACCTTCTCCCGGAAGATGCTGAGGAGCGCGCGCCGCGAAGGCTCGTGGTTCTCCACGGGCATCACCGGTCTCACGTTGGGGGCGAAGCTGAGGAGGGCCCGGCCACCCTCCGTGGCGTCCTCGAAGGCCGATGCGACCTCTCCGCGGAACTCCTCGCTCCCCGCGAAGATCACGGGCAGCGGGTCCAGAGCGTTCCAGCGCGGCCTCGGCAAGGCCGGGGCGAGGACCCGGGCGATGTAGGCGACCTGGCGCCCACCGCCCCCCTTCCCGATCTCCTCACCCACTCCCCCCGCCAAGAGGAGGGCGTCGAGTGGGCGCGACCGGAGCGCGGCCCGCTTCTCGTGAGCCGCGAGGCCGTCGTCGATGGCCAGTTGCCGCGCTACGGTGGCCCCGGAGGTGAGCGCGGTCCTCCGGGCGGTATCGGCCGAGATGCGTGTCATCACACCGCCGACGGCCACGACCATGCCCCCGCCCAGCCCGGTCACCAGGGCGCCCTGCCCGGGCAGGCCGCCGGCCGAGCGCGCCAGGACGTCGAGGGCCAGGGAGGCGGCCTCGCCGACCCCGGACGGGCCGGCGGCCCGCGGCAGCGGAACGGTCGTCTCGGTCTCCAGTTCCCAGGCTTGACCGCCGGCCCCGGGCGAGGCCAGGACCGCGGCTCTCACGGAAGTAGAGGTCACGTCCATGACCCACATAGGCCCGGGCCTATCGTCCATGTTCGTCCCCCCGTGGCCGGCGCTCCGCGCCGCGGGCGTTCCGCGTCGACTCGACAATCTCCCCGTCTTTCATCCTGAAGACCACGTCCGCCACTTCCGCCAGCTTGGGGTCGTGAGAGACAACCACGAAGGTCTGGCCCATGTCCCGGTTCAGCCTCTCGAACAGGTGAATCATCTCGCCTCCGGTCCTAGTGTCCAGGTTCCCGGTGGGCTCGTCGGCCAGGACCAGAGCCGGGTCGTTGGCCAGGGCCCGGGCGATGGCTACCCGCTGCTGCTCGCCCCCGGACATCTGGAGGGGGAGGTGGGTCTTGCGTTCGGCCAGGCCGACGATTTTGAGAAGTTGTTCGGCCTTGGTCCGGCAGGCCCTCGAGGGTTTTCCCGTGAAGCGCATCGGGAGCATCACGTTCTCAAGGGCCGAGAGATGACTAATGAGGTTGAAGAACTGGAACACGAACCCGATTTTCCTCCGCCTGAGAAGCGCGAGACCGTTCTCGTTAAGCTCGGAGTAACGCTGCCCGTCAAGCACGACGTCTCCGCTGACGGGACGGTCGAGCCCCCCGAGGAGGCCGAGGAGGGTGCTCTTCCCGCAACCCGACGGGCCCACCACCGCGGCGAATTCCGCAGGCCCGACGGCGATATTGACGTCCTTGACCGCGTAGATGGTGCGGCCCAAGAAGAAGGTCTTGGTCAGGTTCGACGTCCAGAGGACGGGGTGATTCCGGCCGGTTCCCTCCGGGTGGGTGGCTCTATCAGTCATGTCTGACACCGTCCGTTCATGGTAGGGTGCCTCCAAGTTTGGCCCGGCCCGTCGCTACGACCCGGCGGTGAAAGAGGAAGGTCCTCCCGCCCTGGAGCAGTTGGCTCACGTTGGCTCTGGAGGCCAGAGCCAGCGGCACCGAAGCGGCCAGGACGAGGACGGCGGCCGAGGCGGCAGCCCCGGCCAATACGGCCGCCGGGTCCAGGGCCACCGGGCGGCCGGACCACAAGTCGACATCGAGGCCGAGAACCGTCGCGGCCAGTCTGACGAGGACCTCGCCCGCCCTGGTCGTCGCGGTCAATCCGCTCATGAGCTCGGCCAGGAGGACTCCGGCGACCAGAGCCAAGAGCCAGACAACGACCATCTCCAGCCAGAGGACGGACGCCAGGGCCCTGGCGTCCAGGCCTATGGCCTTGTAGACCGCCAGTTCCCGCCTCCTCTCGAGGAAGCTGAGAAGAGCCGTAGCGAAGACGCCGGCCCCGGTGAACATGAAGACCAGGAGCATGACACCAGTGACCGGAGCAACGACGTCTCGCGCCATGCGTCCTGACAAGAGGCGAGGAGTAGCGGTCGACCAGAAACCGAGCGGGGGCACGACGCGGTTCAGCCAGGACTCGACCGCGGCGACCGTGGCGCCCTGGGAAGGGTAGAGGAAGAGGAGGTTCGCGTAGTACGGGTCGGCGTCCGGGCCGCCCTGGTCCTCCGCGACGGCGAGCTTGGTGGGGTCCCGTCTCCCGGTAAGCAGGGCCACACCCTCTAACGGCCCGTACGTGGTCTCGCCTCCCACGTAGGCAGCGACCGGTCCGTCGGTCAGGAACGACCGGGGGCGGAAGAGGCCGGAGATGCGGAACGACCGGCTGGCCTTGGCGCTCCAGGGGTAGTTGACGGTCGCGTGGAACGTGTCGCCGACCTCGAGGCCGGCGTGGGCCGCCAGCTCCTCCGGCAGGGCCACCTCCAGAGGTTCTGAGGGGGGGCGCCCGGCCATGAACTCCAGGCTGGCCATCGCCTCGCCGCCGGGAACCAGAAAGAGGATCTTCACGGCGCCCGTGGCCGTCAGGGCGTCCAGAGCGAGTCCGGGTTCAGCGTGCCGGACGGGCGTCCCGTCATCCGGTCTCAGGCGGCTCACCACGCCCGGGTCCGTCACCGGGATAGCCTCTCCGAAAATGGGAATGCGACGCTCCGGAGTCTGCCGCCACCCGATGGTAGGCCGGAACAGGTGACTGACTCTGGCCACGACGGGTGCGGGAAGGTCCAACGGTTTCCTGCTGACCAGTTCGTCCCGGCCCATAGCCGTCAGCGAGGCCCCGACGAAGTAGACGGCCAGCCCCGCCGCTACGGTGAGGGCCATCAGGAGGTAACGCCGCCACTGGCGGCCGATGGTCCGCAAGGCCAGGAACGCAGCGCCTCCGAGGTATCTCATTCCTGTCTGAGCACCTCCATGGGGCTGAGGCGGGCGGCCGAGCGCGCGGCAATGAGGCCGAAGACGAGAGCGAAACCCACCGTGACGGCCACGACGGTCACAAGATCGGTCGCCGTGAGGGCGAGGATCTCAGCCAGAGGTCGGTCGTTACTGACAAGGACGTGGGTCGAGGCTACGCGGGCGACGGCGAACCCGGCCAAGCCGCCAAGCAAGCTGAGGATGACGGCCTCGGTCACCAGGGTCACCAGGACCTCGCTGGACCTGGCCCCCACGGCCCTCAGCACGCCGAGCTCCTTCCGCCGCGAGGTCAGGATGACCATCATGTTCGTCGCCAGAAGCAGCGCGGCTATGAGGTAGAACAGAAAGACGAGGGCCGCGCCGGCGTCGACGGCCAGGGCGGGCTGGACCCGGCGCCCGGGGTCCCCGTAGGACGGGAGCCGGAGCACCGGTTCCGGGAGCCCGCGGTCGCGGCCTAAGCTCACCAGGCTCGGGACCGACATGACTTCGTACTCCGGCAGGAGCTCCCGGAGAGCGTCCGAGTAGGCCTCTACCTGTCCCAGGTCGGGCGCGGTCAGGGTGACCTCGACAGGGGCCAGGCCCGCGGCGCCGCCTCCCGCCAGGGTGAACAGGGCCAACAAGGTCTCCTTGGGGACAAGGATGTCGGTACTCGCCCAGTGGAGTTGCTCGACGAGCGGATGACTCGGGGTGTCTACTGGGGTCACGGAGATGGTGTGGGTCGGGAAGCTGTAGAGACCGACTACCTCGAGGGTCACCGGGGTCAGGTTGCTGTAGTCGAAGAGAAGCAGCGCTCCCGTCGCGGTATCCACGGCCGGCCGGGGGAGAAGAACCGTGACGGTCTGCCCGGGTGTCAACCCATCGACCTCTTCCGAGCCGGGTAGAGGCTCCACCTCCGTGGCCTGGCCGGCCACGGTCATGGGCGCATCCGGGACAAACCTACGGTACGTGAGGGCCCGCTCCCGGTTGACGACGCAGACGAGCCGGCCTGAGTCTCCGGGTTCGAAGCCCCTGCCGGCGACAACGAGCGACCCGAAGCCGGCTTGGGTATCCCGCGCGATGTCCCTCGACCTCAGGGCGATAGGTGCCCACAGAGTCTCAGGGGGTGGGTCGGGCACGCCTTCGTACGGCGCGGTCCAATTCCTGCACTCGAGAGCCGGAAGGAAGTAGTGCGCGTAGATGCCGGCGTCGCCCGCGAAGCGCGTCGATAGACTTCCGGCAGCCTCGGCCACCCGCTCCGGGTCCAACGTAATGTCGGCCCACCTGGCTCCGGCCACCGCTGGTCGAGCCTCTCCGTTCAGCGCCAGGTAGCCGGTCTCGTAGGCCTCAGGGAAGAACGCGGCGAACTCGCCTGGTATGTCGGCCGGCAGGCGCCCGTAAGGGGCCTCCCTCAGGTCGTCCCCGGCGTCCGCCTGGTAGTCGAAGGGGAAGACCATCACGTCCCCGCCGAGGTAGACCCTGTAGTTCGAGTAGGCTTGTCCGGGATGACCCGCGTCCAGCGACAGGCTCGAGGTCAGTACGGCGGCGGCCAGAGCCATGCCGGCGACAGCCAGGAGACTCCTGCCTAGGTTACGCCACGCATTGGTCACGCCCAGCCCGATGAAGGTCAAG
>QZJP01000074.1 GCA_003599345.1 Bacillota bacterium | reverse complement strand
GTCGCCTTCTGGGTCCTCTACTTCGCCCGCTTCCCCGTCGTCGAGGGCTGGGGGCGGACGGACGTCCTGGCTCTCTGGGCCATGGTCGCCGCCGGCTACGGAATGGCCAACGGCCTCTTCGGTAACTCCCTCGGGCTCTCCCAGATCATCTACACGGGCGGGCTCGATGTCTACCTCACCCAGCCGAAAAGCGTGCTCCTGCACGTCCTGGTCAGCCGGACCATGGTCTCGGCCTGGGGCGACGTCCTTTTCGGCGGCGTTGTCTTTGTCTGGCTCTGCGACCCCACCTGGGCCAGGGCCGGCCTCTTCTGCCTGGGAGCGATCATCATCGGCCTCATCCTCACCGGGTTCGTCGTCATCACCCAGAGCCTGGCCTTCTTCATCGGCAACGCCGACACGACCGCGAGCCAGTTGACCCAGGCCATGGTCACCTTCTCGACCTACCCCACGGGCATCTTCAAGGGCCTGGTCAAGGTCGTCCTCTTCACGGCCATACCGGCCGGCTTCATCAGCTACATGCCCGTGGGGCTCCTGCGCGAGGCCGACCCGGGCTTCATCGCCGTGGCGGTCGGAGCGGCCGTCGCGCTCGTGGGCCTGGCCGTCCTCTTCTTCCGCGCCGGCCTCCGCCGCTACGAGTCGGGGAACCTGGTGACGACCAGGCTCTGACGTCTGTATCCGGTGGGTCCGCCCTACCCTCCCTGGCTCAGGTGGACGGGGAGGATCCCCCCCGGTCGAGAGCTATGGGTGTCCCGTAGGCGGATCGGCTGGAAGCTTCCTCGGCCTGGTCGAGTGGCAGGCCGCGCGGGTCGACCGCGTGATTGAGGTCCACGAACTCCACCCCGGTGTCGGGCAAGCACCTTGTCGTAGCCGACCGCCTTGAACACCTTGGGGGTGGGATCGCCTCCCGAGCCGGCCGCCACAACGAGCCGGGACGGGCCCATTCGTTGAAGCTCCTCCACCAGGACCCGCAAGCTGCCGGGACCGACAACCGCTCCGGTCTCGGGGGGCCTGGCTTTGACCCAGTTGGGCACCAGCACGACTGTCTTGCCCCGCAGGGCGAGGATCCCGTCCGGGATGTGACCGAGGGCCTCCCGGATGGCCTGACCTTCATCGTCGTGCCTGGCGATGGCCACCACCGGCCGCTCAGGTCCAACCGCGCCCCTGCCGGTTCTTGCCTGCCTGTCACCCATGACGCTCTCCCCCCGTCGCCCGTGACCCCATCTTGCCGGCCACCCAGGCGAAAACTGACCTCCTGAACATGAGGGATTGCCAACCCGGCGGCAGCTTCCCGGCGGCTCTTGTCACCCAGAGGCCGCGCCGCTGCCGCGCGATTTCGCTTTCCCAGAGATCCCGCTCGTAGGCGCCTTCCTTCCCCCGCCCCCGGTGCCCCTCCCCCCGCTCGCCTTCACGGAGACCCAGCGCGGCCGCGTAGGTCTCGGGGACGGAGGCTGCTCGACCGCCCCTGAGCGCGGTCACAACCGCCCGGGCGGCCATGGCCCCCGACCGCACGGCCGGGCCGATGCCTTCTCCCGTAACCGGGTCGGCCACGCCGGCCGCGTCCCCGGCCAGAAGGACTCTCCCCTCCACCCACCCTCGCCTCACGCCACCGAGCGGGACCATCCAGCGCTTTGGCGCCGCCCCGGCCACGGACGTATCCAGGCCGTAGGTTCCCAGGACTCTGCCGAGCGGAGTCTCGAGCGAGGCATAGAAGCCGTAGGCCCCGGGGGGGATAATCCCGCCGACCCCGACGGCCAGGCCTCCGGCGCCAGGGAAGGCCCAGCCGTATCCGGCCCTCACGATGCCGAAGTGGAAGTCGAGCGCCCCCCGGGTGACCCTTTCGGCCTGCTCCTTGCCGAGAGCCAGGCGCAGGCTCAGGCACCCGGCGGCGGGGCCCGGGCGCCGTGTCAACCCGCGAGCGACCACCGAGACCGCGCCGTCCGCTCCGATGAGATACTGACCCCGGAAGAGTCTCACCAGAGCGGACCTCGGCGGGGCGCCCCGGTCTCCGGCCTCCCGTGCCGTGACGTCCACACCGGCCGCATCCTGCCTCCAGGTCACGGCCTCGGTTCCCCAGAGGACTCTCGCACCCGCCTGGACGGCACCGTCCGCCAGCCGCGCGTCAAGCCGGGCACGGTCGGCGAGGTACATGAGCGGCGTGGGAGTATCGACGCGGATACGCCGGTAGCCGGACCACAACCCCGGCCGGGAGGCGTGGTGCAGGTGGGCCCGGAGGCTGAGCCGGGGGACCCTGAGAACAGGGCCGGGGTCCGGCCCGGCCGTATTCGCGCCCTCGGCCGGCTCCCCGGTCTCCTGGGGCTCGAGGCTGAACACCCGCGTGATGTCGGCCAGGACCCGGGGCGAAAGCCCTCCGGCGCACGGCTTGTCCCGAGGGAAAACCGCGCGCTCGACGATCAGCGTTTCGAGCCCGGCCAGGGCGCAGAGCCTGGCGGCGGTGGCGCCGGCCGGCCCCGCGCCGACGACTATCACGTCGCACATCCCGTCCACGGCCCTAGCTTCCGGTCGGTCTCGTCCCCGTATTCGCGAACCGTGTATTCCGGAGACAGGCCGACCGCTCGCGTGGGAGGAAATGGGTAGCTAGCTGCGAAACACAGAGGACCCTTTCCCGCGCCGGAGCCATAGAGATGGTGGGGGGCGGTTGGGCGGTGACACAGAGACACATCGTGATGCCGGCGTACTACCCGGAACTCACTCAGGACGCGGCCGCGGGCAAGCGGGGAGCGGCCTTCTCATCCGCTCACAAAGGCCTCCTCGTGGATAACCACGTACATACCAAGTACGCCGGGCACTCGGCGGCTGACAGCGACATTGTGTCGGTCCGGTGGGCGGGCCTGCACAGGGGACTCCGGGTGAGCCTGCGGGAGCACGCTCCGCTGCCGGACGGATTCGAGCTCAGGCAGGTCGGCCGGCCCGGACGCGAGTTCCCGTCCGTGTCGACCGCCGTGGGCCTGTCCCTGAGAGACCATTCGCTCGGGGCCTTCTTCGTCGATTGCCTGGACGCCGGGCTATCGGTGGGGTTCGAGGTCGACATCCTGGGCGGGCGCCTCGACCTCACTGAAGAACTCGTCGCCGAGGTCTACCGCCAGGCCAGGTCCTTCGGAGTGACCATCGACGCCCTGAACTGCTCCCACCACGTCATGGGGGAGGCCCCGTGGGACTTCACGCCCCAGACCCTCGCCGCGGCCATCGGTTTCTGCGGCGGACCCGCGGCCTTCATTCGCCGGTACTTCGCCGAGATCCGCGAGGCGGTGGCCACCGGCTTGTTCCAGTGCGTCAGCCACATCGAGGCCCCGCGGAAGTTCGACATGTCCGAGGCTCTTCCGGAGCCTCCGTTCTCCGACGTCGAGGACGTGTGGTGGGGCGAGCTCGAACGCACCCTTGAGGCTCTGGCTGTTCACGGCGTCGCCCTGGAGTACAACACGGGCGGGCTCACTACCTGGGGCCGCCCGTACCTAGGCCCGCCGGCCCTGGCGCTTGCCGTCGAACTAGGCATACGGCTGGTAGTCGGATCCGACGCGCACAGCCCAGAACACATCGGCAGGGGCTTCGTCGACGCGGAGCGGGAGATCGCCACGGCCGGCGCCACAGAGGTCTGGACGTTCATAGCCGGGCAGCCGGTACCGATCCCCCTGTCCTAAGAGGTCTCGCCAGATAGCTCGCTGAGGGCCTTCTCGAAGGCCGCCATCGTCTCGTCGCTATAGAGCACAAAAGTCACGCGACGTAGTGACGTTTGCCCTTTGAGGTGTTCGGCGACCACCCCCACCGCGATCGGGGCGGCAAGGTCCAGGGGGTAGCTGTAGACTCCGGTGCTGACGGAGGGCAGCGCAAGGGTCACGACGTCGTGCGCGTCCGCCTGTCTCAGGGTGTTGCGGTAGGCCGACGCCAGAAGCCCCGGCTCACCTTGGGCGCCGCCCCGCCACACGGGTCCCACGGCGTGGATGACGTACCTCGCCGGGAGGTTCCCGGCGGTGGTCACCGCCGCCTGTCCCGTCGGGCACTTCCCGATGGCCCGGCACTCCTCCATGATGATGGGTCCTCCGGCCCGGTGGATGGCGCCGTCGACGCCGCCCCCGCCTGCCAAGGCCTCGTTGGCCGCGTTCCCGATGGCGTCGGCTTCGAACCGGGTGATATCCCCCTTGACGAGCTCTAAGGTGCGTCCGCCGATTCTAAGAGATCTCATGGACTCCCCCGCCCCCCACGCCGGGACTCCCGGACTTCTGGCTCGGCCCGGCCCCCGCGCGAGAGGTATTCTCCGCCAGGCTCTCCCGGGACCTCCCACCGGATTCAGGTACCGGAACCCGGCCTTGTCGCGGGACCGTGGGAGTAGTTCAACCAATGGTGGAGGAGTGGGAGGCCCGCCTCCTCGAGCGCCCGGAAGTCAATCACCGCGCCACCGCCCGGTTCCTGAGGTAGCCGGCCGAGAGGAACAGGATGGCGAGAGCCTCGACCGTGAGGAGGCCGACGACCTCCAGGGCGAGCCTCTGGAACAGGCTTTCGGGTAGCATCTCGATGAGGAGGGAACCGCTCGGGAGCAGCCACAGGTCGTTGGAGAACAAGGTCTCGTGAAAGCCCGTCCAGAACGAGCCGAAATCGAGGAGAACCGCGACGGCCAGGGCTCCCCACGCCACCATCGTCACCGCCGACCCGGCCATGAGAGCCCTGGCCAGGCGTGCGCCCCCCCGTGCCCTGTCCAGGGCCAACAGGGCAGCCGCGCCGAGGACCACCAGCCGGAGGGCCGCGCGGCGGACGGCCCGCCCGAGAAGGAAGAGGGCCCTGACGTCGGCCATGTGGGCCACCTCTATCTCGCTGAACGCCGGGCGCCCGGGCGGACCGGCGCCGATCTCTGAAAGGTCGAACTGGAAGTCCTGCCTGCGCCCGGTCGCGTAGTCGAGCGTACGGGTGATGACCACGAGGAGTTGGTCCGCAGTCAGACCGGTCGCCGCCGGCGCCCCCGAGGCAACGAAGCTCTGCTCGTACGCCGACAAGTGGTAGGCGACGCCCTCGACATCCGCCAGGAAAAGGAACAAGGGCATGGCAAGAGCCACAAGCAGCGACGCCAGGGCCATACCGGCGCGCCGCCCGGGAGACGCCAGCCGCTCGCGGCCCGCCGACCCGGGAAATCGCTTGCCAGCGCCCAACGCCTCTCCTCCTCCTGTCCCAGGGCAGGTTTAGCGACAGCGCCGTTGGTTCCTGCGGCCCTAGGCACACCCCCGGCGGCGGCAGCCCACACAGCAGCCCAGTCACACCGGTTCCAGTAATGGTTCTGTCAATTCAGAATGAGGTGTAGGATTCGGTTGCCTGTTCTCGAACGCCCACTACTACGCCGGTCGGGAGGTCACCCCAATGGATGCTCGGGCTTGGCACACCTCTTGGCCCCGCGGTCTCCCCTTGAGTCTCGACTACCCACGGGTGCCGGTCTACAAGTTCCTGGAGTCGTCCGCCAGGAAGTATCCCACTAGGCAGGCCATTATCTTTCAGGTCGGTGAGGGGACTACGAGTTACCCCGAGCTCTGGGAGAAAGCCCGGAGGTTCGCGACGGCCCTCTCCTCGCTCGGGGTGAAGAAGGGCGATGTCGTCGCCATCCAGCTCCCGAACAGCCCCCAGTTCGCCATCGCCTACTACGGTACTCTCCTCCTCGGAGCCACCTTCAGCCCGTGTAACCCGCTCCTCAGCGCGCCGGAACTGCGGCACCAGCTCAGGGATTCGGGCGCGGAGACGCTCGTGGCCCTGGACATGTTCATCGACTCGGCCATCTCCGTCCGAGGCGAGACCAGCCTCAAACGGGTGGTCGTCACGGGCATCCAGGAGATCATCCCACCGTTCGCCCCCGTGGACGTGTCGGCCCACGGCCCGGATACGTACAGCTTCCAGAAACTCCTCCTGGACTTCCCGCCCGAGCCGCCCGAGGTCGGGATAGACCCCGACCGGGATATCGCGCACCTCGCTTATACCGGCGGCACGACCGGCGTCTCCAAGGGAGTCGTCCTCACCCACAAGGCTATCGTCGCCAACACCCTGCAGTTCGCCCACTGGCTCATCGGTGGCCGCCCCGCCTACGACCCCGAGGCCGACCTGCTCTTAGAGCCCTTGGGCCTGCCCGAGACGGACGACCAGGGCTTCGGCGAGTTCCCGGTGACGGTGCGGGAAGGGAAGACCATGATCGTGGTCCCGTGGTTCCACGCCATGGGCACCGTCGGATACCTGAACGAGCCGATCTACCTTGGGACCACCATGGTGGTGCACCCGCGGTTCGACCCGGGAGCCTACATGGGCGACATCTCGCGTCACGGGGCGGTGGTCTTCGGAGGGGCGCCCCCGCTCTTCCAGGCCATGTTGAACCACCCCGACATCGACAAGTCTGACTTCTCGTCGGTGAGGTTCGTGGCCAGCGGCGCGGCCCCCCTCCCGGTCGAGCTGCTCACCGAGATGCAGCGCCGGCTGCCGCACACCGTCATCATGGAGGCCTACGGGCTCAGTGAGATGTCGATGGGAGCCACGGCCAACCCGTGTAACCGTAGCGGCGTCAGAAAGCTGGGTTCGGTGGGCATCCCGATCTTCGACACCGACGTCAAGATCGTGGACGCCGAGGACCCCGGCCGCGTGCTAGGGGCCAAGGAGCCGGGGGAGATATGCCTCAAGGGACCCCAGGCCATGCTGGGCTATCTCGGCCGCCCGGATGAGACGGCGGAGGTGCTGCGAGACGGCTGGGTTCACACCGGGGACATCGGCTACATGGATGAGGACGGCTACGTCTACGTGATAGACCGGAAGAAGGACATGCTCATCTACAAGGGCTACAACGTCTACCCGAGAGAACTCGAGGAGATTCTGTTCACCCACCCGGCCGTGGCCAACTGCGCCGTCATCGGCAAGCCCGACCCGGCCGTGGGCGAGTACCCCAAGGCGTTCATCGTCCTCAAGCCGGGGGCGGTGGCCACCCCCGAGGAGATCATGGACCACGTCGCTAGGCAAGTGACCCCCTACAAGAAGATCCGTGAGGTCGAGTTCCTGGACGAGATACCGGTGAGCCTGGCCGGGAAGGCCCTCAAGCGTGAACTGCGCGAGAGGGAAGCCAAGCGGTCACGGACGGCGTAGCGCCCCGTCTCTCCCTGCGTCCGCCCCGAGAACAGGAAGCGGAGGAGGTCGCCGTGGACCTCCTCCGCGGGCTATCCGGCCTCTTGCGGCCTCCTAGCTCTTGGGGCCGTGGCCTTTGCCCTTACCGTTCCCCTTACCGTTCCCCTTGCCGTTCCCGTTGCCGTTCCCCTTGCCGCCGGCGGCCTCCGCGCCGTCACCTTCTTGGTTGGCGTGCCGGTACTGGTTCCGGATGGCCTTGGAACTCTGGCCGGTGAACCGGATCCACTTGGCCCCGCCCGCTCCGTCGCCCTTGACGACGACCTGGTCGCCGACCTGAATGTCCGCCACACTCAAGGTCAGAGGACCGGCGTAGACCGGGGTGGTCTCGGAGATGACGAAGGAGTAGGTGTAGCCGTCGGCCGCCTTCACCACGATGTCGGTCGGCGAGATGGCCTCCACGATACCAGGCACCGCGGCGTAGGAGCTCCGGCTCCCGGGGTTCGCGGCCGGAGTGACGACAATCGTGTCCACGACATCGTCGAGGCCGCTGACCTGGGCCAGGTCACCGATGTTGATGATGAACTCGCCCGTATCCGCAACCGGGGCGGTGATGGCCGCGTCCTCCGCGACCTCGAAGGTGAACTCGCCCGTCTCGTTCAGTACGGTGATGAAGGGCGTCCCCGGGGGAAGCTCGGGCCCGTCGGTGGGCTCGCCGTCCGTGGGCTCACCGTCGGTGGGCTCGCCGTCCGTGGGCTCGCCGTCGGTGGGCTCGCCGTCCGTGGGCTCGCCGTCGGTGGGTTCGCCGTCGGTGGGTTCGCCGTCCGTGGGCTCACCGTCCGTGGGCTCACCGTCTGTGGGCTCACCATCGGTGGGCTCACCATCGGTGGGTTCGCCGTCCGTGGGCTCACCATCGGTGGGCTCGCCATCGGTGGGTTCTTCCGGCTCTACGGGCTCGATTTCCTCCTCGCCGGGCTCCTCGTCCGCATCTTCCGCCTCGAATATGTCGGGTGCCTGGGAGATGACGCCGGGTATCTCGTAGTCCACCACCACACCGGTGACCATAAAGGGTACGGGTTCAGGATCGGTGTTGTCGGGTGGCGGGAGTTCGCCGCCGGTGTCGTCCCCGGGAGGAGGGTCCACCGGGTCCTCGGCCAAGGCGGGCACGGCCGCGAAGGCGATTACGAGCGACACGGCCACGAGGCATACCCAGAGCTTGCCTAGAAAGCCTTTCCGTTTCACCTCTCTACCCCCCTCTCTGTGCCGCGGGCTGTCCGCACGTGCCCTGCGGCCGGAAGGGTTCCAGATAGCATTCGAAAACACGGCGTGGATTCCTGGGGGTCGTTCCTCAGATTTCCCGCATGACCAGGGCCTACCTACCTCCGTCGGGAATGACAATCAGGAAGTGGCTTGTCGTCTCCGGTAGGTCGGGCTGGTTGAGGAGAAGGGCCGAGTTCGTGTGCTCAACGGCGCTGAAGACCGGCTCGTCCAGGGCTTCGACCCCGGCGAAAGAGAAAGCCACGGCCAGCGACCCGGGTGAGTCCAGATGGCCCGGGCCCATCGCGAACAGGGCGGCCCAGTGGCCGCCTCGGAGGGCGATGATCGTCGCCTCATCGTTCTCGGCGGCCCGCGCCAAGGGTAGGTAGTGGGAGAAATCCACCGAGGCGAGGACGAAAAGCTTCCGGCCCGGGTCTTGGGCCTGCCACTCCCCGAGATACCGCCCCAGGCGGACCGCCTCGAGGTAGGTGGCGTCGCCACGAAGGGTGACCGGGACCACGCGAGTACCAGGAAGGTAGTGCTTGATGAAGGGCATCAGCGCCCCGACCGAGTGCTCGCCGTCGTGGGACGCGGCTGCTTCGTCCGCCAGGTTCCCGTCCATCAGTGCCAGCGCGAGGGCCGCGTCAGCCTCGAGGAGCCCGGCCGGGGTCAGCCAGGAAGCCGCGCTCGTGCCGCACCTGGGTCCCGCCCGGAAGTGGTCTGGCCCTACGACGACGACGGTCCCGGGCGGATCATCGGCCAGGTAGGCGAGAAGGCCGGCGACGAGGTGACCCGCCACGAGGTGGTGGGGGACCACCGCCGCCACGATGCCGCCGCCACCACCGGCCTCACTAGCGTCTCCTCCGCGACGCTCGCCGACAAGGTCGCGAAGGCGGGCCTCGACGGCCCCCGCTCCTGCCAGGGAATCCCGGAACTGGGCGGGGGTGACGAAGCGGTCCGCGTGCGGGGCGGACCAAGGCCTGACAGCCTCCACCCGGGGCGCCCGGCAGCCTGCTCCAAGCCCTAGGGCGGACCCCAGGCCCAGGGCCAGAACGGAGACAGTGACGACGCCCAAGGTCCGCATCTCTCGTGCCCTACTGTATCACGATGGTTGTCCTGGCCGTAGTCGCGAATATCTCCCCGCTCTTGGCGTGCACCAGGACAGCCGCGTCTGCCTGGTAGGTGCCGAGCGACACGACCCGAGCGTAGTAGACCACGGTGTCGGTCACGTCCCCGCCCACGACCTGACCGGTCCTGGGGTCGACCCTCGGGTGAAAGTAGACGTTGAAGGTCAACTTCTGCCCGTCAACCTCGACCGGGTAGCGGAGGTTCGCGTCCTGGACCCCGAACTCGTAGGCCCGGGGCACCGCCTTCAGGCCGGACGGGAGGAAGTCGACGAGCTGGTACATTCCCTCGGGGGCCCTTGCCGAGATGCGGTACCTCACGGCTATCTTGACCAGGTCGCCCGCTCCGAAGGTTGTGGTCTCGCTGCCGCCTTCGCCATGGTAGGCGCGCGTCAGGGTGGCGTCGCCGCTGCCGGCCTTCGTGCCGCCCAGGTCAGCCGGCGCGCGGTAGGAGACACACAGGCCGACGCTGCCGTGGACCTCCCGGAACCTCAGGCCGGCTAGGTCCTCGGCGGTGCGGACGCAGGTATACGTCTCGCCGGGGTCGAGCCGGATCTCGGTCCCCCCGGGCTCCATGGTGAAGGACGCCACCTCGGACGGGGCCGCGGGAACCGCTTCTTGTAGGTAGAGGGCTAGTTCGAGGTGGTTCAACTCCTCCAGAGGCGTGTTGTCGAGAAGGTACTCGAACAGGGGCTCCCGTTCAGGCAAGGCCAGTTGGGCCGCGACGACTGCCGCGAGCGATGTCGCCGCTATGACTTCCTCGCGGTCCCTGCTGACGTTGAGCCTCATCAAGGGGCCTATCCTGTCGCCGAACGCTTGTAGCACGGGGGTGAAGATGCTCCGTGCCTTCTCCTCGTCTCCCAGGGCCGCGAGGGCCAGGCATGTATAGAGCTTCTCCTTGGGGCTGAGGTCGGGTTGGCCGGCCGCCCTCTGGACGTCGGTCAGAACGGGCTGCCCCAGGGCTGCCAGCCCGTAGAGTGAGACGATGTACCTCTCCCGCGTCTCGTCCTCACGGTCATAGGCCTGCCCGAGATAGGCGGCGAACCCGCCCTGGTCGAAGCCGGCGATGTCGCCCAGAGCCGCGACCTTGGCGGTCAGTTCCAGGTCGGGGTCGGCGTAGGGCAAGAGGGCCACGCCACCCTCCGGACGCTGGAAAACCAGGAGGTCGCTCGCGGTGGGACCGGCCCCCAGCCACCCGGAGGCGACCCGCTCGTCGGAGGCGAACTCGTCGGAGAGGATCCGGCGAGCAACGAGGCTGGCCGTCTTCATGTCCACACGCGGCCCGCCGCACGCCAGGCGCCAGAGCATCTCGAGGTATTTCCCGCGCTCGCGGTCGCAGAACACCAGTGTCGCCAGTTCACCGGGCTCGGCCTCGAGCCTGAGCCCTTCACCCACCTCGTAGTAGTCGACCCGGTCGAGAGTCAGATACGTGTCGACCACCTCGAGGGACCGGACGAGCGTGTCCTCAAGGGCGGTGCCGTCCGGTAGAGTGGCCTTGCCCGTGACGCTGAGCCTGTATATCCCCCTCTCGAGGGTTCCCAGGACGATGCCGGCCGGGTGGAAAGCCGTGCCGGTCACTGTCCCGAGGTCGCGGTAGTCGTACGTGTCGCCGGCGGCCAGGCGGCCGAGCCTGGCCGTGAAGGCGACGGGCGTGCCGGACGGCAGGACCTCACCGTAGGCTCGCGCGTGGATGACGGGCCTGTCCCCCGTCAGGTAGGTCTCGTTGGTCGACAACTCCACGAAGAAGGGTAGCCGGACCGGGACGGAGAGCGTCCCACTCCCCGCCCGCACTCCCTGGGCGTAAGCCTGGAAGGTCAGGCGCCACGAAGTGAGGTTGTCCGGCAAGACGACCTCGGTCGTGGCCCTGCCGTCCGATCCGGTGGAGAGGCAAGAGAAAAGGGCGTTGTCCAAGAAGTCGCTCCTCTCTCCCCCGCCCTCGCCCTCGCCGCATTCCGCGCTGCCGCCGGAGACGAGACGTTGATAGTGGGAAGCGCGCGTCACAAGGATGTAGGAGTTCAGGCGGCGCCCGTAGAGGCTTCCGAGAAGGTCGACCGTTTGATCGCTCAGGGCGAAGAGGGCTTCGTCGATCATTGAAAGGTTGACCTCGGCGGCCACGGGCCGGCCCTCGGTGTCCTTGACCTCCACCGCGATGACCGCCCTGTCACCGGGGGCGTAAGAGACCTGGTCGGTGCTCACCGTCACGTCGAGCCCGCGGACGTCGTAGGCGAACCCGGCCTGGAACTCGCCGAGGATGTTGTAGTAACGCCCGTCGAAGTAGACGCCGCCGATGTTGATGTTGGGGATGTAGTCCTCCTGGAATGTGATTTCGTACCCCGGACCATCCACGACCTCCACAGTCTCGAGGCCAAGCCGCGCGGTGTAGAAGAGGTAGCCGCCGGTCCGTGACGGGAGGTCGTGGTCGCCCTCACGGGCCACCACCGTCACCGTCTCCCCGACGGCGTATTCACGTTCGGTCCGGTCGGGAGCCGCCAAGTGGTACCAGCGGTAGTCCCCTTCCGGGTAATCGAAGCCCCGGCCCCAGACGAAGGTCTCCGTGGCGACCGACCGGCCGGCCCTGTCGCTTGTGGTCAGGACCACGCGGTACTTCTTGGACTGGTCCGGCACGAACGTCCACGACGCCTGTCCGAGCTCGTCAGTGGTCATCGAGAAGCTCTCCACCAGGACCTTCACTTCGACGTAGTCGTAGACCTTGCGGGTGACTTTCGCGATGAAGTCGTAGTACTCGCCTATCTCCCTCTTGTCGATCCGGATCTCTTCCAGCCGGCCCGCTATCGACCACCCACCCAGGGCGGGTCCGGCGTAGTCGCCCCCGTACCAGCCGGCGTCGTCGCCCCCGGCGTTCAAGGACCCGATGTCGACCTCGTTGACCGCGGCCTCCACGGTCACCGAGGTGTCCGAATAGGTTGTCCGGGCCCTGATGAGCGCGTCCTTGGTGAACACCCGCACCCCGGCGGCCCTGTGGATCGGCCCGGACTCGGGCAGGTCCGCGTAGGCTCGGAGGTAGTCATGGCGTTCCAGGACGAACGGGTCGCTCTCGCTGACCCCGGTATAGCTGAGCGTCGCCCGGCCGGTCATGTCCGTGACGAGGAAACCGCTCCGGGACGTGCCGCCCCCGGCGTTCAAGTTGTACTGCAGCCTGAGTTCCGAAACGGGAGTGCCTTCGAAGAAGGCGGCCTCCAAGGTGAAGTCCACGGTGTCCCCGGCGAAAATGGCCCTCTTGTCGGCCGTCAGGCCGATGCGGTAGGCGGGCTTGGTGTAAGTCGCCACCTCGAACCACCGGGTCGCGAGGGTCACGTCCCCGGCGACCACCTCTAGGCGGTAGTAGCCGGGCCGGAGGTTCGGGAGGTCCAGCCGGCCGTCGTAGACGTGGCGGTCCACATCGACCTCCGTCGAGAGGATGAGGTCGGCGTCGCCGTCCCGGCCCGAGGAGTACCTGCCGGCGAACGGCCCCTCCCAGCAGTAGGACGTGGACCGCAGTTCCACCGTGATGCGGCGCTGTTCGGGAACGCCCCTGTCTCTGGGCTCCAGGACCCCCCAGAAGCAGACCTCGTCGTCCGGAAGGTAGAGGGGCCGGTCCGTGAAGAGGTAGCTCCAGTATCCGTCCGCCACCATCTGGGTCTCCCAGTAGGGCCCCCACCATGGAGAGAGGTTACACGTGAACTCGGAGCCGTCAGGGGCTCTGGCCGTCACATAGAACGGGGGCACCGGCTCGTCACGGGCCGGCCTGTCCCCGGTTCCGACGATGGCCGCGGGAGTGGCGAACCTGGCAAGGCCGTCTTGCCCCGACGACCCGAGCAGATCCCCACCCGTCTGGGCCCGGACGGTGACGCCCGTCACCGGTAGGCCGGTGGTCAGGCTGTTGAACCACACCACGGTGTCGTTCCGAGCCTCGACTACGTAGGCGGACAGGTCGGTGACCTGGAACCAGGTGTGAAACACGTAGGAATCGAGGCGGAAAACAGCCAGGTAGTAGCCTGCCGGTAGCGGCTCCGGAAGGGCGATGTACATCTGCCACCTGACTTCACGCATGTCGAGGTCGGCGTCAAGCACCTTCTCGAGGCCGGCGAGAGACGGGCGGAAGGCCCGCCGGGTCTCGTAGGCCCAGTAGGGCGCGCGATTCCTCTCCTCGAGGCCGGCGAGGTAGTGCGACGCGTCGCGATACCGGTATACTTGCGCGCGGACTCTAGGCAAGGAGGGTGACTCAGTGCCGTACCTCCCGTAGTTGGCGGAGAAGAACGGCGCTTCGGACGTGGCGAACTCGAGCTCTTCGGCCTCAACCCAGAAGTAGAAGTCGGGTTCGACCCCACCGGGAGCCGCGGCGGTCTCGAAAGAGAACGTGTAGTCGTCGGCCGTCGTCTCGTCGCTTCCCCGCACACCCAGCCCGGCCTTGACCGTGCAGGTATAGACGGTGCGCGGGTGGAGGGGAGTTGTCGGCACGTAGACGAGCGTCCGGCGGTGCCGTTCCCACCGTCCCGGAACAAAAGGAGAGATGGAGAAGTGAGCGCCGGGGTCATCCACGTCCTCATGGCTGAATTGGATCTCGATGCCTGTGTTCGTCGGAACCCCGGCGGAGCGGTCGCCGGGGAGCGTGCCGAGCACACGGGGCCGGCTCCTGACCTGGTAGGCCCAGCTATAGCCCGGCTCATCAGGACCCGCGAGGGCGAGAACGAAGCGGTAGACCCGGTCGGGTTCCAGGAGGGCCGCCGGCGTGACGGTGAACCGCTTGCCCTCCGAGTCGTCCGCCCTGACCCGGAAGTCGATGGGCGGCTCCACGCTCAGCGCGTCTTTGACCGCTCCGAGCGGGACGGACTGCCCCAAGGTCAAGGTGAACGAGGAGTCGGGGGTCACCCCCAGAGCGTCAACGGCGGACGGTTCCAAGGTGGCGGCGAACGCCCTCCCGTCCTCGAAGGTCAGGCCGGGAACGCACGACCTGTAGGAGATCACCCCAACGACCGTGAGGATAACCACGCATAGGGCCGCTATCGCCTGCGACATGGCCCTCGCGCTCGGCTGCCATCTGAGACCCATCGTCGATCTTCTCCTCTCTGGCAGGCCCGTTCTCTCGGGGTAGGTTGCCGGCTCCCGTGACACCGTGGCACGCCCGGAGAGAAACATTTGCCTTCCGCAGGCGGAGTCCTACGCGAGGGGTAAGGGGTCAGGGGTATTCCCGGGGAAGGGGAGCGGGGCCCGAGCTACTCCCACCCGGACACGGACGAGGAGCCTGCCCTCACGGCGGTCCTAACGCTGAGCCAGCTAGCGGCGGCCACCCCGGCCGGGGCCAGCACCCCCGCCAGGAGAGAAGGCAGGACTCCGTGGTTCCCGCCGGCGAGGAGCGCCGTCACCCGCTGCCCAAGGTGAAACACCAGGCTCGTGCCCCCGAGGAAGAGCAGTTGAAGGAAGAAGTTGCTCACGCCGGCGGAGGTACGCGCCCGGCGTCGGGGATCGGTCGCGCTGAAGTTCGGGTGCTCCGAACCGGCGGCCACGGCTATGGCGACTGAGCCCGGGACCGCGGCCAGCGCGGCCAGGGACACGATGGCGAGTTCCATGCCGGGCAGGCGGCCTAGCGGTCCTCCAACGGCGAGACAGGCCACCACGACTAGAGGTCCCATGAGATAGGTGGTTCCGACGACCTTGGACAGGAGCAGGTCCTCCGGGCGCAAGGGGGCGGATAGGAGGATCCAGCGGCCCGGCCCTTCTCTCCCGGCTGAACCCAGGGCCACGGAGCTGCCCAGTAGCGCGGCGGCCCCGAGCGACAGCGCGTAGACCAGGCCGGCAGGCATCCGCCCGGTATGCGCCAGGCCTTCACCGGCCAGATGGCGTGAGCCCAAGAGCACCACGACCATGACCAGCATGTAGGCGACCTGGGCCCATTCGGCGGGGTCGCGTAGCACGACGAAGGCCTCCTTCCTGGCCAGACCGAGGACGACGCGAAAGCGGGATTCCCCGGTCACCCCCGGCCGGGACGTGTCCTCCCGACCCCTCCTCCGCCGCGAAGACCGTCGCGCCGTCGCCGTCCAACCCGAGACCAGGAACCGGGGAGCGGCCGCCAGGGCGGCGCCGAGCACGAGGACCCCGGCGCCGGCGCAGGACCCCAGGCCGGCGGCGAGTCCGGCTTGCGGCCGGCGGTTGATCTGGCCCGCGACTTCGTGCTCGTGGTGCTCATCCAGTGGCAAGTCCAGTGGTTCAGCGCCTCGTACTCCCGGCTTCGCAGACTCGTCCTCCCCGAACGCTGAACGGACCGACGTGACTTCCCTCTGGCCTTCCGAACGGCTCGCCGCGCTGCACCTGGCCTTGGCCCTCTTGGGGACGCTGATAATGGCCCTGATTATCGGCGGCCTGGTGGAAAGGCTTGTCTTTCGTCCACTCCTTGGTCAGCCCATCTTATCCGTCATTATGGGCACCCTGGCCCTGGC
>QZJP01000066.1 GCA_003599345.1 Bacillota bacterium | reverse complement strand
CGGCGTGATGTCGTCGGCCGAGGGCGACGAGTACCTGGCCAGGCTGTGCCGCAACTCGGAGGCGGCCGTCCCCGAGGACGTCAAGGAGTCGAAGCTCCGTTACGTGATCCTTGTCCGCCTTCTCGGGAGTGTGACCGCCGGGCGCGGGGACGGGCTCGAGTTCAACCCGGCCGTGCGGCGCCTGCCGCACCTGGGGGCCCGGGTCGGCCTGCCGAGCCAGTGGTGGAGTTCATCTGCCGGCTTGGGGTTCTCCTTCCCACGGGCGAGCCCGACCCCGGCGCGGCACCCATCGGGCATTTCGCCCTGGGCCGCGAGGTCTACGACGGGTCAGGCGGGCGGCCCGCCATACCGGTGTCCTTCCAGATTCACAACCTCGTGGGCCGGCGCACCTACGTCTTCCGGGCCTGCTACAGACTCTCCTTACCGACCCCTCCGTTCGCCTCTGGTCCGACCCCAAGGTCGGCGGTAGCCCGAGGCAAGACGTCTACCTAGTCAACGAGTGGAACCTTACCTTCGCCGTCGGCGACCGGATGAAGGACCCGGAGATGTGCCGGCTCTTCTCAAGCCAGCTCAAAGACCGCGTCTGCGCCAACCCCGACCGTCTCCGGCCGGCCCTGGCCACCCGGGGGTGGCTCGGTACCCCCCAGACAGTGACCCAGACTTCCAAGAACAACCAGAACGCCTACCTGCTTTTCATCGAACGCCTCCGGCAGGCCGCCGCGCGGCGGGGGCTCAAGGTTGACGGCCGCATACGGTCCTATCCCGAGGACGATCTCGCGGTGCGTGGAGCAGTGCCGGCGGAGGAGGGGGAGGAGGGGTGAGGGGGTACCCCTGTGGTCACGCCTCACGAGTACAGAGGAACCCCTCAGGGAAGCGACCTCACCGCCGCGTGCCCCTTCTCATGCCGCCTCTCGACCGCTTAGCGTACTTTCGAGCGAAAGGAGTAACCCTGGGCGCCCAAAAGCGGCCCGGACAGCACCCGGCGAACAGCCCGCGAGAGGCAGTGCCCCGCTGATGTCACGGCGCCCAGACTGCGGTGAGCATCTGAGAGGAGTCGACAGCGATGGACCGATCGTACATAAAAGGGAACGATGCTGAGCGGGCGTGGCTCAGGGCACTTGTCGCCGGGTTGAGCGACGAGCAGATGGCTCACCCCGTCAACCCCAAGTGGACGGTGGGCGTCGCTTTGATGCACCTCGCCTTCTGGGACAGGCTCTGGCAGGCGAAGTTCGAGGAGTGGGAGCGCACGGGTGTGGTGTAGGCCATCCTCGCCGCTCGGCCGCGAACCCTCATTCGCGCCGTCCATCGGCGGGAGCATCTCGACAGGATTGAGCAGGCCCTTTCGGAGTCAGGTCGACCGCCCGGCTACGCGACGGCCTCCAGTAAGTGACACGGGAGGGTGAAATGACACGGGAGGGATGAAGATGGGCCGACCGCAGGCTTCCCTTGACAGGATTCGGCTTATCAACGCGGAGAACTCGCCCACTCGTCCCGAGGCCGGTCCCGCCTAGCCCGGCATCGCGTTCCGGGCGGCCGGCGGTCTTGCCCTGCAGCGCGGCCGTCGGCAGACCTCCGCTTGGCCCGGCCTGCGGGCGAGGTAGTGCGCGTACCTAATGCCCACGCCATCACATCCGTGTCCGGTTTGGTTATCGCCGACCCCCCGGCTTCCCCGAGATTGCTCTCGCCTTTCTTGATCCGGCTTACGTCGCGCGCCTATTCGAGGGGACCCGGCTATCTCCATCTATTAGGTTGAAGGAAAATTCGGTCCTTCGTGGAATTCGGAGTCTTATCATCGATGATGGAGAACGACAAAGCAGTCGGACTATCACCGCAGGCATACTCGCGAAAGTCGGGAGGTGATTGAGAGCAACAGTCGGCCAACTTGCCGATTAGCCATGGACACTGGTCCAAGGGGGAGGGACAAGCAAGAGATGAAGCGATACAGGCTATTGAGTGTGTTGATTGTAGTTCTGGCTCTCTCGATGGTCCTGCCCGTGGCCGGATGCAAGAAGGAGCCTCCGCCACCGAAGGAGATCACCATCAGCTACTACGTGCCTGTCGTCAGCCTCGATCCACCGCTCTGCAGCCGTGCGCCCGACTACGAGTGGATCATGAACGTCTTCAACGGCCTCGTGAGGTACAAGCCTGGCTCAACGGAAGTCGAGGCCGACCTCGCGGAGCGCTGGGAAGTCTCTCCGGACGGCCTCGAGTACACCTTCTATCTCAGGGAGGGCGTCCAGTTCCACCGGGGCTATGGGGAAGTCACCGCCAAGGACGTGAAGTACACCTTCGAGCGTGTCCAGGACCCGGAGTTGGGGTCGGCCTATAGGTCGGACTTCGAGTACATCAAGTCCATGGACATTATCAACGACTACACCATCAAGCTGACCCTGAAGTCGGTCTACTCCGACTTCCTTCCCGCAGTTCTGGCTTTCCGGGGCGGCTATATCGTCTGCGAGCAGGCCATCAAGGACCTTGGCGACGAATGGGCCTTGAAGCCGATCGGCACGGGCGCCTACATGGTCGAATCGTACGTTCCCAACGAGGAACATGTCTTTGTTGCCAACCCGGACTACTTCCGGGGCAAGCCGAAGATCGACAAGGCCATCTTCAAGTGCATTCCTGACGAGAACGTTCAGGTCATGGCCATGGTGAACGGGGAAGTCGACTACGCCATGATCCGTGAACCCGAGCCGTTCAACCTCCTGAAAGAGCAGGGCCTGAACTACACCGCCACCCCGGTGTTCGGTCGCTTCGCCGCCACGGTCAACATCCTCCGGCCGGGTGTGGATGACAAGCGGGTGCGCCAGGCACTGGCCTACGCCCTGGACCGCCAGGAGTTCCTCGACAAGATCTGGTCCGGAATGGGCGAGATCGAGGGAATCTGGAGCGTGATTCCGCCCGGAATGCTGGGCCATACCGACGACGTCCAGAAGTACGAGTACGATGAGCAGAAGGCGAAAGACCTGCTCGCCGAGGCCGGTCACCCGAACGGCCAGGGTCTTCCGACCTTTTACTCCCTCGGTCGGCCCGCCTACACCCCGATAGCCGAGACGCTGCAGGGCTACTGGAGCAGGATCGGCGTCAACCTCCAGGCCGATCCTCAGGACGGCGCGGCCCTCACGGCCAAGTGGAAGGCCGGCGACTTTGACTTCTATATGAGCGGTCCGACGCGGGCCGCGGTGGACCAGCTCCTGCTGTCCATCAGCAGCAAACAGATTCCCGGCTGCTACACGGCCTATGACGCGCTCATCGAGGCGCAACGGGCCGAGCCGGACCAGGCCAAGCGGATTGAGATACTCGAGGAGATCCAGAGGCAGGTTGCCGAAGACTGCGTCCACATCCCCATCTATCGCGCCCACTACGTCACGGCTTTCCGTGACGGCGTGACCGGCGATATACCGAACACCTTCTTCTGGCTGTTCATGCTGGAGATGATGGACATCACCGAGTAGCGTCAACGCAAAGCGCTGGACAGGGGGAGGGGGTGTCCGTCCCCCTCCCCCTGCGGCTGGCGGACGTTTGGAGGCGCGGGTTCTTGCAGCATGTTCACCTGTCAATCGCCGGCCGGCCGCGAGAACTGAACATCCCCGACAATGCGGCGTGCGAGATTGTAAAGGAGCCGGGCCTTCGCTTCGTCGATAGCCTGGACGGCGCCGTCGCTCGGGCTCTTGCGAGACCCATCGGCTCCCCACGTGTCGGGGATCTGGTGCGACCCGGCGACAGGATTGCCCTCATTCTGACCGACATCACCCGGAAGCTTCACGAAGACCGCATCATACCCGCCCTTCTAGCGGAGATAGGCGGCGCGGGCGTGCCCCTGTCCGCGGTCACAGGCGTGGTCGCCACCGGGACACATCGCCCCAACTCGAAGGACGAGATGGTCACGATGTACGGAGCCGAGGTGGTTCGGCGCATCAGGATCGTCAACCATGATGCCTACGATGGGGCCAATCTCGTGTTCGGGGGACTCTCCCCAAGAGGGATACCCATCTGGCTGAACCGCCTGGTCGTCGAGGCCGACGTGCGCATAGCCACTGGGTGCATCGAGCCTCACCTCATGGCCGGCTATAGTGGCGGGATCAAGGGCATGTCGGTGGGTGTCGCCGGGGAGAAGACGATCGCCGCGACCCACTGCGTCGATATGGTGGAGCACCCCAGCACCCGTCTGGGAGTCATCGAGGGTAACTGTTTCCGTGAGTTCCTCAACGATGTCGGCAACACCGTACCGCTCCACTTCGTGGTCAACGTGGTCCAGGACGGCGAGGGCAATGTCGTGAGGGTGGTCGCCGGCCACTCCCGCGCCGCCTTCGAGGAAGGCGTCAGAGCCGCCCGCCGGGTCTGCGAGGCGGCCGTCGAGGACGCGGCAGACATCGTCGTCACTGTCCCCCTGTCCCCGAAAGACTGCGACCTCTATCAGAGCTTGCGAACCCTCAACAACATCATTTTCGGCCCGGAGCCGGTGGTGAGGCCTGGAGGCGTCATCCTCATCCCGGCGGCCTGCCCCGACGGCACGGGCCACGCCGATTTCTTCAAGTGCATGTCGTCGCTCCCGTCACCGGAGGCGATCATCGATCACATCAGGAAGAAGCGCGCCATTTCCCCGGGAGAGGTCGTCTCCCTCAAGTGCGCAAAGACCCTGCTGCGGGCGCGCATTGTCATCACCGACACCGGTCTCGATCCTTCGCTCGTGCAAAGCATGCACTTCGAACATGCCCCGACCCTCGAGTCGGCTTTCGCCCGCGAGTTCGAGCGCTACTCCAGGGACCGCCGGCCGGGATCCGCAGTGCGCGTCATGGTATTGCCGCACGGCATCACCACCCTGCCGGTGATCGCTCACCGTCGGTCGCGCCAGGGGTAGCGCTGAGCGCCGGGAAAGGCCGAGCACGCAGCCTGTGACGCAGGTGATTCGTCCCGGCCTTCAGCCCCGGGAGGAGAATCTGCCGCAGTATAGAACAAGCGATATTACTCCCTGATGAAGGAGGGACCCCGAAGAGATGAAGCCGAGGGTGGGTCTCATAGGTTGCGGAACGATTGGCCGGTATATCGCGGAACGTATCGAGCAGGACCCGGACCTTGTCTTATCCTTCATCATGGAGCCCGACCGGGTCCAGGCGCAGGGGTTCGAGAGCTACTTGGTCTCCTCCTACGCCGAAGCTGAAGCGAAGGGTGCCGACCTTGTCGTCGAGGCGGCGAACCCGGCGGTCGTGAGAGACGCCGCCCTTGAGGTCCTGCGTTTCGCTGACTTCATGGTCTTCTCTCTCTCGGCCTTCCTGGAGGATGCGTTCAGGGAACGGGTCGCCTCTTTTTGCGAACAGCACAAACGGCGCGTGTATGTTCCGCACGGCGCCATCCTCGGCGTCGACGGAATCGCCGACGGGCGGGAAGTCATCGACAGCGTCGAGATCACCACCGTGAAGAAGCCCAAGAGCTACGGCCGCGACGACACCGTGCGCACCGACGTTTACGAAGGCCCGGCCCGCAAGGCTTGCGAGCTCTACCCGCGGAACGTGAACGTTCACGCGATTCTGGCTCTCACGGGTCTGGGCTTCGACAATACGGTTTCCCGGATTGTCTCCGACCCCGCGGCCCCCGGCAACTCTCACCTCATCACGGTCAAGGGAGACGGCTTCCGCTTCACCATTGAGGTCTTCAGCGAGTCGAAGGGACTCGTTACCGGCACATACACTCCGGTCTCGGCCTTCAACTCGATCAAGCGGGTCCTGGTGCGGCCCTACGGGTTCACGGCCGTCTAGAGCGGCACCGGTCGGTTGTGGCTTTCTACTTCAACAAGAGGCAGGCGACCTGACGGTGTTCAAGTTTCGGATGGACATGTACGAGCATCTCGAGAAGAAGAAGGGCGAGATCCTGGACAAGGCCAAGAAGGCGGCCGACGAGATAGGGATACCGGCCGAGAAGCGCCCTGACCTTGGTCTTTCGGGCGGCTCAGCCACCCATGCCATGCTGCTTCAGGACTCCATCGACGGCATGAGCGCCAGCGCCCGCAAGATGACCCGGCTGCCATCCATGGACATCGAGGTCCGTAAGATTGTCAAGGAACATTACGGCGACGACTACGACGGGGCCGTGCTCAACACGTGTGAGGCCGCGCTCTGGGTCGCCTATAGCGTCCTCTTCACGCCCGCCCTGGCCAGAGGCTCACAGAGCATCTTCCGCTACGTCGCTCCCTACGAGAGACACGTTCACCACCAGGCCGGCTACGGGGCGCCGGTACCCCCGAAGTACAAGGACCTCAGCGCCGACCGCGGCACAACGGCCGGCGAACTGGGCATCCAAGCCAAGCGGCAGGTGAACCTCGAAACCTTGATGGTTCCTCTCGCCGGCGCGGACTACGCGTGTCACGGCATCAAGTACCATCCCTGCACCCTCATGGAGGGAGTTCGCGCGGCCGAGTCCGTCAAGGGCCTCGAGGACGCGGCGGAGGCCCACCGTCCGTTCGTGTCCGGCTTCGCTTCAATGGGCTACGAGACGCCGGGCTACGGCTACAGTGAGAAGGGGGCCGACGGCGGGCCGGTCGTCATGAGGGGCATCGGGGAGATTGCCTCCCGCTTCGGTGTCCCCTACGTCGTCGACAACGCGCGCGGCACTCCCTTCCTGGGCACCGACCCGAGGGCGATTAAGGCTGACCTGATGGTCTACAGCACCGACAAGGCCTTCCCGGGCCCGACGGGAGGTCTAGTCATCGGCAAGGAGGAAGTGATGGTCCCCATCCGCCGCGCCGTCGGCATCCACGGCAGCCGCTGGGGGACCGGCAGTTCTCACGGAAAGGCGGGCTACGTGTGGGCCGACCCCGGCAAGGAGTGCCTGTCCGGCCTGATTCCCGTTCTGCGCATCCTCCTGGAGACTCCCGAGCGTCTTACCAAGCCCGTCGATGAGTTCCACCAGATCGTGCTCGAGGAGTTCGCCGCCGTCAAGGGCGATCTCGGCCGGTTCGCCGACGGCTTCGTCATCACTAAGAGCTACAACTTCCTGGGCACCGAGATCAGCTACGAGCGCACCTGGAGCGGTGGCCGGATGGGTCTCCCCATCTTCTCCATCGAGGACATGTACTCCGGAACCAATCTCATTCAGTCGGGACTGCAGGCGATGGGTCTCATCCCGCCACTCGGCTACGACGCGAACATGATCGTCGGCCCCGGACTCGGCACGACCGACCCGCGGGGGAACCTGCTCGAGCGGGAGTCGCGCTGGGTTGTTCGGGCCCTGTTCGGGATGCTTGTCATCCTGGCGGAGGCGGTCAGGCCCTACATCCCAGGTGATAGGTAGACACAGGTAGGACACGAGGCGTCTCAGGGCGGGCATTTCGCCCGGCAGGCGTCAGGGGAGGACAAAAGCACATGGTGAGGGGTCTTCATCCGGGGGTCGGACCATGAACAAAGGCATGGGCTACATCGGCCGGCGCATCCTTCTGATTCTCCCGACGGTTCTCGGCGCCTTCACCTTGGTGTTCTTCATCGTTCACCTGGCGCCGGGCGATCCCATCGACGTACTCCTCATGGACGTCGAGTCCGGGACCGCGGAGCAGATCAAGCAGGAGCTACGAGAGCAGTTCGGTCTCGACAAGCCAATCCACGAGCAGTACTTCATCTTCCTGAAGAACACCATCACCGGGGACTTGGGTACGTCAATCATCCGCCGGCAGCCGGTCAGCAAGGTCCTGGCGCCGACCATAAAGCCGACCATCATGCTCGCCGTCAGCGCCGTCGCGTTGTCGGTCATCATCGGCGTCCCGGCCGGAGTGGCCTCGGCCTTGCGGAGGAACAGGCCGACAGACTACATCATCATGACCGTCGCCGTGATATGGCTGTCAGTCCCGGGGTTCTGGTTAGGTATCCTGCTTATCTACTACCTGGGTTTCAAGGTCGCCATCTTCCCCATGTTCGGGGGAGGCGCGGGCGGGGGCTTCACCAGCGAGCTCTACCACCTTGTCCTCCCCGCGTTTGCCGTGGGCGCCCGCTCGGCGGCGCTGGTGGCCCGCATGGCCCGCTCGAGCATCCTTGAAGTCCTCAATCAGGACTACATCCGCACCGCTCGGAGCAAGGGCCTCAGGGAACGGGTGGTCGTCTACAAGCACGCCTTGCGCAACGCGGTCATCCCCGTCATCACTGTCGTCGGGATGGATCTCGCCTACCTTCTCGGCGGAACGGTGATCGTTGAGACAGTGTTCGGCCGGGTTGGATTGGGGAAGACGATGATCGACGCCATCACTCAGCGTGACTATCCGGTGGTGCAGGGAGCCATTCTCCTGTTCGCCGTCGGCATAGTCTTGGTGAACTTCCTCACTGACCTCGCCTACGCCATCGCCAATCCTAGAATCAGACTCGGGAAGTGAGGGGGGGAGCACAAGGTGGGATGGAACAGGGTCTTCCGCGATCTCCTCAAGCGCCCGACCGCCGTCATGGGGATGGTCGTGTTGGTCTTGATGGTGGGCGGGGCGGTCTTCGCTCCCTGGCTGGCGCCGCATGACCCCCTCGATTTCCAGCCGGCGAACCGCCTCCGGGCTCCCGATTCTGAGCACTTGCTGGGCACCGACAGCTTCGGCCGTGACATTCTGAGCCGTATCCTATGGGGCGGGCGGACGTCGCTGTGGTGCGCCGTCACGGCCATCGTCATCGGTACCGCGCTAGGCACGCTCATCGGCCTGGTCGCCGGGTACTCCGGCGGGAGAACCGACAGCCTCATCATGGGCTTCATGGATATCATGATGGCCTTCCCGACGCTGCTCCTGGCGCTTACCATCGTCATCGTCCTGGGGACCAGTCTCTTCAACCTGGCCCTCGCCATCGGCATTTCCAACATGCCGCGCTTCGCCCGGCTGGTGAGAGGCGAAGTGCTTCGCGTCAAGTCTTTCGACTTCGTGGACGGCGCTCTGGCCCTGGGCGCTTCCACGCCGCGGATCATGTGGCGTCACATCCTGCCGAACATCCTCGCGGCGCTCATCGTGATGGTGTCACTCAGGGTCTCGGTGGCCATCCTCATCGAGGCCAGTCTCAACTTCCTCGGCTTGGGAGTACCCCCCCCAGCCCCCACCTGGGGTGGCATGGTCGCCGAGGGGCAGAAGTTTCTCCTCTTTGCGCCTTGGCTGGCGACCGCGCCGGGCGCCGCTATCGCCCTCATTGTGCTCGCCCTGAACTTCGTCGGCGACGGGCTGCGTGACGCCCTGGATCCCCGGCTCAAGAACTCGGAGGTCTGAGAGCGGTGGGTACTACAATCGGCTATCGCTTCGCCTATCCCGTGACCGAAGCCATGAAGAGCGCGCTTCTGGAAGTGGCGGAGAGCCATGTCCATTTCCGCGGGAAGTGGACGGCCCGACTCGAAGCCAAGATGGCGCGGCTCTGCGGCGTCTCCAGAGCCGTTGCCGCCAACTCGGGGAGTAGCTGCATGCTCCTGGCCACCTATGCCCTGGGTTTCGGACCCGGCGACGAGGTGATCATGCCGGCCAACGCCTACGCCCCCATCGTCGAAAGCGTGCTCTTCGTCGGGGCGAGCCCTGTCCTGGTCGATATCGACCCCGATACGGCCAACATCGGAATCGACCGCATCCTCCCCGCCATAACCGGCAAGACGAGGGGTATCGCCCTGCAGCACAACTACGGCCACGCCGTGGACATGGACCCGATCCTGGAACTGGCCGGGCGCCGGCAGTACCGCATCCTGGAGGACGCGGCCCACACCATGGGCGGGCGTTATCGCGACCGGCCGACCGGGGGTCTCGGCGACATCGGGGTGTTCGGGTTCAGCAACAAGGGGATTTCTCCGTGCGGTGTCGGGGGAATCGCCACCACATCCAACCAGGCGATGGCCGATGAGATGCGCCTGCGCTGCAACCACGGCCGTTCTCCCAGCGGCGAGAGCCTGCTCTTGGGCTACAACTTCAAGCTAACGGAACTCACGGCCGCGGTGGCTACGGTGCAGCTCGACTTACTCGAGGAATGGAACCGGCGCCGGCGGGAGAACGCGCGCCTTTACACGCGGCTTCTCGGTGAAGCGGACCTCCCGCTACTCCTTCCCGTTGAGAGGGACTACACCCGCCACACCTACCTCCATTACGTCATCCGGGTGCGTGACGCCGCTCTCCGAGGCCCACTGCGCGAGCATCTCCTGGACCATGGCATAGAGACCACCGTCCATTATCCCTACGCGGTGCATACCCAAAAGGCGTTCGCCGAACGGCTGCCCTACCGCCGGGGCGAGTTCCCCGTGGCGGAGGAGTGGTCGGAGCGCTGCATCTCGCTTCCTTGCAACCCCGGTGTCGGCGAGGGAGACGTCGCGCGCACCGTGGACGAGATAAAGAGCTTTTTCGCCGGACAAAGAGCCGGTAGATGAAGGAGAGGGAACCAGTCACATTGAGGACTCGTCTGCCCCTATGGTCTATCATCGGTGAGTATCGAAGACTGGTCAAATGAGCGGTAAGCCCATGAGCGGCAAGCCCATGAGCGGCGAGCCCTACAGCAACACTCTGGTCGGCTATGTGCCGGAGTGCAGGAAAGCGGAACTCCGCTTCACCGTATCGGCGGTCCTGGCCAACTCGGTGAAGGGGAGGAACCTGAAGCTGGTCGAACCGCCTACCCGAGCCGTTCCCGCCGGAGCGGTGGTCGAGATGGTCTGCACCACCGAATCCGTCCGCCCGGGCCAACTGGTTCGCGACGTGGCTTATCTCTGCTTCGCCGAAGCCACGGAGTCCGGTGTGCTCGTCACGGGGGACCGGATTCGGGCGGGGGAGTTGCGGGGAGTGGTGCTTGGCTTCAACGAGGCTCACGCGCCCAATCACATCAACGTGGTCATCGGCGCCACGCAGGCGGCGTCGGGTAGATCCCTGGGATTCGAACCGGGTGACCTTATCGTTGTGGAAGCTCGAGACTACGACGACTCATGTCTTTGACTCGAGGGACGGGAAGGAGGTGTTCTGTTGCCGAGAATCCGCGTTGAGTGGCTTCAAGGACGGAGCGAATCCCAGCGGCAGGCCCTGGCGGAGGGAATCACGGCATTATTCGTCGACATCGTCAAGGTCCGGCCGGACCAGGTGAATGTGGTCTTCGAGGAGATCCCAGCCGAGTTTCTCTACAAGGGCGGAGTCTCGTGGGCCAACAAACGTAAGGCGGAGGGGCAGGCCAAGTAGGTCGGCGGTAGGCGGGGCAGCTTTCCCGCAATCCGGCAAGATGGAGGTCCTGTGATGCCAAAGGCTTTTGAGATCGCGGGCTTGCGTGCAATGCCGGGAACCAAAGTCAGTGGATGGCTGGAGGTAGGCAAGGGGGCAGGGGGAGCTCCGGTCGGGATTCCCCTGGTCATCCTCCATGGGAAGAAGGAAGGCAAGGTCGTGGTGGTCGACGCCGCGACCCACGGGGACGAAACCGAAGGACCCCTGGCCCTGGTCAGCGTTGTTCGGGAGCTCGACCCGCAGAGCATGGCCGGGACGTTGATCGCCGTGCCCGCGCTGAACTTCCAGGCCTTTGAGTACGCGGCGCGCGGGAACCCGTTCGAAATCCACCACTACGACCTCAACAGGCTCTACCCCGGTGAGACAGGCGGGAGCATCACCCAGCGGATAGCCGCGGCCTATCTCGAGAACGTCGTCAAGCGCGCCGTTGCCGTCCTGACCCTACACGGCGGAGGGACGCCCTTCTACCTGGACGGCTTTGTCATCGCCCAGGGCGTCGGCGGCGACAGCCTCGAACTCGTGAGAGCCATGGGTTGGAAGCGGTTCACGGATTCCCCGGACATCGCCGTGAACCCCTACCAGGGCACCCTGACGAGCTTTTGCCGTCAACTGGGCATCGCCAGCATAACGGTTGAGATGGGCGGTGTCAGCCACCGGGCTCCCAAGCAACTCTATCGCACCAAGAATGAGATGGTTCGCGGGATCAGGAACGTCATGATTCACTACGGCCTCCTCGATGGCAAGCCCGACCGGCCGGAGACCCTCCAGCGCATCCGCAAGCAGAACCTCCGTTCCAAGAACGGGGGCCTGATCGAGCTGGAGCCCGGCATCGACATCGACGCGCCCGTCAAGGAAGGCCAGCTCATGATGCGCATCTACGACATCTTCGGCAACCTCACCGAGGAGCACAAGGCTCCGTTCTCTGGCCTCGTCATGGGTCTTCCCGGCAGCGCGCAGGCTTTTCCCGGGCGCATCATCGGCAGCGTTTATCAGGTGGTTGAGGAGATTCCAACGCGGGTCTAGAGAGGCCCGGAGGGCGAAGGGTGGAGGTGTTTGACCGTGGCGTCGCAAGTCGCGCAGGTGAAAGAGACTCGACCAATCACACGAATGCTCGGCGAGTTCGCTGCCAACACGACCTACAAGGACATACCGGAGGAGGTCCTCGACCGGGTGAAGACGGACGCCCTTGACGGCGTGTCCGTCGGCATCTTCGGCTCGACCCTGCCATGGGTACGGCTGGCCGTCGACTACTGGGAGGAACTCGGTGGCGCTCCTCAGGCGCGCCTGTGGGGTCGCCGCTCCAAGCTACCCGTCCCCAAGGCCGTCCTGTCGAACTGTCACGGCATGAACTCCTTCGAGTACGACGATACCTACGTTTGGAGCGGCCTGGGGACCCATCAAGGGAATAACGTCGTTCCGGCGGCCGTCGCAACGGCCGAGCTTGTGGGAGGCGTGTCGGGCAAGGATTTCGTGGCCGCCCTGGCGGTCGCCCACGAAGTAGGTGTCCGCGTCATCAAGGGTTTTGCCGTCAAGCGCGCCGGATACAACCACACGGCCATCAGTTCCACCTTCTGCGCCGCGGTCGCGGCGGGCCGGTTGCTGGGACTGGACGGAGAGGCCATGACTTGGGCCCTTGGCTCGGCCGGCTCCTACGTGGGGGGCCTGCTGACCATCCCGCCGAGTTCCATGGTCAAGCGGATGGTTAACGGACGGGCCGCCGAGGGCGGGGTCATCGGCGCTCTCCTGGCCAAGAGAGGTTTCACCGGCATAGAGAACCTGTTCGAGGCGGAACGCGGGGGCTACTACGGCGGATATGCCGTTACCCCCGATTTCGACGTCGTTGTCGGCGACCTCAAGCGCAAGTGGTACTGTGTCAACATCCATACCAAGCGCTTCCCGATGTGCACAAGCATCCACGCCCCGCTCGAGGCCGCCTGCGAGATCGTCCGCAAGGAGAAGTTCTCCGTCAACGACATCAGCGAGATTGTCGTGCGCACGACGACGGGTGCGCAGGGGAATACAGTCGGTTTCTTCCCCGACACCATCTCGTCCGCCCAACTGAGCCTTGCCTTCGGCGTCGCCACCGCCATCCTCACCGGCAACGTGCGTCCGGCGAACGTCACCATGGAGGCCCTCAAGGACCCCAAGATCGTACGCCTGATGAACCTGATCAAGCCCTACAAGGATCCCGAGCTCGACGCCATCTGGAGCGGTATCGGCGGTCCGGCGAGGGTCGAGGTCCATCTCCGCGGCGGTAAGGTCCTGACCAGTTCCCAAGTCCCCGAGGCCACCCGGATGACGAACGCGGAAATCGAGGACAAGGCGAGGGACGCGGCAGGTCCCGTCGTGGGCAAGGAACAGATGGAGAAGATCATCGAGTTCTTCCGCAAGGTGGAGAAGCTCGACACCGTGGATTCCCTGTTCCCCCTGCTTCAGCCCGATTCATAGCCGAGCCGGCAGCCAAGGCCGGCGGTTGGCGTCAGCCCGTGGGCCGGGAGCGATCCCGGCGGCCATCCGGGAGTGGAGGGTAGCGCATGATTAAGGCTGATTTGCTGGAGAGAGCGAAGAAGATACACGAGGAGACGCTCATCGTAGCTGTTCACACGGACCTCATCGGTGACGTCGCCGAGCGCCATAGCGTAGGCGAGTCAAGAGTCCTGGGGCGGCTGCAGGCGGGGCTCTTCCGCACCGCCGGCATCAAATGCGTCTCCGACCATGTGATCGGGGACTCCTTCGAGACGCAGTCGTTCCCCACACGCGATCTCCTCACCGCGTTCCAGGGCGGCAAGGTCTACAACCCGAGCATGGTCAAGCACGGCATGAAGATCCTGAGCTACATGCTGAGAGACATCGATGAGAGCCACGAAGACTTCGCCGTGGCCAGAACGGTTGGGGAGATCAAGAGCGTGGCCGGCAGCGGCCGCATAGCCGTGGTCCTCTGCACACAGGGCCTGTCGCCCCTTGAGGACGAACCCGCCCTGCTGGAGATCTACTACCGTCTTGGGATACGCGTGCTCGGCCTGGCGACCTACAGGGGCAACGCCGCTGTGGGCGGCGACCGCTGGACCCCGGAGGTCGGCCTCACTCCTCTGGGCCGGGAGATCATCGACGAGGCCAACCGTCTCAAGATAGTCGTGGACCTCTCGTCCGTGTCCGAGAAGGCGTTCTGGGAGATCCTCGAGCGCGCAAAAGGTCCGGTCATCGCCTCCAACACTAATGTCCGGGCGGTCTGCAACCATCCTGGCGCCCTGAGCGATGACCAGCTTCGGGGTCTGGCCGAGAAGGGCGGCCTTCTGGGAGTGATCGCGAACCACCGCACGGTCCGCGCCGACCAGAAGAGACCGTCTCTTGCCGACTTCGTCGACCATATCAGCCATGTCGCCGAGGTTGTCGGCGTGGACTATGTCGGCTTGGGCCCGGACATTGTCGAAGACACATGGTATCCGTTGGAGACCTACCGCCGGGTGTTCGAGCACGTCGGCTACTGGTCGTGCTTGTACCCCGACGATTTCGAGACCGTGGCCCAGTTGCCGAACGTCACTGCGGAGATGCTGCGGCGGGGGTTCAGCGAAGAGGACGTGAAGAAGGTCCTGGGCGGCAACATCCTGCGGGTCTATGAGCGGGTCTGGTGCGCCTGAGAGCGTTCTTCCCACCGAGGGTGCATGAGGAGGAAAGCGCATGAACACCGAACCAGAGGAAATGAAGGGCCGGGAGATATCTGCTCTCGAGGATTACCGCAGGTGCGGGATGTCCCACGCGAGGTACGAGATCCTCGAGGGAGCCATCGACATTCACCTCCATCCGGGCCCGACCATCAGCCTGCGGAGTGTCGACTTGTTCGACGCCGCCCTGGACGCGGCCAGAGTCGGGATGCGGGCGGTGGTCTACAAGCCGCTCTACTTCGCCACGATGGATGCCGCCTACGCCGCCCAGAAGATGGTCCCGGAGGTCAAGGTGTTCGGCGGCGTGACCCTGGATCAAGTCGCGGGCGGCCTCAGGCCGATGACCGTGAAGCTGGCCATCCAGATGGGGGCGAAGGTCATCTGGATGCCCTTGTTCGACTCGGCCCACACGAGGGCCAAGACGGCGGATGTCCCGTTCTACAAGGACAGGGTCTTCGGGAGCGACAGCCTGTCCATCTTCGACGACTCGGGCAAGATCACCGACGCTGTGGTGGAAATCGTCGACCTCATCGCCGCGTCCCCGGGGGTGGTGCTCGACACGAGTCACCTCTCCCCGACGGAGTCGATACCTCTGATCAAGCTCGCTAAAAAGCGCGGGGTGGAACACGTGGTGGTCACCCACCCGACGGCCAACATCATCGGGGCCACCGTCGACGAACAGAAGGAGATGGCGAGACAGGGCGCTCTTCTCAACCACTGCTGGGGCTACATGCAGCCGAAGCCGGTGGGCGCCGGGCAGGACCCGTCGAAGGTCGCCGAGGCGATTAAGGCCGTGGGCGCGCAGCACTGCATCATGTCCTCCGACATGGGCATCTGGTACTCGCCTCCTCCCGTTGAAGGCCTGCGGTGCTTCGCCGAGGTCATGATGCAGTGCGGCCTGACCCGGAAGGATATCGACGTGATGCTCAAGACCAACCCGGCTCGCGTCCTGGGCATGGCGTAGCCAAGGCCCGGGCGGGGCCTGGGTAGGTCAGTTGATCGCGAGGTGGTTTTCATGCCGACCATTCAGATCGAGATGAAGGTCGGGCGGACAATCGATCAAAAGCGTGCGCTCGTACGTGAGCTGACTAAGACGGTCTGCGATGTCCTCAAGGTCGCGCCGGGCGGCGTCCGCATCATCCTCCGGGAGATGACCCAGGAACACTACGCCGTCGGCGGCGAGCTCTGGCTCGATCATCCTGAGCCGTTCAAGGACAACATCCGCTACGGGTGGCCGGAGGCCAAGGAGTAGTGGCCCGGGCATAGAGTCAGTCACGCGTTATGACCCGCGAGGGCGGTCCTGCAGGGACCGCCCTCGCGCTTCCACGCATG
>QZJP01000091.1 GCA_003599345.1 Bacillota bacterium | reverse complement strand
GACTCTGTTCGTCAAGGCCGAACCGGAGCCCCCGACGCCCCTGCGGCCTAGCCGTGACTCTGTTCGTCAAGGCCGAACCGGAGCCCCCGACGCCCCTGCTCTCGGGGAGCCACTCACGGGCCTTCAATCGCCCCCGCTCGTGGCGGGCAACTCGCTCGGCGGGCGGGGCCGGGCTCCCTGGTTCAGACCGAAGTACTGCTCGAAGATGGCCTTGGCCACCGGGGCCGCCGCCGTGCTGCCGTGGCCCCCGCGCTCGACCAGGACGACCACCGCGATCTCCGGGTCTTCCGCCGGGGCGTAGGCGACATACCACGCGTGGTCGTCCCCCGGGGGCGCGGTCGCCGTTCCGGTCTTGCCGGCCACGGTGATGGGGAAGTTGTAGAACAGCCAGGCGGAGGTTCCGGGACCGGCCGGGCCGGTGATCTCCGTGGCACACGCGACCATGCCCTCTCGTATGAGGGCGAGGGTGTCGTCCGACGCGCCGGCCGTGCCGGCGACCTCCGGCTCCATCTCCCAGAGAACATCGCCTTCGGGGGAGACGACTCGCTTGACGACCTGAGGCACGTACCGGGTACCCCCGTTGGCGAGCGCCGACGCGTAGACGGCCATCTGAATAGGGGTGAAAGCATGTCCCTGGCCTATGGCGGCCTGCAGGGTCTGCCCGCCCTGCCAGGTACTCCCGCCATAGTCCCGACCGGCGATGATCCCGTCCGCCTCCGCGGTCTCCCCGGGTACCGCGAGGTCTATACCGCTCAAGACGCCGAGGCCGTACCGTTCGGCCCAGTCGATGAGCGCATCCGGCTTGGGACCGAGCTTCACGGCCATCTCGTAGAAGTAGGTGTTACAGGAGTGCTTCAGGGCAGCCACGATGTCCACCGAACCGTGCCCCCCCTGCTTCCAGCACTTGAAAACGACGTTGCCGTAGGGGTAGAAGCCCGAATCATAGACCCTGAAACTCCGGTCCGTCCTTCCAGCCTCCAAGGCTGCCGACGCGGTCACCATTTTGAACGTAGACCCTGGCGTATAGCGCCCCCGGAGCACCCGGTCGTAGAGGGGCACGAGCGGGTCCGAACTCAGGGCCCGCCAGACCGCCGCGTCCACTCCCGTGGCGAAGACCGTCGGGTCGTAGGTCGGCCGGCTGAACATCGCCAAGACCTCGCCCGTGTCCACCTTCATCACGACACAGGCCCCGGCGTTGGCCTCGGGGAACACCTCGGCGAAGCCCTCGCCCTTGCGCACCCTCTCCGTCCACTTGTCGTAGAACTCCTCGGCTACTCGCTGCAGTTCGGCGTCGATGGTCAGTACCAGGCCGTGGCCCATCTCGGCCGGAATCTCGCCGAGCACCTTGACCGGGTGGCCGGTCGAATCGACCTCGACTTGCTGCCCGCCGTCAACCCCGCGCAGTTCCTTGTCGTAGCGCCGCTCGAGGCCCGCCTTGCCTATGACGTCGCCCGCCTCGTAGTCGCTCCAGGCCATGGCCTCGAGTTCGCTAGGGCTTATCTCCGAGACGTAGCCTAGGAGGTGGGCGGCCAGGGGGCCGTGGACGTACTCCCTCACCGGCAAGGTCTCGATCATGACCCCGGGAAGCCGGTCCCGGTTCTCGACGATGCGAGTGTGCAGTTCCTGCGAAATGTCGGTCACGATACGGACCGGCTCGAACGGCCGGTTCTTGTGCTTCTCGATTTTAGCCCTGATCTCGTCTTCGGCTATCCCCAGAATCGAAGCCAGTTCGGTGATGGTGCCGTCGGTGACCTCGTCGTCCAAGGGCATCAGGGAGACGGCGAAGCACGCCCGGTTGGCCGCGAGGAGTTGGCCGTAGCGGTCGTAGATGTTGCCGCGGGGAGCCGTCATGGGCAGGATGCGGATGCGGTTCTGGCGGGATATCTCCGAGAAGTACGCCGCTTGGACCACTTGGAGGTAGACCAGGCGACCCCCGAGGCCGAAGAAGAAGAGGACGAGAAGAAGGACCATCACCGCGAGGCGCTTCTCGACGCGCGACTTGTCCAACCGGTCCCCTCCCCCTCCTTAGCGCCGGGCCGTGGCCTGACCGGCCCCGCCGGCGACGCTTTCTTCTCTCGCGCGCTCAGCCACGTTGTAGAGGAACAACTGCCTGTAGGCTAGTGGCGCCGCGAGCATGCTGTAGACCGACCCGGGCACGGCCACTGTGAGGATGGTCACCGCCGGGGTGGGGACACCGAGGACCTTCAGGCACAGCCACACGAGGAACTCATGGGCCAGGACCGCGGCCCCCACCGCCACCGTCGGCACCCAGATGTTCTCCTTGAAGATCTTGCTCTCCACGACTCCCACGGCGAAACCCACCAAAGCCTTGACCAGGGCGAAAAGCCCGATGTACTGGCCGAGCATCACACCCTGCGCGAGCCCCGTCACCATCCCGGCGACAAAACCGGCCCTGGGGCCGTAGAGGAGGCCCCAGCAGGCCACGACGACCATGAGAAGGTCGGGCTTGACGCCGAGCACGGCCAGATGGGTGAACACGGACGTTTGGAGCAGGAAAGCCGCCAGAACCGATAGCCCGAGGACGGCCGGTTTCGAAGACAACTTGTCGAGCCAGGCCAAGAGGGTCCTCAACCGCCCGACCCCCCGCCCGCCGCCCGGTCCGCTCCGGCATTGACGATGACGAGGACTTCCTCCAGTTGTCCGAAGCCCACTCCCGGATGGACCTTGGCGTACTTAAGCAGGCCGTACTCGTCTTTCTCGACCTCGACCACTCGCCCGATGAAGAGCCCGGGTGGGTATATCTGACCGAAACCCGAGGTGACTACCGCGTCACTGACCTTGACCGCCGCGTCTCGCTCGAAGAGCATCATCGTGACCAGCGACGATTGGTCACCCTGGCCGGTGACGATGCCGGCCGCTCTGGACGTTTGGATGAGGGCGCCGACTCCGGAGTTCCGGTCGGTGAGAAGCTGGACCACCGAGACGTTGGTCGAGACCCCGATGACCCGGCCGACCAGCCCCTGGCTGGTGACGACGGGCATGTCCTTGGCTACGCCGTCGGCCGAGCCCCTGTCTATGGTCACCCGGCTGAACCAGTTGTCGGCGTTGCGGGCCACCACGTTGGCCACGACGTAGTCGAAATCCACTGTCTGGGCGAACCCGAGCAGGGCGCGGAGACGCTCGTTTTCGATCTCCAGTTCCCTGAGCCTGTTGAGGGTGACGTCGTAGGCCTCGGCCTTCGCCCGAAGGCCCTCGTTCTCCTCGCGGAGCCTCGATATGGCCCCTAGGTCCTCGACTCCGCCGCGGATGCCGGCGGCCATGCCGTCCAGCCAGGACTGCACGGGGGCGAAAGCCTCGATGAGGGCCCTCTCGATAAGTAGGACGGTCTCGCGTTCCCGCGCGGTCACGCTCATCAGGACGACCGCCAGGATGAGCGCCGTCAGTGCCAGCGCGAACCTCCGGTACCGTCCGAAAAAGCTCACCACGCGGTCCTCCCCGGAACCTACCGGCGGATCCCAGCGCCGGCGGCCCATCCCCAAGCGGGACCTGCCGAGTCCCTACCCGGCCGCCCGGCGAGAGGCCGTGGCTACCCGCCGTAAGGTATCGATCTCCTCGAGGACTTTCCCCGTCCCGCGCACGACCCCGAGAAGGGGTTCCTCGGTCAGGTGGACCGGCATCCCGGTCTCGCGGCTGACGAGGACGTCGAGGTTACGCAACATAGACCCGCCCCCGGACATCACTATCCCACGGTCCATGATGTCGGCGGCCAGTTCCGGAGGAGTCCTCTCCAGGGTGACCCGGATGGCCTCGATTATGGCGCCGACCGGCTCGGCCAAAGCCGTTTGTATCTCCTCGGCCGTGACCGACAGGGTCCTCGGCAGGCCAGTCACGAGGTCGCGCCCCCTCACCTCGAGGGTCTCCTTCTTATCGGTGGGTATGGCGTTGCCGATGGCAATCTTGACCTGCTCGGCCGTGCGCTCCCCCACGAGCAGGTTGTAGGTCCGCTTGACATAGTTGACGATGGCTTCGTCCATCTCGTCGCCGGCGATGCGGATCGAGCGGCTCGTGACGATGCCGCCCAGGGAGATGATGGCCACCTCAGTGGTCCCTCCGCCGACGTCGACTATCATGTTCCCGGTGGGTTCGTGGACGGGAAGGCCGGCGCCGATGGCCGCGGCCATCGGCTCCTCAATAGTGTGGGCTTCCCTGGCCCCCGCCTGGAGCGTCGCGTCTATGACCGCTCGCTTCTCGACCTCGGTCACTCCCGACGGGACGGCGACCACCACCCTGGGGCGGAACAGGGCCCGCCTCGAATGAGCCTTGCCGATGAAGTACCTGAGCATGGTTTGGGTGACGTCGAAGTCGGCTATGACGCCGTCCTTCATCGGCCGGATGGCGACGATGTTGCCCGGAGTCCGCCCGATCATCTTCTTGGCGTCCTCGCCTACGGCCAACACCGAACCGGTGTCCCGGTCGAGAGCCACCACTGACGGCTCCTGCAGGACTATCCCGCGACCCCTGACATAGACCAGGGTGTTGGCCGTCCCCAGGTCGACGCCCATGTCACGGGAGAAGTAGTCGTAGATGAACCCGAACATCCCGCTGTCCTTCTCCTCTCATCGCAGGGCTTTCCGCCGGTAAGGCCGTCCAAGACCGGGTGCCCTTCTATCAGCAGATGCCTTTCTCCTTGAAGCTCACATAACGGTTGTCGCCGACCACGACGTGGTCGAGCACTTCGATACCCAAGAGCCGGCCCGCCTCGACAAGCCTCCTTGTCACCTCGACATCCTCTTGGCTCGGGGTAGGGTCCCCGCTCGGATGGTTGTGGACGAGGATGATAGCCGCCGAGCTGCGAGCGATCGCCTCCTTGAAGATCTCCCTGGGGTGCACTATTGACGAACTGAGGCTGCCCACGGACACCACGCGGATGCCGAGAACGTGGTTCTTGGCGTCGAGAAGGATGATGCGGAACTGCTCGCGGTCGAGGAACCGCATCTCCTCCATGACCAGGCCGGAGACATCTTCCGGCGACTTCACCGCCGCCCGCGCCGTCGTGGCCCTCGCCACGCGCCGGCCCAGTTCAACGGCCGCCTTGATCTGGACGGCTTTGGCCAGCCCCACCCCGGGCACGCGCCTGAGCTCCTCCACCGCGCAGGTGACCAGGTACCTGAGCCCGGCTTCTTGCTCGCCCGGTCCGGGCGCCCCCTCGTCCGCGCCGAGCGAGAGGACCCGGTGGGCCAAATCCAGAGCCGACGCGCCGGGCGCACCCGTTCTCAACAGTATGGCCACTAGCTCGGCATTAGATAAGGCTTGCGGCCCGACGCCCGCCATCCGTTCCCTCGGACGGTCGTGTTCCTCCAACTCCGTCATGCGCAAAGAGCGACGCGACACCATCCCCGCACCCCCGCATCCGGGCGCGGGCACCCCTACTCCGTCGAGTTCCGCCTGCCTCGTCGGGCACCCCTTCCGGCGGCCCGCCGGGCCGCCTCCGCCAACAGGCTCACGCCGAAACGCTCAAGCAGCTTCGAAAGGCACACAAGAGGCAGACCCACTACGTTGAAGTAGTCGCCCTCGATGGACTCGACGAGAAGAGACCCGACTCCCTGCACCGCGTAGGCCCCGGCCTTGTCCGACGACTCGCCCGCGGCCACGTAGTCTCTGATATCCTCCTCGCTCAGGACCCGGAAGCGGACCAGGGTCTCCTCTGTCGCGCCGTGGCTCCGCCCGGTCGCGGGGTCCACGACCACGACCGCCGTGATGACCCGGTGCTCCCTGCCGGACAAGGCCCGGAGCATCTCGGCGGCCTCCGCGTCTGACCTCGGCTTCCCCAAGACGCGGCCGGGTAGGACAACGATGGTGTCGGCGGCCACGACGAGATTGCCGCCGGTCTTTATCCTCGCCGCCACATCTGCGGCCTTCCGCCTGGCGATGGTCAGGGCGTGAGCCGCCGCCTCGGCCGGGCGCACCCCGCCGGTTCCGTCCTCAGGCTCTTGACTCGGCATGGTGTCGAAAGCAACGCCAAGCCCCTCTAGGAGTTCCCTTCGTCTAGGGGAGGCCGACGCCAGGGTGACTTTCATGGCCGGCGCCGGAAGAGGAAGGCTCCGGGACCTTGGGCAAAGCCCACAGGCTCAACCCTCCAATAGCCGCTCGTAAGTTCTCGGGGACCATGGTGAATCCTTTGCAGCCAGCGGGGTTTCGCATACCCCTGATTCTGCCATCCACCCGCCGGGTCACGTCCTTGGGTCAGCGGCGCAGGCTCGCGCCGAGCCTGGCGTACCTGTCCACGAGGCTGATGAAGGATGACTCGGCGGCGATGCGGTCCGCGTCCCTCTGGCTTGTCAGGTAGCTCTTGACCTGCTCGAGGTTGGCCAAGGCCGCCTGGAGGAGTTCGTCAAGGGTCTGTCCCAGGGGGGCCAGGTCCTGGGGCGCGACGAACCGGGCCAATCCTGCCTTGGCTTCGGAAACGGTGGTAAGCAGCGCGTCGACGCTGGTCGTCGCGGCGGCTCTGTCGAGGGAGCCTGAGTGGTACTTGTCCCAGATGTCCCCCTCGATGCGCAGGCAACTTGACAAGACCTCGATGGCCGTCTTGGCCTTGTTGAGGTAGTCCAGGCTCGACCCGCTGAGAGTGAGAGCCGTGGTGTCGAGGTCCTCCCCGGCGACGAAGCAGTCCTGGTATCCCTGAGTCTTGAGCCTGCTCCGGACGGCTTCGGCCACGTCCCGCTTGGTCACGGTGACCGTCCACACCTTGTAGAGGGTCGAACCTGACGCCGGGGACAGGACATGGCCGGGATACCCCTTGGCCGCCAGGTCGCTGACGACCTTGTCGGCATTGGCCCGGGAGCCGAACGCGCCAACCTGAATGGCGTAGACCGGGAGGGGACTCAGGTCGCAGATGACGTTCCCCGCCCCGCCGCCGGCCGGAATCGCCCCGCCCGTGTCTCCCCCGGTGTCTCCGTCGGTGCCTCCCTGGCCGTCGCCTCCGGTCCCGCCTGTTCCCCCGCTGCCTCCGGTGTCGCCGCTGGTGTCGGCCGGGTCGGCCATCGTGTCGCTAAGGGTCGACAGAATGTACCTGCCGACAGTGAACCCCGCTCCAATGCACAGCGCGGCCAGGATGAGGAAGACGAAGAAGACGGTGACCCCCCGTGGGCCCCGGGAGCGAGCCGGTTCCCGAAGCGGCACCCCTCTACGGTCAATCCCCATCTGACGTCATCCTCCCCAGGCCTTCCTCGGGAAACACCGTACGTCTGAACATGGAGCGGGCGTATTCGACGTACTCCGCCCGGGTCATGGCCGCGCGGTAGTTGTCTCTGATGGAAACAGCCTTCCGCGCCCCGTCGGCCAGGAGGTCTATGACCGTCATGGCGACGGCTTCGGCCGGCATGATATAAGCCCTATCGGGGTCGACGACCCTGAAGTCGGACGAGTGCGGGTGCCCGACCACGCCGGCGGCGTGCGGGTGCAGGGCCGGCATCACCTGGGCCATGTCGCCCATGTCCGTGGAGGCACTCATGTGACCGCCTTCCCGTACGTGTTCGACGCCGGCCACCATTATCATGTTCCGGCGGAACAACCGGGCTAGCTTGGGTTCAGTTGTCATCGGCAGATAGCCGGGGAGGTCCTGAATCTCCACGACGGTGCCCATAGCCAGGGCGCCGGCCTTGAACGCGCGGTCGACCTTGGCCGAGGTGTCCAGGACGGCCTGAAGTGAGCGGGCCCGGACGTAGGTCTCGAGCCGGACGTCCGCCGGGACGATGTTCACGAGGTCCCCGCCTTTGGTGATGATGGGATGGACTCGGATGCAGTCCTCCTCGTTGAACGTCTCTCTAAGGGCGTTTATGGCCGAGATGGCCAGGGTCGCGGAGTTGAGGGCGTTCAGGCCCAGCCACGGCGAGGCCCCGGCGTGAGCCTCCTGCCCGGCGTAGCGCACGGACTTAGCGGCGAAGGCGTTCGCGCTGCCGCCGACCGACATGACGGTTCCCCCGGCTCCCCCGGCGTGCACGAGGATGACCATGTCCACGTCGTCGAACTCGCCGAGCCTGATGAGTTCGGGCTTACCCCCCAGGAACTCTATGGCTCCTTTCCGCCTGAGCTCCAGGCGGTAAGTGATTTCCACGTATTCCTCGGCGGGGGTGGCCATGAAGGCGACCGAGCCGCTCAGATGATTGAGGACTCCCGGGGAGGTGAGCCCCACGGCCGCCCCGGCCATCACGGCCAGCTGGGCGTGGTGCCCGCAGGCGTGGACCGCGCCGGTCAAGGGGTCAGCGTCGGGGTGCGCGCGGCAGATGACGGCGTCGAGCTCGCCCAGAACCCCGACACAGGGCCGCCCGGGGGATGACCCGGACTTGGACCGTCCCTCGGCCACCGCCTTGACCCCCGTCAAGGCCAGGCCGGTCCTGACGGTCAGACCCAACTCGGAGAGGAACCGCGAGACGCGTTCGGCGGTCTTGTGCTCCTTGAACCCGAGTTCGGGCGTCCGCCAGACGTCGTCGGCCAGGGCGAGGATTCTGTTTCGCTCGGCCCTGATGGCGCTCGTCGCCAGTTCCTTGAGGTGACTGACATCCGGTCCGGCGTTCAAAGGGCCACCCCGGTCGTCGTGAGGATGCGCCCGGGCGCACAGGCGAAGACCACCCGGGCGACCTTCTCGAGCCCCAGCCGCCTGACAGCGACGGCGGCCCGGGGGTAAGTAATCATCATGGTCACGAAGTCAGTCGGCCTCGGGTCGGTCTCGACGACTTCGGCAAGAAGAGTGCCTTGAGGGTGACCAGGCGGGTCGAGGACCAGCCGGCGGAACTCGACCCTGTAGCCACCGGTGGGGCATTCCCCCCGTTCGGCCACGAGGAGTAATTCCTCGCCCCAATCGACGCGGTCCTCGAGCGATCGTACCCCGTAGACCCGTTCCAGTTCCTCCGAGGAGGTGAGGACGAAACAGGCGGGGTCGTGCCTCAGCCTCAAAGGCTCCTCAGATCGGAGTTCCACACGCCTGAACTCGGGTTTCATGGGCGACTCCCCCGCCCCCAGGTTTCAACCCGGGCACCTTCTCTCCCTGCCTCTATGTTACCTCCCCCCGGCGGGCCGGTCCACGCCCCGCGACCGCCCGAGCCGCGGCCCGGGCATGACCCACCTGGTATAGTGAACCGGCAACACAGACAACCGCACGGGGTCCGGGCGGGGCCGCCGTCACGGCGGCTGCCACCGCCCCGGCCACGGCCTTTTCGACGGTGGGTGAGACCGTCACTGTAAGCCCCGGGTGGAGCCCCCTGATGCGCTCGGCCAGTGCCGCGGCCGGCATGGCGCGTGGGCTCGCCGGCTCGCACGTCACCACGGACACAACCTCCGGCAGGGCGGGTGGAAGGACGAAGGATAGAAGCGCGTCCACGTCCTTGTCGGCGAGAACGCCGAGGACCAGGACTATGGGGCGGCCCGGGAAGCAGCGCCGCAAGGCCTCGGCCAGGGCTCTCGCCCCCGGGGCGTTGTGGGCTCCATCCACAACCACGGGCGGGCTGTCGCCGAAGATCTCGAACCGGCCCGGCCATACGGTCGCGGCAAGACCTTCGCGGAGGGCCGCCGCGTTCAGGGACGGAGCCTGACCGCGGAGCCTCAACACTCCGGCGGCGGTGAGCGCGGTGGCCGCGTTGTCGAGTTGGTGGGGCCCGAGAAGCGGAAGGCGGAGACCCGTGACCTCCGGGAAACTCGGACCCCGGAAGACGATGTCCTGACCGGTGGGCGAGAACGAAACGAGTTCCACTTTGCCGTCGCGGCCAGCCAGGTAGAGAGGCGCGTCACGCCTGGCGGCGGCCGCCGCGATGACGGATAGAGCCTCCGGGCACTGCGGAGCGGATACGACGGGGGACGAGCGCTTGATGATGGCTGCCTTCTCCGCCGCGATGTCCCGGACGGTGGGTCCGAGCCGGTCCATGTGGTCCAGGCCGATGGACGTGATGACGCTCAGGAGGGGGCGGTCCACAACGTTCGTCGCGTCGAAGCGCCCACCGAGCCCGACTTCAAGGACCACGAAGTCGACCGCGCGCCTGGCGAAGTGGACAAAACCCAGAGCCGTGACGAACTCGAACTCGGTCACCTGGTCCTGGTCCCGGCCGGTGGCCGCCAGCCCCTCCGAGGCCGGTCGGACCTCCTCCTCCACGAGCCTGACGGTCTCCGCCGGGGAGATACGGAGGCCGTCCACGCTGATGCGCTCCGAGAACTCCTCGATGTAGGGCGAGATGTAGAGCCCGGTCCGGTACCCGGCCGCCGTCAAGACCGAGGCCAGCATGGCCGCCACCGAGCCCTTGCCGTTTGTGCCGGCGACGTGGATCACCCGCAGCCCCAGATGGGGGTCGCCGAGAGCCGCCAGAAGCCGCCTCTGCCGGCTTAAGCCGAGGCGGCTCCCGAACCGGTACAGGCCGTGGATGTAGCCCAGGACCTGGGCATAGGCCGGGTCCGCGCCCACCGCGTTCATCTCCCGGCGGCGTCCCTGAGCAAGGCCAACCTCTCGCTGAGCTTGGAGCACTTGAGCTCCAACTCCTCGGCCTTGGCCCGTTCCTTTCCGACCACGCTCTCGGGAGCCTTGGCCACGAACTCAGCGTTAGCGAGCTTGGTCCGCACCCGGTCCAGGTCCTTCGTCGCGCCGGCCAATTCGGCGGCAAGACGCTCCGCTTCCTTCTCGACGTCGATCAGCCCGCGGAGGGGCAGGAATATCTCGACGCCCCTTGTCACAGCGGCGGCCGCGTCCTTCGGTCGCGCGGCAAGTTCACGTTCAACCACGAGGTCGGATACATAGGCGAGGTCCTTGATGAAAGCAAGTCCCTTCGCCAGGGCCGAGGACGTCTTGTCCGCCGACGCCACGAGGGTGGCCGGCGCCCGCTTTCCCGCAGGGACGTTCATCTCGGCGCGCAGGTTGCGGATAGACCGGATGACCTCCAGGACGACGTCCATGTCCTCCTCGAGGGCTTCGTCGCGGAGGTCGGCGGAAGGGGCGGGCCAAGGTGCGAGGACGATGGTCCTCGGCCGCTCGCCTTTGTCCGGTGGGGGATTGGGTGACGGCCGGGGCCTCTGGTCCTTCGCCCCCTGTTCGTCTCCGGCTCCCGGAGCGGCCCCGCCTGGCGTGTGGCGCCCCGCGGTGGTCGGGTGTTCACCCCCGAGGGCGGGCAGTTTCTGCCATATCTCCTCGGTGATGAACGGCATGTAGGGGTGAAGGAGCCTGAGAACGCCCTCGAGCACGAAGACCAGGGTCAACCGGGCGAGCCGGCGCGAGGGGGCATGTTCCCCGTAGAGGCGCGGCTTCACCATCTCGATATACCAGTCGCACAGCTCACTCCAGATGAAATCGTACAGGGTGCGCGCGACCTCGCCCAAGTCGAACGCCTCCAACAGCCGGTCGACCTCGGCGGAGACGCCCCGGTATCGACTCACTATCCAGCGGTCGGCAGGTTCGCCCTCCTTGAGGATGGTCGCCTCGATGTCCGGCCGGTCCAAGCCCTCCAGGGCGGGCCGGTCATCGCCCAGGTTCATCAGCACGAACCTTGAGGCGTTCCAGAGCTTGTTCGCGAAATTCCGCGCCGCCTCGATCTTATCCCAGTTGAACCGCATGTCGTTCCCGGGGGCGTTGCCGTGGACGAGCATGAAGCGCAGAGCGTCGGCCCCGTACTTGTCGATGGCATCGATGGGGTCCACGCCCGTTCCGAGAGACTTGGACATCTTCCGGCCATCCGCGGCGCGCACGAGCCCGTGGATGAGAACGAAGTCGAACGGTCTCTCCTTCATGAAGTGATAGGAGGAGAAAACCATCCTCGCCACCCAGAAGAAGATGATGTCGTAGCCCGTCACCAGGACAGAGGTAGGGAAGAAGAAATCGAGGTCAGTGGTCTTCTCCGGCCACCCGAGGGTCGAGAACGGCCAGAGGGCCGAACTGAACCAGGTATCGAGCACGTCCTCGTCTTGGCGGAGACCGGAACGACCCGTCCCGCACCTGGCGCACGCTGCCGGCTCCTCCACGGAGGCGATGACCTCGCCGCACTCGTCACAGTACCAGACCGGAATGCGGTGTCCCCACCAGAGCTGCCTCGAGATGCACCAGTCCTGAACGTTCTCCATCCAGTTGAGGTATATCTTGGCGAACCGTTCCGGGACGAACCGGACCTCGCCGCTGGTCACGGCCTCGATGGCCCGTTCGGCCAGGGGCTTCATCCTGACGAACCACTGCTTGGACACGAGGGGCTCGACCACGCTCTCACACCTATGGCAGTGCCCCACGGCGTGCGGGTGGTCCTCCACCTTGACCAGCAGGCCGCGGGCGTCCAGGTCCCGGACCACCGCCTCTCGACACTCGTAGCGGTCCATCCCGGCATAGGCTCCGGCCTCGGCGGTCATCCTCGCGTTCTCGCCGATGACCTTGATCCGCGGGAGACCGTGGCGCCGCCCTATCTCGAAGTCGTTGGGGTCGTGGGCCGGAGTCACCTTCACCGCCCCCGTGCCGAAAGCCGGGTCGGCGTAGGCGTCGGCCACTATCGGTATCTCACGCTCCATGAGCGGGAGGATGACGGTCCGGCCGACGGCGGCCTTGTAGCGTTCGTCGTCGGGATGCACGGCCACGGCGGTGTCCCCAAGCATGGTTTCCGGTCTCGTCGTGGCAACGACGACGCCCGCGGGCCGCCCGCCGGGCCCGGGAGCGCCGGCCCCTTGGCTTCCCGTCCCGTCACCGCTGCTCGATGCCCCATCGCCGGTGGAGTAGGGATAGAGGATGTGGTAGAGATGTCCGGCGGTATCCTCGTGCTCGACCTCGATGTCAGAGATGGCCGTGCCGCACTCGGGGCACCAGTTCACAATGTAGTCGCCGCGGTAGACCAGGCCTTCGCGGAAGTAGCGGACAAACGACTCGAGGGTCGCTCGCGAGAGCAACTCGTCCATGGTGAAACGGGTCCTGGACCAGTCGCACGAACAACCCAGCCGCTGGAGTTGCCCCAGGATAGCGCGCTCATACTCGTCCTTCCACTGCCAGGCCCGCTCGAGGAACTTCTCACGGCCCAGGTCGAGCCTGTCGATGCCCTGTTCCGCAAGCCGTTTCGTGACCACTAGTTGCGTGGCTATGCTGGCGTGGTCCGTGCCCGGAACCCAAAGCGCCGCGTAGCCGGCCATGCGGTGCCAGCGGATAAGGATGTCCTGAAGCGTGTTGTCGAGGGCGTGGCCGATGTGCAGCGCTCCGGTCACGTTGGGCGGCGGTATGACGATGCAGTAGGGCTCCCGCGACCGGTCGACCTCGGCCGGGAAACAGTGATTGGCCAGCCAGAACTCGTACCACCTGCGCTCGGTACGGGCCGGCTCGTACGTCGATGGGAGAAGCTCCCCTCGGACCTCGTTCGCGGCGTGTTCTACGCCCATGAAGTTGGCCTCCCTTGGGCCGGCCGGTGGATGGGCGAGGCAACCCGGGGCCGCGGTCAACCAGAAACGGCCCTCCGCCCATCAAGGGCGGAGGGCCGTCGCTCTCCGCGGTACCACCTTGGTTCCCGCCCCGGTGCCGGCGGGCCCTCGAGTAGCGGTAACGGGCTCACCCGGGCGGGCCTACCCGTTCGCCGGGACACGTGCTCACGGCAAACCCTCGACCCACCGGCTCCGGGGCGACCTTCGAGCGGTCCTCAGCCTGGGGAACCTTCCAGCCCACCGAGTTCCCCTCTCTGGTGGCGGGATTCCGCCCTACTCCTCCCCGTCCTCGCCTTTGATAGACAATCTATACCGCACCGCCGGAGGGTGTCAAGGCGCGGCAGGTAGGCGGGCTGGTCCATCATCCGCGGCCGCGTCCGCGCCTGACCAGATCATGAGCAGGAGATCGTCCTCGAGAGGGGGTCTGGGATAGCGGGGGCTCGACCTGACTCTGAGCCGGCCCGCGCGACGGAACCCACACTTCTCATAGCACCGGACCGCCCTCTGGTTGCTCTCGAGGACCCGGAGGTAGATGAAGTCCAGATCGGTCATCGCCCTTACGAAGGACAAGAGGGACGTGATGGCTTTGAAGCCGATTCGGCGGCCGCGCTGGTCCGGGGGACCGATGAGGATGCGCAGCTCGGCCGACCCCATGACCCAGGTCTCGCCCGTTAGGCCTATCACACCGACAAGCCTGTCTCCGGCCGTTATGGCCAGCCTGACCCCGGACCCGGTCGCCGCGAACTCGCTCGGAAGGCCGCCGTAGAGGGCCACCAGCTCCAGGTCCTCGTCCCAGCGGGCTATCTCGGCCAGATCGTCATGGCCGAGCGGGCGCAGGCTGACGTTGGGTGCGGACGCGGACGACGCGTCCAGCGCGAGTGCGGGCTGCACGGATGGGCCTCTCCAATACTCTTTGCCCATCCTTGTTTGACGGGCTGCCCGGCCGCCCTACGCGCGCCGGGGCGGACCGCCCGCCAAACCTATGCCCCGGTTAGCCATGCCTCGCAGGGTTCGGGAGTTAGCCAAGTCCTTTCGGGGACCGCGGACCTTTCACTTCACGCGCGGCGCCATCGAGGTAGCGTCCTGTCAGCTCGCTATAGGAGGAGGAACTGGTCCTCACCCACCACAGGGCCGGTCCGGTCAGCTCCTTCTTCACCTTGGCCGGCGCACCGGCCGCAAGATGCCTGGCGGGAATCTCGGTCTTATCGAGCACCACGCTGCCGGCGGCGAGCATCGCCTCGTCGCCGATAACCGCTTCATCAAGAACCACGCAGTTCATACCGACTACGGCCGACCTGCCGATCCGGCAGGTGTGGAGCGACGCGCCGTGCGCAATCGTGGCATCGTCGCCGATATCGGCGCCCTTTTCCGGCAGGGTGTGGACGACGACGTTGTCCTGGACCGACGCTCTCCGGCCCACCCTTATCCACCCCAGGTCCCCACGAAGGACAGCTCCGAACCACACGCTGGCACCCTCGGCCACCTCGACGTCTCCGATGAGGACCGCGGTCGGGGCCACGAATGCCCCCTCGGCCACCCGCGGGGTCTTACCGCCGAACGAGATAATCAAGCCTCGACCCCTCCGTTTCGTCGACCGTGTCTTGTTAGCTCAAGGGCCTTGAGACTCCTTCACGGTAGGTCCCGCACCGGCCGTTCAGGTCCGCGACCTGGAGGCGGGAGGGGAACCTCTCGATGGCGCGAACCCCGGTATGGCAAGTCTCCGGTAAGGAGTGATTACGTCTGCGCATGACCCCCGACCGGCGTCGTCTGGTGGCCGACGCCGCCCTGGTAGCCGTCTGCCTCGTCTGGGGGAGCACCTTCGTCATCGTCAAGCAGGCGGTGGCTGAAGTGCCCGTCATGACGTTCCTGGCCCTGCGCTTCTCACTCGCTTTCGTGGTGATGGCGGCCGTGTTCGGGCGCCACCTTCGCGGACACGGGCGGCGTCTGGCTTGGCCGGGCGTGCTTGTGGGGATGCTCCTGTGGGGAGGCTACACCTTCCAGACCGCGGGCCTCCAGTATACGCAGGCTTCCCGAGCCGGCTTCATAACCGGGCTCTCGGTGGTTCTCGTCCCGGTTTTCTCGGCTGTCATCACCAAGGAACGCCCCTCTGGCCGCGCGCTGGGTGGAGTCGCTCTGGCCCTCGTGGGCCTGGTTCTTCTGTTCCTGGTCCCGGAATCGGGACCTGGCGGGCTCTCGCCCGCGCGACCCTCAACCGGGATGGCCGGCGACCTCCTGGTGCTGGCCGGGGCCGTCTGCTTCGGCCTACACATAGTGACTCTCGGTCTGTATTCCGCCACTCGAGCCCCCGGGGTTACCGAGGCGGGCTCGCTGGCCACATTCCAGGTGGGGGCGGCGGCCCTGGCCTACATGGCCGCGACGGCTGCCGGCTACGTCCGGTCGGGTCCGACCGCGGTCCTGCCGGCCGCTCCGGCCGCGGCCGGCCCGCCGTTCCTCTCGTCCACGGCGGTCGCGGCCGTCGTCATCACCGCCCTCCTCGCCACGGCGGGGGCGTTCTTCGCCCAGACTCTGGCCCAGCGGCACACCCCACCGACACACACGGCGCTGATCTTCGCCTCTGAGCCTGTCTTCGCGGCTGCCTTCGGGTGGCTGCTTCTCGGGGAGAGACTCGGACCCTGGGCTCTGGCGGGATGCCTTCTCATCCTTGCGGGTATGGTGCTCGCGGAGCTGCGCACGGTCAGGCCCGCGCGGAGGCCGGCCGCAGGCCCAGGAAGTCTTGCCGCCGGCAGCTAGCGCCGGTGGCGCGCTCGGCCCTCCCGGAGCCATGGGCGGCTTCACCGCTTGTCTCTCCGGGGAGGCCCAATCCAGGGTTGTCTGCCTTCCCCGCGCGTCACGCGAACGCACCGGTCCTTGTCCCTCCTCACTGTTCGGGCCTTCCCCGGCTAGGCCAGGTACTATGCCCTCGACTGACTTCCGCCGGTTCAGCCGGGCCTTCCAGCCCGGGTTGCCGCCCTCGGGCAGCATCCCCGGCTTCCTTCGGACTCCGC
>QZJP01000025.1 GCA_003599345.1 Bacillota bacterium | reverse complement strand
GCCTTCTGGGTGTGAATGGGGAAGTGGAGGAGCTGGACGCTCGGCGACTTGTCCACGATGATGCCGGCGGTGTTCTCGAGCTCATTGAAGCTCTCCACGGCCATCCACTGATCGACCATGTCGGCCTCGCCCGACTTGATCATCGTCTTCTTAGTGGCTTCCTCCAGGACTATCTTGTAGTGCACTTCGTGGATCTGGCCTGGACGCCAGCCCTTCCAGTAGTCGTCGAACCTGGTGAAGACGAACTCGCTTCCCCGGTCCCACTGCTGCTTCATATACGGGCCGGAGCCCACCTCTTCGCTCTCCAGGTAGGCCTGACCGTAGTCGCCGTACTCCCCGAAATCGCCCTCGGCTAGGTTGGCCATGACCTGGTCCTTGTTCACGATGAAGAGCTGGAGCATGGTGGAAAGGAACGGCGCGTACGGACGGGTCAGGTGGAAGGCCACCGTGTGTTCATTGACGACCTCGGTCCGCTCCACTACGCCCTGCCACAGCCAGGAGAAGCCTTTCTTCAGGGCCAGGTTCCTCTCCATGGTGAACTGGACGTCTTCCGCCGTCAGGAAGTCCCCGTTGTGGAACTTGACGTCGTCTCGGAGGTAGAAGGTGTAGGTCTTGCCGTCAGGAGAGACCTCCCACCTCTCGGCCAAGTGTGGTCCAGGCTCCATGGAACCCTCGTCGATTTTCGGGAACAACAAGGGGTCGTACAGGTTCAAAACGGCGTGTAGAGAGCTTTCGTCGACGTGTTTAGCCGGGTCGATGGTTCCGATGACCTGGCCCTCGAGGTAGGTGAAGATGATTTTCTCCAAGTCCGAGGCCGTACGGGAGCAGCCCAGCGGCACCATGAGCACCGCCACCAGGGCCGCCGCGAGTAATACTCTTAGTAGACGTGCCATTGTAGAACCTCCTCCCTATGGCGTATCGTTCTGGTCCTCCGGGTGCTCTGGGGTCGGTCGGCGTACGCGTCTCACCATCCTTTCCACCGGCAGTCCGTCAGTCGCCCCAGGTCTTGAGTTGGCTCTTGATTCGTTCCGCCGCCGCCCGGAGGCACTCCACATACCCGGCTATCCGGTCGGCGGTGAAGCGGTCTTGCAGGCCGGCTATGCTCAGCCCGCCCACTACGCGCCCCTGCGCATTCATGACCGGCACGGCGATCGCGGCGGCGGATTGCGTCACCTCGCCGAAACTGCAGCACCATCCCTGCCTGCGAATCTCGGCCAGGTTCGCCTTGAGCTCGTCCGGGTCGACGATGGTCTTACTGGTCACGGGCCGCAAGCCCGCGGCGATTATCCGGTCGATGCTCTCGGACGGCAAGTACGCCAGCAGTACCTTGTTCGATGCTCCGGCGTAGAGAGGGTGCCGCCCGCCGATCTCGAGAGTCATCTTCAGTGACTGAGGGCTCTCTACGGCTTCGATGCAGACCGACTCGTCGCCGCTGACGACCGTCAGGAAAGCCGACTCCTGTGTCTCGCGCACCAGCTCCTTGAGAATCGGGTAGGCCACCTTGCGGAACTCGATCTGCTTGTAGGCCGCGCCACCCAGTTCCAGCACCGTAAGGCCGAGACGGTAGGCGTTCGACTCGCCGCGAACGACGAAGCCACGGCGCTCCAGGGTGGCGAGTACCCGGTAGACCCTACCCTTGGGTTCGCCCAATGCCTGCACCATCGCCGAAAGCGTCCACTCGGGCTGGTCCAGGAATTTCAGCAGGACTCGGAGCCCCCTGTCCAGGGTCTTTACACCGGTCGTGCCAGCGACGGCAGTCGCCTCCGTTTCACTATGTGATATGCCTTAACGATATTTGACTTGACCCCCTTTTCGGAGTTAAGCGGCGATTCCCTCCCTTGGACAGCTAACAAGTTGAGGATTTAACTAGACGTGTGAGGTTGTTGTGGCTACCGGAGCCCACTACCGGGGCTTCGAGTTCTTTCACGGGGTTGCGGAGGCGGTCTTGTGCGAAGGAACCTTCAGTGTCGTGTGTAGGCCTGAAGGATAAGGGGGCGGTCAGAACCTGGACTTCAGCCCGGCGAACCGCGGGTCAGCGTATCTCGACGCCGGCTGACCGGTAGGTGCCGAGGAAGCGCCTGAGCCACGTCCTGACCGACCCCTCGTGGCTGCGCACGACGAGGACCGGCTTCGCGCACTGTCTCGCTACGGCCTCAGGGATTGACCCGAGGGTGATATTCCTCAGCAGGCCCTCGTTCGAGGCGCCGAGCATCACAAGGTCGTACCGCCGGGCCTCCGCGAGGATGGCCCCCTGCACGGAACGGCCCTCCATCAGGGTGTAGGTGACCGGCGGCTCGCCCCAGTCCCCGCTCTCCACGCCGGCGTTCTGCCCGGTCCGCCTATCCCGGCCCGCGCGGACCTTACGCTTCCAGGCGGACTCCGCGGTGTCCCGGAGCCTCTCGAGAAGCGCCCGGCGGGTCTCCTCCGGAGCGCCCGGCCTCACCGCCGAGGCCAGCGTTATGCCAACCGCCCGGCTCTCCTTCATGCGCAGGGCGAGGTAGACGGCTTCGGCTGCGTGAGGCCCACCGGCCGTCGGGATGAGAACCTTGAGCGGTCTCCGGGACCTGACCGGTAGGCCGGAGAAGCCCCTGGCCACGACCACGTCGCAAGGGGCCAGTTCGACGAGCGGGCCCACGGTGGTCCCGAGAAGCTCGGCCGTAGCCGTGCGCGGCCTCCACCCGAGGACTAGGAGCTCCGGCTTGACCTCCTCGACGGAATCGAGGATGGCCCGGGTGACGTCGTGGCTCACCCTGATGTGGCCGCTCACCGGGTTACCCTTCCCCCTACCCACCTTCTCTGCCGTGTGCAGCAGGCGCTCCAGCCGGCGGGCCATCGGCAGCCCCCCGCTGAGTGGGACAAGGGCCGGGACCTCGGCCACACTGACGACTTCCACTTCGCCGTCACCGCCGGCGAGGTCGCAGGCCAGGCCCACCAGCGGCGCGGCCTCGTTCTCGCGTTGGACCGCGACGAGCACTCTCTTGTTGCGGAGCGTCACTTCGGCCTTCCGCTTCACGAGGATCGGCGCGGCCTTGGCGGCGTGCTCGGTCCGGCGGGAGTAGAGGTAGTAGATGGCCACGCCCACGCCTATCCATCCGGCGGTGACCAGCCAGGCGATGGCGCTGTAGTTGAACATGTAGACGGCCAGAACCAGCTTGGTCGCGACGCCGAGTATCGGCACGTAAGGGAAGAGCGGCATAACGTAGCCCCGGTCGAGTTCGGGGTGGTGTTTCCGGAGGTTGATGACCGACACGTTGACTAGGAGGAAGAGGAGCAGGAACATGATGTCGGCCGCGCTGGCCACGTGCTCTATCGGTAGGGAGACGGCCATGGCGGCGATAATCACCCCGGACACGAGTATCGACCAGTGGGGCGTGTGCGTTCTCCGGTCCACTTCAGAGAACAGGCCCGGCAGGTTGTGGTCGCGCCCCATGGCGAAGGCGACGCGGGCCGAGGAGTATATCGTGGCGTTGAGCGCGGACAGTGTGGAGAATATGCCGCCGATAAGGAGGATGATGGCCCCGAGAGGCATGAACTGCCTGGCGGCCTGGACCATGGCCAGTTCCTTCTGTAGCCCCAGATACTGCCAGGTCGGCATGCCGGCGACATCGGGAACCACGGACGCCAGGGCGACGAACCCGACCAGGATGTAGATGGGCACGACAATCAGGAGGGACGTGAATATGGCCCTCGGCACGTTGTGCTTGGGGTCGCGCACCTCCTCACCGCTCTGGGCGATTATCTCGTAGCCCTCGAAGGCTATGAACGTCAGGCCCATGGCGCTCAGGATGCCGCCGAGGCCGTGGGGAGTGAACGGGCGGAAGTGGGCCACGGCCGACGGGTTCTTGAGGAACGCCGCGATGCCGAAGGCCCCGAAGAGGAGGAGAATGACGATTTTCAGCCCGGTCACCACGTTCCCGGCGAGGCCGGTCTCCGAGGCTCCGCGGTAGTTCACGTACATGAAGACGGCCACCGCCGCCACCGCGAGGACCTTGGGGAACCAGTCCCCGCCGAGGGCCAGGGCGAGGCCGGGAGCCAGTTCGCCGAGCACCCAGGCGAAGTAGGCGCCGAAGCCCAGCGAGTAGAGGCTGCACGCCACGGCGTGGGCGAACCACGACATCCACCCGCTCAGAAAGCCGCTGGGTTGCGGCAGGGCCGTCTTGACCCACAGGTACCCGCCCCCGGCTTCGGGAAAGGCGGAGCCGAGTTCCGCGTAGGCCATCGCCGTGAAGATGGTGATTATGCCGTTGAGGCCGAAGGCGAGGATGAGCGCCGGGCCGGCCGCCTCGGCGGCAAGCCCGGTGAGGACGAAGATACCGGCGCCGATCATGGCCCCGACGCCGATCATCGTGACCGTGAAGAAGCTCATGGTGCGCGAGAGCCGCGGGGCGTCTCCGCCCGTCATGGCGGCGGACCGGGGCTCGCCGGCGGGCGGCGCGCTAGGGCGTTCGCGGCCGCCCGCGGTCTTTTCCGCCCTAGCGGTCATGGTCCGTGCCCCCCGCCTCGGCCGGGTCGGCCTTACTATCATGCTCCGCCCTGTTGCCATGCTCCGCCCTCTTGTCATGCTCCGGCGGCTCGATGAGTCTCATCTGAAGGAGGGTGGTCACCAGGAACGCCAGGAAGACGAAACCGGTCAGGAGAAAGCCGGTCTGCCAGGACAAAGTCTGAGCCTCCCTACTGAAACGCGGGGTAGTTCGGGCTGGTGGGGGTAAGCGCGTAGGGAGGCTTCCCCGCGACCATGGGGTGTTCCTGCCCGGGGCCTCTGGCCGAGGCGCACGGCCGAGGCGGCGCCCTTCCGGCCGTGTCCAAGCCTAAGGTCGCCCCGTGGCTCATGCTCCTCTCGGGCGTGGGCGGCTTCGCGCTGCAGGTGCCGGGCTACGTCCTCGCCGGCCCCCTGTTTGTGCTGGCGGCCGTCCTAGGCTTCGTCCAACTGCTCGTCGTGGAAGGAAGGCACCGAAAGCGCCACAGGCCGGAGCATAGCTGGGGCACGGCGCAGAGGCCCTGGGAGAAGCTCGGAAGGGCCCGGTTGCCGGCGTCCGGCCCGGGCGCCGCCACCCTACACGGGAACCTCTTCAGACGGCTCCTCCTTGATATCGGCCGCCGCACCGGCCTCGGCCCCAGCCCGCGACCGCTCGACCTCCCACTCCCTGAGTTGCCGGCGGAGGGGCTTGCCGGCGTGGCTCATCGGTATCTCGGAGATGAACTCGAGTTCCCGTATCTTCTTGTAGGGAGCCACCCGGCCGGCCACAAAGGCCATGAGTTCCTCGGCGGTCGCCGTCTTGTCGGGCCTGAGGACCACGAAGGCCTTCGGGTACTCGCCGAATCTCGGGTGGGGCTTCCCGACCACCACGCAGTCGGCCACCACCCGGTGACTGCGCAGGATCTCCTCGAGTTCCCGCGGGTAGACGTTGAACCCGTTGTAAATCAGCATGTCCTTCTTGCGGTCGACGATATAGAGGTAGCCGTCCTCGTCCAGCCGGCCGATGTCCCCGCTGTGGACCCAGCCGTCGCGGATGACGGTCGCCGTCTCCTCGGGGCGCTTCCAGTAGCCGAGCATCATCTGCGGCCCGCGGAGGCACACCTCCCCGAGCTCGTTGAACCCTATCTCGATGTCCGGGTCGTCAAGGTCCACAATCTTGACGTCGGTGTCGAAGACCGGGATGCCGACGGAGCCGGGCTTCCGTAGACCGGAGCGGTTGGCGGGGTTGGCCACGGCCCCCATGGTCATTTCGGTCATCCCGTAGCCTTCCATGACCACGGCGTCCGGGACCAGTTCCCGGACGCGCCGCAGGAGTTCGACCGGGAGCGGGGCCGCGCCGCTGCTGATGTACTTCACGCTTGAGAAGTCAAGGGACTCGATGCCCTCCACGCCGGCCACTCCCTGGAGCACCTGGGGGGCGCCACCCCAAGCCGTGGCCTTATGCTTGGGGATGTCGTTGGCGTAGGCCGCCGGGTCGAAGCGTGGGTGGACAATCATGGTGGCGGCGCCGTAAACGGGGTTGTTCAGATAGCCTATACTTCCCATGGCGTGCGACCACGGGACAACGATGACGACGGTGGTCTCGCCGGTCTTCGTGGGGTACTCCCACGGTTCGCCCGGTCCGGGCTCGTACCGGTCGGCCGAGTCGAGATAGCCGTCGTCACCCAGTATTGGCCGTCCGCTCCCCGCCCAGTGGGCGAACTGCATCGTGTTCACCACGACCGCCCTGTGGGTGAGCATGACGCCCTTGGAAAGACCGGTCGTCCCGCCCGTGTAGGCAAGGTGGGCGAGGTCCTTGGCCGGGTCGATCTTCACCTCGGGAGGTTCGGATTTTGTCTCATCGAGGAGCGCCTGGAAGCTCCACGTCTTGCCCCCGTAGGGTTTCACGTCGACCGGAGTGTAGGGGGGCAGGTTCTCCTGTATGCCGGTGATGATGACCCTCTTCAGGTCCGTGTCGTGGCGTATGGACTGGATGGTGGGGGCGAACATGTCGAACGTGACTATGGTCCGGGCGCCGGAATCGACGAGCTGATGCCGGAGCTCGTTCACGCCCAGGAGCGGGAAGCAGGGCGAAAACGTGGCCCCGATCATGAGCAGGCCGTAGTAGGCGATGATGAACTGGGGGCAGTTGGGGAGGTGCAGGGTCACCACTTCGCCTTTCCGGACACCCAGCCCGGCCAGGGCCGCGGCGAACCGGCGGGCCTTCTCGTGGAGCTCCGTGTAGGTCATGGTCCCTTCGCCGATTTGGAAGACGACGGCCGTGCGGTCGGGGTGCCTGTAGGCGGCGCTCTCGAGGAACTTCGGCACGGCAACGTCGGGGTAGTCCAGGGATACCTGGAGGCCTTTCGGCCAGTGAGCGTACCAGGGACGGTCCTCCATCGTGCAAGACCCCCTTCGAAAGCTTACGCAGCGCGGCCAGGTCCAAGGCGCAGACTGCTGGGTTCTGGGCCTGCCTGGGAAACCAGCCACGTTTCGACGGAGGGCGGGGAAGTCCTACATCTATTCAGAAGATTCTGGGGCGGCGTTAAAGGACGCGCAACAGCGTTACAGGTCCCCTGGCGGAGTTGCGGGTCCGGTAGGCAAGCAGCCGGCCCCAGTCATGCGCGGTCTCGCCGACGAGGGATACGGGCGCGGGTGGGCGAGGCGCCGGCTCGGGAACCAGGACCCGGCGGGAGGACGGGGCGGCCACCCAGACCGTCACCCGTTCCGGCCCGCCCGGGTGGACCTCCACCGTGAGGGCCCTGCCGGCATCATCCCACCGCTGGCTGAGGAACGGGGGGCCTTGAATCACGTGGCGGTCGCTCGCAACGACAACAGGTACCCCCGGCCGGTCCTCGGTGAGTCCGAGGACGACGCAGCCGTGAGGTGGGATATCGGGCAGGGGAACCCGCGGGGCTTCGCGCGAGAACCGGCCCACGTAGCGACCGGCCCAGAAGTCGAACACGTGCCAGGCATCGGCCCTCCAGCCGGCGGCCCGCAGCGCCGATCCGATGTCGGCCCGGCGGCCCGCCTCGGGCGCGTCGGACCAGTTGAAAAAAGCGACGGTGCAGGACTGGGCTTGTGCCTCGCTTTGTACCTGCGGTGGGACGACCGCCACTTCCGGTAGAACCCCGCCCAGCGGGTCCACAAGGCGGCAGGCTCTTCCCGAGGGCGGCAGGGCCCGGCGCACGAGATCGAGCCGCTCGGGCGCGAGGGCCGCCGGTGCGTCGCTGAGGACGAGGGCCCCTCCGGAGAAGGCTATGGCCGTGGCCAGCGTCCGAACCTCGTCCGGGGTGAGCTGGCTGTCCTCCTCACGGACGAGGAGGCAATCGGGGTCGTTGACCCACAGCCGGCCGTGCGTGAAGGCCCGGGCGAAGATGTTCCGGATGGAGTTCACCGCCGACGGGAAGGACGGGTCCTTGTCGAGGGGCGGCGGTGCGGACCAGAAGGGGGCCACGTCGGGCCCAATGCGCATCGCGTCGACCAGGCCGGCGGCCGGGAGGAGGGGGGACCCGCAGCCAAGGACGAACGCCTCGGGAACTTCGTCCCTCACGAGTTCGAGGCCCCGCCGCAAGGCGGCCGCCCTGGTCACCCGGGGGTCGTGTCTCCGGCCGGGTAGGGAAGCGCAGTAGATGAAGTCCAGCTTGAGATAGCGGTAGCCCCAGTCCCGGACCACCGTCCGGAAGACGTGGCGGAGGTGCTCCTCCACCTCGGGGTTCGTCACGTCGAGGCCGTAGAACGGCCCGCCCCAGTTGATGCCGGCCTCCACGGGGCGACCGCTTTCATCGCGGAGGACCCACTCGGGGTGATTGTCGAAGGCCGGCGTCCCGGCCATGACGGTGAACGGGGCCAGCCACAGGCCCGGCTCGAAGCCCGCCTCGCGGACGCGCCCGGCAAGCCACCTCATCCCCCGGGGGAACTTAGGGTTGGTCTCGAGCCAGTTCCCGACGGCTGCCTGGTAGCCGTCGTCAACCTGGAAGAGGTCGAGCGGCAAGGTGAGCCTCAGCCGGGCCAGGCCCTGGAGATCAGCGAGGACGCTCTCCTCACTGATGCCGTGGAAGTAGTGGTACCAGGTACACCAACCCGTGGGAACCGGGGGTGGGCCGGGCTCCCCCGCCGCCTTCCGCGCCCGCCGTCCGGTCTCGTCCGCCAGCGCCTCGAGCGCCGCCCACGGGTCACGGTGGCCGGCCATCATGGCGAAGACTTCTGATTTCAGGGTCTCACCCGGACCCACGGGCACCCGGTCGGCCCAGGAGCGCGCGGTCAGCCGCTCCCCCTCGACAGTGAGGTCTCCGAACTGGTCGCGCCCGGTGACGAAACCGAGGGCCAGCCACGGGTCGCCGCCCAGAACGGTGAGCCAGTCGCTGACGACGGCCCGGCCGGGGTCCCAGGCGCGCCCGTGCCTTGCCAGGCTGTGAAGGTCCACCTGGTCCGGGTCCGACTCGCCGACCGGCCAGCATCCGGCGAAACTCCAGGACTGCCATCCGTTGCGGAACATCGCCCCGGAGGTGGGCACTTCAGCCGAGAATGGAACGAAGGCCGAGACCCCCACGTCCTTCGTTCCGTGGTTAGCCAGCGCGAGGGTGACCAGCACCGCCTCGAACGTCCCCACGCTCGCGGTGTCAAGGTGGGCCCGGACTTCCAGGCCGTCGTGGGTTCCCGGCGGAAGCCACGTCCCGTCCTCGAGGACGACGCCGAGGTGTACACCGTCGAGGAGGTGCTTGCCGTCATGGAGGATGTCGTAACTCCCCAGGCCCGGATGCGGGCGGAACCTAAGGTTTCCCGCTCTGTCTCCCATGAGTCCCGCAGTTCAGCACGACTCCTGGGCTTCCTGCCCGGCCCGGGCTTCTGCCGTCGGCCACGCCAGGCTGAAGTCCCTTACGCCAGGGAGAGCACCGCGGCGAAGTGGGACAGGCTTCCTCCGATGACGAACAGATGCCATATCTCATGGAAACCGAACCGGCCCGGCCAGGGGTCAGGCCATTTGGTGGCGTAACAGACCGCGCCGGTGGTGTAGAGGAAGCCGCCGGCTGCCAGCCAGGCCAGACCGGCGGGCGTGACTGTCTTCGCCAGTGGGTAGACGGCGATGATGACCAGCCAGCCCATGGCCACGTAAAACCCCGTGGACAGCCAGCGGGGCGCCTCCAGCCAGACAAGCTTGAGCACGGCGCCGGCGGCGGCCAGGCCCCACGCCGTGCCGAACAGCGACCAACCCCAGGGCCCGCGGAGAGGCACCAGGCAGAAGGGCGTATAGGTCGAGGCGATGAGCACGAAAACCATGATGTGGTCGATTCTGCGGAGTGCCTTGACTGATTCGGGGGGCAGGCGCAGGGAGTGGTAGAGAGTGCTCGCCGTATAGAGCAGGAGCAGGCCCGTCCCGAAGATGGGGAAAGACACCAGGTGCCAGACTGTCCCGGCGGCCACCGCCCTCTGGATGAGAAAACCCAGACCGACAGCCGAGAGTAGTGCGCCCAGGAAGTGGGTCACGGCGCTGGCAGGGTTTCTGAGCAGCGAGGAGAGCCGCACGTTAACCTTCCCCCTCTCGGCCCGTGCTCCGGGCTTCCCCCGCCGCTGGGACGGGCCGCGAAACGAGTGGCTCAACCATATCACCCACCGTTCCCGACGGCAAGCAGTGGTTTCATCCGCCGGCCTCGGGTAGGTGATGGCCTGTGGGAAACCCGGGGGAAGGTATCGGGAACATCAAGGCTGAAACTGGACACTATGGATGACATCTCTCTACCCGATGCCGGCCGCCTGCCCATGCTTTCCCTGCCGTGCCGTTCGCTCTGGACGGACCGCTTCAGCCCCCGGCCTCCCGGAGACATGCTCCAAGCCTTGCCGGCCGAGATACGAGCCCTCCGCGCTCTAGGAGCCGGCTACGTGGAGTTCCCCGGGGACATATGCCTGGTGTCCGACCCCTATTCGAGCCAGGACGTCTGGTCGGAGGCCGCCCGTATCCTCCGGAGCGAGGGGCTGGGGGCCACGGTCCACCTGCCCTTCGCCTGGGTCGACCTGACCTCGCTCGACTGTGAGGTGTGGGAGGGGAGCCTGAGGTCGGTCGAGGCCGCCATGACGGCCCTCACCCCGCTGGAGCCGGTGATGGCCTCGGTTCATCCCGCCAACTACGCCACCCAGGCCGTGCTGCTGGCCACGCCCGAGACGGCGAGGCCCGGGCTGATGCAGGCCTTCGGCCAGCGGCTCGTGCCGGCCCTCCAGCGGCTCCGGCGGGGGGTCTTGGGGCCGGTCCTGGCTCTGGAGAACCTCGAGGGCATGCCCATCGGCCTCTTCCGTTTCCTCGTCGAGGCCGCGGACGTGAGGGTGTGCCTTGATATCGGCCACGCCGTGGCCGAGGGGCAAGACCCGGCGGCTCTCTTCGGCGAGATGAAAGGGCGCGTTTTGGGGCTGCACCTCCACGACGGCGTGCCGGAGACCGGCCATGGGGCCGAAGAGGAACGGGCGCACAAGCCCCTGGGCGAGGGGGTCCTCGACCTCGACGGCCTGGTGAGAGTCCTTCTGGAGAGCGGGTTCGGTGGGCCGGTCGTTCTGGAGATACTCGGCGAGGACGAGCCGTCGGCCCGGGCCTTCCGGGCGGTTCTGGGAAGGGACCGGGACCGGGGGCACGAGGCGGAGACGTAGCACGGAAGGAGAACCAGGAAGTGACTGCGCCCATCCACATCGCGGTCATCGGCGGCGCGTTCGCCGGAGAGGAGGAGCTCCGGAAGGCCGAGGAGGTGGGGGAGCTCATCGCGCGGGCCGGCGCCGTTCTCGTCTCGGGCGGGAAGGGCGGGGTGATGGAGGCCGCGTCCAGGGGGGCGCGGAAAGCCGGCGGCCTCGTCGTCGGCATCCTCCCCGAGGAAGACCGCGGCCAGGCGAACCCCTACCTCACCGTGGCCGTGGCCACCGGAATGGGTAACGCCCGGAACGCCATCATCGTGAAGACGGCCGACGCCGTCATCGCCGTCGGGGGCGGCTACGGGACCTTATCGGAGATAGGGTTGGCCCTCAATGTCGGACGCCCAGTGGTCGGGCTCGGCACGTGGCGGCTCGAACGCCGCGGCGAACGCGATCCGGGACTCGTCGAGGCTGATACTCCGGAGGAGGCGGTCAGCCTGGCCCTCGGCCGCCCCGGCGCCCCGGAGGGTCCTAGGCACGGTCGGGGGCACGGCCGAGGTGAACCGTCCTCATCGCGGCCGGGGTGAACCATGGGGTGCCCGGGTATGTCCGGGGCGTCCCCCGCCAACCCTAGCACCGCCATGCGTAACGTCCGGCTACCGTTCCCGGCCATCCTCCTTCTCGCCGCAAGCCTCTACGTCTTGGCTACCGTACGATGGGTCCCCGTCCATCGCGCCTTGGCGTCCCTCTACCCGCCTTTGCCGCCCGGCGGCGGCACCGGTCTGGTGGTAGTCAAGTCCGCCAACTGGCTGTTCGTCTTCGAGGACGGGCGGGTCGTCCGCCGCTACGACGTGGCCACAGGCAAGGCTCCGTTCTTCACCCCCGAGGGGCACTTCACCGTGGCGAACAAGTCGGCCGACCCGGGTGATCCCCGCTACGGGCCGAGGTGGCTCGGCCTGAGCGTTCCAGACGCAGCGGACAAGCGCGGGCCGGCCGGCGACCCGCGAGCTCCCGCCGGGCACAAGTACGGGATCCACGGCACCGACGAGCCCGAATCCATCGGAGGTTACCACTCCGGGGGCTGCGTGCGGCTCCGGAACGAGGACGTCATCGAGCTCTATGAGAGGGTGGAGGTGGGGATGCCCGTGGAAGTGCGCCGCTAGGACGAGACTCGCGGTCAGGGCTACGCTGTAGGTAACGCAAGCAGGGCCAGGCAGTCGGGGCTACACAGGCAGGTTTATGTCCCCTCCGTCCAGTAATAACAGCCTATGGAGAAGAACCTGCGTCGAACGCGTTTTGGCCCGGTGTCCGTCATCTTCGGGGAGCCGTCGAGCGTCTTCCCCAATTGCACCAGCCTCTATGTCGACGGCCTCACGGAACGGGCGGTCATCGACCCGGGGGCGGGGCTGGAGGCCCTGAAGGCCTTCGCCGGCCGGGTCGACCTGGTCGTCAACACCCACTACCACTTCGATCACATCTGGGGCAACCACTTCTTCCGCGGGTCGCCGGTTCTCCTCAACGAGGTCGAGAAGAACTGCTTTCCCGACCTCGAGGAAGTCGGAAGCCGGCTCGGCATCAGGGAGGTCTACGGAGACGAGGGCGTGAAGGACTGGATCGACAAACTGGCCCGGACCGGGGGAGTCGCGGCCAGCCGGAGAGGGGGAGGGGTCACCCCTCGGGCCCCTCATTCCCCGGCCTACCGCCCCGAGTGGTGGCTCTCGACCAGGACGCCGGCAAGGTCATATCCCTACGGCGAGTTCAATGTCGGCTCGGTGCGTGCCGTCATGGTCCACACCCCGGGTCACACGGCCGGTCTGGCCTGCCCGTTCTTCCCGGACGAGGGGCTCGTCTATACCGCCGATATCGACCTCACCAGGTTCGGGCCGTGGTACGCCGGAACCGACGGGGACATGGACGCTTTCGCCGTCTCGGCTCGAGCCCTCCTGGCCCTGGACGCGGACTGGTACCTCACCGGCCACCAGGAGGGGTTAGTCCGCAAGGCGGACTTCGCCCAGCGTCTCGAGGACTACCTCGGCGTCATCGGAGAGCGGGACCGCCGGGCCCTCGAGGTTCTCGGCAACGGCGCCTCCGAGGAGGAGCTTCTGCGGGAAGGACTGCTCTACGGTTCCCGCTACCACGCCGACCCGTGGATCTACATGTGGGACCTCGTCGCTACCCGGAAGCACATCGAGCGGCTGCGTCAGAAGGGGGTTCTCCAGACATGAAGGCTCTCCAGTACACTGGCTCACTGCCCGGCTACGCGGCGACCATGGCCCTGGGCCGCATCTCCCGCGCGGCCTGCTGGGGGCCGTTATCCTGTCTCAAGCTTCGCGACGTACCCGAGCCTTCCATCCCCGGCCCTGACTGGGCTGTCGTGAAGACCCGCCTCGCGGGCATCTGCGGCAGTGACCTGCACCTCGTGATGCAGGAGACCAGCCCGGCCGCGTCGGCCTTCACGTCCTTCCCTTTCACCATCGGGCACGAGAACGTCGGTGTCCTTGTCGAGGCCGGCGAAGGTGTGGGGCCCGACCTCACGCCCGGCCGGCGCGTGGTGGTGGACCCCCTCCTCCCGTGCACGACCAGGGGCATCGACCCTCCGTGTCCTTCGTGTAGGGCCGGCAATTACGCCGTGTGCGAGAACACGACCTGCGGCACGCTGGCACCGGGCATGCTCATCGGGAGTTGCCGGGACACCGGTGGGACGTGGAGCCCCCTCTTCCTGGCGCACAAGACCCAGTTGTTCACGGTGCCGGACTCGGTCAGCGACGCCGCCGCCGTGCTCACCGAGCCCCTTGCCGTGGCCCTCCACGCCGTGATGACGAGTGCCCCGGGCGGTGTCCCGGGCGAGGTTCCTCCTGAGGGGGCTACACTCGTCATAGGCGGCGGCGTGATAGGGTTGGGCGTTCTCGCCTCGCTCCGTTTCCTCGGTGACCGCTCCAGGGTCATCGCCCTGGTCCGGCACGAACACCAGGCCGGCCTTGCCAGGCAGTTCGGGGCCGACGAGGTCGTGATGGCCGGTTCCGGCTGGGAGGACACCCTCGCCGGGACCCTGGGAGCCAGGCTCCTCAAGCCGGTCGTCGGCCGGCGCGTTCCGACCACCGGGGCAAACAGAGTCTTCGAGTGCGCCGGGAGCCGCTCCGCCCTCGACACGGCCCTGCGCTTCGCCGCCCCCGGCGGGGAGGTCGTCCTGGTCGGCCTGGCCGCGGCCCCTCCCGGCATCGACTGGAGCCACGTGTGGCGGAAGGAGCTTCGTATCCAGGGGGCCTTCTGTTACGGGTGGGAGGAGGTCGTTGGGCGGCGCGAGAGGACCTTCGACACGGCTCTCCGGATGCTGTCGAGCGGGATGTTTGAGCTTGAGAAGCTGGTGACACACCGCTTCCGCCTCGAGGACTACCGAAAAGCCTTGCGTATCCTCACCGACAAGGGGTCGAGCCGGGCGGTCAAGGCAGTCTTCGTCTTCGACTAGGTCAGGCTTGGGTTCGGGACACCAGGACCGTGCCCGTCAGGCCGTCGATACTCACGACGTCGCCCGTCCTCAGAAGCTCTGTCGCCCTCTTCACCTGAAGGACCGCCGGGACGCCGTATTCCCTGGCGACCACCGCGCTGTGCGATAGGAGCCCGCCTTCCTCCAGGACCAGACCGGCCGCGAGGTTGAAGAGAGGTACCCAGGCCGGATTCGCGTGGGGGGCGACGAGAATCTCGCCGGCCCTGAGCCCGGCGGCCTCGACGATGTCCCTCGCCACCCGGCAACGGGCCGTGGCCGTACCTGCCGAGCAGCCCACGCCCGTCAAGAGCGCCGGCCCGCCCTCCGCCGTCGCTCCCGCGCGCTCCATCGAGGCCACGCCAACGGCCGCTCCCGCGCGCGGCTGACCGTCCGGGCCGAAGGGCCCCGGCTGGATGTTGGACGGGACGGCGAAGTTGCGATAGAGCACGGCCAGGGAGCGCCGGCGCCGGGCCGCCTCCCGCGCCCGGTCGAAGTCCGGGGGCGGAGATGAACTCTCCCCGCCCGAGGGGGCGCGCGACTCCCTCCCTGCCAGCGCCAGGACCTCATCCCGCGTCAGCCAGAAGATGTCGTCGGCGTCGGCCAGGAGACCCGCGGCCGCCCACCTTCCGGCCTGCTCGACGAGGAACCTGCGCGTGTGGTAGCGGGCCCGGCTAAGGTAGACCCGGGTCTCCTCGCGCCACCGGCAGAAGGTCTTGACCAGCTCGTATTGCTTTTGAAACCGGCCGAGCCAGAACGGGTCAAGCCCGTAGCGCAGCCACCGGCGGCCCACCGCCCGGGCCCTGGCCTCTTCCTCCGCCCGGACCTTCCTCTGCCGCTCGGCATCCTCATCGGGCCTGCGCCCGCCGGCCCTCCCACGGGGCGCCGCCGTCCCCGCCGGTGTCCCCGCCGGTGTCCCCTCCCGCCCGTTGGCGGCGTCCGCGACGTATCCGCGGAGCATCGAGAGGGGCACGGACGGGTCCTCGTGCCACCTCGGTACCGACGGGTCCTCGTCTATGTTGGACATGTAACGGTAGCGCGCTATCCAGCCGGCGACCAGCCGCCAGGCTTCCGCGTCCGGCCCGCTCCGGGCCAGCGCGGGGAGGCGCCGCGCGAGCTCGCCCGGTGCCGTGTTCCTGAGCAGGTCCAGCGCCCCGGGGTACCGTCGAAGGCTGTCCGCCAGCTCCCACATGTCGTGAAGGGGTCTGGCGGTCGCCATCCCCTCGAGGCCGGTCATGAGCCTGGCCTCGGTGGGGAGATCCGGTGTCGCCCCGGCCGAACGCTTGCGATCCAGAGCGGCCATCGTGCGGTGGAAGTCCTCCTGGGCTTGGGTGGAGAGGAGCGAGGTCAAAAGCGCCCAGCGGTTTACCTGCCAGTGGAGGTCGAGGCCCCACCGCACCCGCTCGGCCAGGGCGGCGTCGTCGAGCTCCGCCGGGCATATCTCGTCCCAGCCGGGTTCCTCCCGGTCGAACCACTCCGTGAAGGCCTTTGCCTCCTCGGGTATCCGGCGGTACTCGCGTCCGAGGGCCACGAGGACCGGGATGGCCCCGGCAATGGTCTTCGGGTTCCATGGAGTCACCAGGCCGTCGCCCACGTACGTGGGGTCGATACCCACGGTGCGGTCGAAGGAGCGCTCGTTGAATCCGGGAATCCGGGACGCGGCGCGCTTAGTGGCCCCGACGTTCCAGTAGCCGTGGCCGAAGAAGGTCCTCGACCAGACGGTGCCCTCGTCTTCCGGCCGCCACAGCCTGAGCCGCCGGAAGAGCTCCTCCTGCGCCCGGGAGAAGTCGTGGTGGAACGACTGCGATTGGCCGAGGAGCGAGGCGAAACCGGGCATGACCTCCCGGAAGTTGGCGGTTGTCCACTGGCCGGCGTCCGGAGAGAAGGAATAGGCGGTTATGGGCCTTGCCTGGAGCACCCAGAGGGTGCTCTCGCCTCCCGCACCCGCCGGACCGGGACGCCCGAATC
>QZJP01000037.1 GCA_003599345.1 Bacillota bacterium | reverse complement strand
CCCTGCGGCCTAGCCGTGACTCTGTTCGTCAAGGCCGAACCGGAGCCCCGATGCCTTTCAGCGCCCCACGGCACCCCCACCGCTAGCGGGCGGGCAGGACGACCTCGAACGTCGTGCCCTCGCCTTCCTTGCTCCGCACCGATACCGTGCCTCCGTGCAACTCCACGACCCGCTTGACGATGGCTAGCCCGAGCCCGGTACCCCCGCCCCGGCGGCTTCGCGACCGGTCCACACGGTAGAAGCGCTCGAAGATGTGCCCCACGTGCTCGGAAGGGATGCCGGGACCGTTGTCGGCGACGGTCAGCACAGCCTCAGACCCGCGCCGGCGGACCTCGACGACGACCCTGCGCCCCGCGCCCGCGTACTTCAGCCCGTTGGTAACCAGGTTCACGAGCACCTGCTCGAGCCGCAGACCGTCCCCGGTGACGCGAACAGGGTCGAGACGTCCGGTACCCAGGTCCACGCCGGCGGCCTGGGCCTGTGGCTTGAGCTCCCGGACGAGCCCCGCGGCCAAGCCGGTCAGGTCGATGTCCTCCATGGTCAGGGACACCTTGGGGGATTCGAGCCGGGCGAGTTCGAGAAGATCCCCCACCAGCCGGCCCAGCCGCTCTGATTGGGCCTCCATGTCGTGGGCCAGTTCCTTGTAGGTCTTTATGTCGTACTCGCGTGTTCCGCCATTAGGACCCGGGCCTCGTCCGGCCGCGAGAGGTTCGGCCATGGCCCGGATGGAGGCGACCGGCGTCTGGAGTTCGTGGGCGACGTCGGCCAGGAACTCACGGCGCCTCACGTCCTCCTCGTGCAAGCGCTCGGCCATCTCGTTAAACGTCCTCGACAGGGTGGCCACCTCGTCGCGGCCGTGGACTCGGACTCTCTGTTCCAGTTCCCCGCGGCCCATCCGCTCGACGGCCCGGGTGAGCCGGGTCACGGGCCCGGTGATGGTACGGGCGACCCCCAGTCCGACAAGGGCCGCGACGAGCAGGGCGATGGCGCTCATTATGAGCATCGTCCGGGCTATGTCCGTGAGCCCCGCGTAGATATCCTCGAGAGAGGTGGACAGGAACACCGCCCCGACCGGCACCTTGTTCTCAAGCACGGGCGCGACGGTGTACAGCACCCGGCCCGCCCCCTCCAGGTACCGCTGGCCGCTCGCCGACTGGCCGGCAAGAGCCCGGGCGACCTCGGGGTGGGTCAGGGTCCGGCCCACGAGACCACCGCTCCATTGCGAGTCAGCCACCACGCGGCCGAGGCCGTCAATCACCAGCACCCTCGAACCCGACTGGCCGGCGTGGGCCCTGGCTATCTGGATGAGCGCGGTTTCGCCGATGCCGGGCTGCCGGTCGCGGTAGAAAGGCTCGACCTGGTTCACGGCGATGTTGGTGGACGTGAAGGTCGCGATCTCGCGCTGCCGGAGGGTGAACGCCTCGATGGACCCGAGGACGAGAAAATCCACCGCCGCGAGGGCCAGGAAGACGACGAGAAGGTAAGTGGCGGCCAGCCGGGCGGCGAGACTCTTCACCGGCGGTCACCCTGGACACTCCGGCCGCTGCCGCTAGGGCCGCGGTTATCGCCCCGGCCGCCATTGCCCGCCGGGGGGCCGGCACCGGCGGTGTCGAGAGCGTCGTTGAAGTAGTAACCGCGGCCCCAGGAGGTGAGGACGTATGCCGGGTTCGACGGGTCAGGTTCTATCTTCTCCCGTAGTCGCCGGATGTGCACGTCGACGGTACGGTCCGCCCCGGCGAACTCATATCCCCATACGGCCGTGAGAAGCTGCTCCCGCTGGTAAACGCGGCCCGGCGACGCCGCGAGGTAGGCCAGGAGGTCGAATTCCGTGGCCGTCAGGTTCGCGGGGCGGCCGCCGACGGTCACCCGGCGCCTCTCCGGGTCGATGACCATGTCACCCAGAGTGATGGGGGCCAGTTCGGGCTCCGCCGCGCCGCGCCGCGCGCCCGCCGGGTCCTCGGCTCTAGGCCCTAGACCCCCGGGGAAGGGGAAACCGGGCCTGGCCGACGCCATGCGGTCGAGCTCGCGGCGCCTGAGGGCCGCCCTGACCCGGGCCACGAGTTCACGGGAGTTGAAGGGCTTCGTGACATAGTCGTCCGCCCCGAGCTCGAGCCCGACGACCTTGTCGACCTCATCGTCACGGGCCGTGAGCATGATGATGGGGACTCCCCGTAGGGCCGGGTCGGGGTCCGACCGCAGGCGGCGGCACACGTCCATACCGCTGATGACCGGAAGCATCAGGTCGAGGACCACCAGGTCGGGAGAGTTCTCGCGCACCGTCTCCAGAGCCTCCCGGCCGTCCGCGGCCACGAGAACGCGGAAGCCTTCGCGCTCGAACGTCAGGCGCAGCCCCTTGGTCAGGCTCGCCTCGTCGTCGACGAGAAGGATGACGGGACTGTCAGTGGGCCTTGCCGTCTCTGACAACGGGGATATCACCCCTTGCCTTCCGACGCCTCACCGTGGCCTGTTCGACAAGCCAGCGGTTGGCGACGACAAGGATGGTCGCGGCGGCGGGCCCGCTCCACAGGCCCGTGAGGCTGATGGGCACCATCGCCTGGTTCAAGGCCAGGGTCTGGACGATGGCCAGGGGCAGGCCGAATCTGTAGAACGTGAGGAAATCGTTACCAAGGTAGTCCTCCAGTTGAGTGATCTCGCGGTAGCGGGGCGAGACGAGGAAGTAGACGGCGTCGCCGACGAGTTTGACCACGGTGACAGTGGCCAGGAAGTGGATGAATGGGGTTGAAAGCGCCGCGAGCCCGGCGAGGCGCCGCATGGCGCACGAAGCCAGAGCCAGGACGGCGACCCCGATGAACGTGAACCGGGCCAGCCTGCCTGTCAGGTCGTCCATGGCAATCCCCCCGCCCATGCTCCCCCGGCACCCGCCGTCACCAGTGAGTGTTCACCCAAGGTCCTTGTGGTATAGCGCGGGCGACTGGCTACTGGTGTGTTATATGACGGACCCGGAAAACCTTCGGTTTCGGGACCCGCCGCCCGCGGCGCGACAGATTGTAGGAGCTTCCAGCTTTCCGTAGAAATCAGGGCTCCGGCGCCCGTTCGCGAAGGGGGAAAGGGCGTCCGCCAGGCCCCGCTAGGGCCATGACCAGGCCTGCCCGGGGTCACCACCCGAACGTCGAGGGGCTAAGGGGGGAACGCATAGGTTGGAGAGTCATCTCAAGAGCCTAGTCAAGGGCCAGCCGGCCGACTACGTCGAGATACGCGTCGAGGAGTCACAGGTCACCCAGATCGCGTTTCGCGGCCCTGTGCTCGACAGCATCGGTGAGTCCGTCCTCTATGGGGGCAACGTCCGGGCGCTTGTCAAGGGCGGCTGGGGCTTCGTCAGCTTCAACAGCCTCGATGACCTCAAGGAGAAGGTCGCCCTGGCCGTGAAGCAGGCCAGGCTGGTCAGTGAGAGGCAGGCGGGGGAATCGACGCTCGCCCCGGCGCCGGTCGTCCAGGACAGGGTGACCGTGGACCTCGGCGAGGACCCGCGGCGGGTGCCCCTGGCCAAGAAGAAGGAGCTTCTGGAAGGCTACAACCGCCAGGTGCTCCGCTTCGGACCGCCCATAGCCACCTCCTCGGTCAGGTACTTCGACAAGTTCTCGCGACTGCGGTTTGCCAACTCCGAGGGTACCTACATCGACCAGGAACGGCTCGACCTCGGGGGGCACATCGTGGCCGTCGCGTCCCGGGCGGGTCAGACTCAGATGCTGGCGACAGGCTTCGGCTCCTCGAACACCTTCGGCGTGGCGAGGGGCCTGGAAGAGAAGGTCGCGGATACATGCGGGCGAGCGGCGGCCCTGCTCGACGCGCCAGTGGTCGACGCCGGCGAGTACCCGGTTATCCTGGACCCCTTACTGGCCGGGGTCTTCATCCACGAGGCTTTCGGCCACTTGAGCGAGGGCGACAACGTCTACGAGAACCCCAACCTCCAGAAGGTTATGACCCTGGGGCGGCAGTTCGGCGTGGAGAAGCTCAATGTCTTCGACTCCGGGACGATTCCCGGGGTCAGGGGCTACCTCAAGTATGACGAGGAGGGAGTGCCCACCGGCAAGACCTATCTCATCAGGGAAGGGAAGCTAGTGGGGCGCCTGCACTCGCGCGAGACCGCCGGCAAAATGGGCGAGACCCCGACAGGCAACGCCCGGGCCGTCGACTATCGCTTCCCGCCCATCTGCCGGATGCGGACCACGTGCATCGAGACCGGTGAGGCGAAGTTCGACGACTTACTGGAGGGCATCAAGCTCGGCGTCTACTGCCGGGAGGCGTACGGCGGGGAGACATCGGGTGAGATGTTCACCTTCACGGCGGGCGACGCCGTCATGATCCGCGACGGTAAACTGGCCGAGGTTGTGCGGAACGTCACCCTGACGGGGAACGTCTTCACCACCCTGAAGAACATCGACATGATAGGCAACGACTTCTGCACGCGTGACGGGGCGGGCGGATGCGGCAAAGGCAGGCAGGCGCCCCTGGCAACCAGCCAGGGCAGCCCGCACATCAGGATCTCGAAGGCCGTGATTGGGGGTAAGGCCCGATGAAGAGCCCCGCGGGCAAGGTCCAGAGCACGTTCGACCCCGAGGTCCTTCTCGAAAAGGCCTCCAAGCTCAATTGCTCTCAGGCTGAGGTCTACCAGACCGTGGCTGCCTCCACTCCCGTCAACTACGACAACAACCGGCTCAAGTCCATGGAGACGGCCCAGACGGCGGTGGTCGCCGTCAGGGTCATCAAGGACGGCCGGCTGGGCTTCGCCACGTCGACCCGGCCGGGAGACACCGAGGTCGTCGACATGGCGGCGCGCGCGGCTGAGTTCGGCCCGGACGCCGACCTCGACTTCGCCCCCGGGAGCCCCGTACGCGACGACCTCGAGGGCTATGACGAGGGCGCGGCCTCGTGGCCGCAGGAGGAGATGCTCGCGGCAGGCGGCGAGATGGTGGAGACCTTGGCCGCCATGGAGGATGGAGTCCTGGCCTCGGCCACGGTGGAGAAGGTCATCGGCTCTTACCGCGTCACCACCTCGGGGGGGCAGGACGTATCGAACCGGGCCACCGGGGCGGTGGTCTTCGGCGGCGCGGAACTCGTCGAGCCCGATAACATGATCCACGCGTTCGGATTCCGGGCCTCGCGGCGTCTCGACATAGACTTCAGGGGCCTGACCGACCATATCGTATGGCTGTACCGGAACGCCCGCCGCAACGTCCCGATGCGCGGCGGGAGTTACCAGGTCATCTTCTCGCCGATGGCCGGGATGGATCTCATAAGCCCCATGGCAGCCTGCCTGGACGGGAAGGCCGTGGTCAAGGGCGAGTCTCCCTGGAAGGACCGTGTCGGGGACAAGCTCTTCTCCGACGAGGTGGCCCTCATCGACGACCCAACCCTACCCTGGGGCATACGGACAACTCCTTTCGACGACGAGGGGGTGCCCACCCAGAAGCGGGCGCTCATCGAGAACGGAGTCCTCAAGGACTTCTACCTCGACCTCAGGACCGCGAAGGCCCTCGGCCGCGCGAGCACGGGCAACGGCTTCCGGCCGAACCCGCAGGCGATGCCGGCTCCGAGGACATCAAACCTGACTCTGGTACCCGGGGCCGCCCCTCTGTCCGACCTCATCGCCGGCATCAAGGAAGGTCTCTACGTCGAGAGGCTCATGGGCGCGTGGGCCGGGAACCCCTACGCCGGTCAGGTGTCCGGCAACATCCACATCGGGTTCAGGATAGAGAACGGCGAGATGACCGGCCGGGTGAAGGACTGCATGCTCTCGGTCAGCGTTTTCGACGCCTTCCGCGACCACCTGCTGGCCCTCAGCCGGGAGGTCGAGGTCTCGATGGCCATGTACCGGCTGCCCTACATCCTGCTCGACAAGGTGAGCGTGAGCACCAAGGCGTAGCCCGTCCAAGAGCGGCATCGGGGTCCGGACAGGCGGCAGGGGCGTCGGGGGCGCCGGTTCGGCCAAGCCGCTGGGACGTTGGCGGTCAGTTCCGGAGGAAGTCCAGGATCTTCATGTGCAGCTCAGCGATGCGCTCGAGCCGTAGAGTGTAGTAGATGTAGTTACCTTCCTTGGCGCTAGAAATCAGGTCCGCTTCGCGTAGAAGCTTGAGGTGTCGGGAAATCGTCGGCTCCGCCAGGCTGAGCTCGACGGCGAGACCCTGGGTGCACTGCCGGTCCTGCATCATGAGCTTCATTATCTTCAGCCTGGTCTCGTCGGCTAGCGTCTTCAGGAGCCGCGAAAGCTGCTCCGGAGGCATCAGGATATCGCGCCGCAGGTAGACTCCTGGCGGCACTGAGTAGGACATGACCAGCCGCCCGTCCGATAGCTCGAAGATGTTCTGCGGAGACACGAACAGCGACGGGAAGAGCACGATCTCCTTCAGGTCGGCCAGAGCCACGTCGAGCGGTCCTCCCGGCGTCTCAATGATGAGATGGTCGGGCTGCGCGCGGCGCAGCTTCTTCTCCCTGGTCACCAGCCCGCCGCTGACCCGGGCGAGAAACCTCGGGAGTGACTCCTCCTCGAGACGCTTGGCCTCGTCCTTGACGCCTTTCACCAGGAGAAGCTCAACCCAGTGGTACTCCTCTTCGAAGTAATCGTTCCAGTAGGAGATGAGGAACTCGCATAGCTCCTTCCGTATCTTCTCAGGAGCCTCGAAGAGGTGGGCCATCTCGGCCTGCCGGCGCTCGCCCGTTATATCGAGCCGCCGGAAGACCAGCTCATGGTTTGCCGGGCTGGCAAAGGCCGCCTCGATCTCAGCGGGCGGGACTCTCTCGCCGAGAAGGCGGAAGACGAAGGTCTCGCGGGGCATCTTGGCGATGTGGGAGACGACGTCGGCGAACGACATGCGGCCGAGGTCCGGAAGATCGAGCGCGAGATCGATGAGGAAGATCCACTCTCGGATGTTGTCGCCGAAATACCGGATCTCCCGGTACGTCTCGGGGGAGATCTTCTCCTTGAACCTGATCACCCACGGCAGGAGCGCGCCATGGTGGTGGGGATCGTAGAGAACCTGGAGGCTTAGAATCGTCTCGATGTAGGAGGAGTACATGAAGCTGATGCGGTTCTTCGCGCTTGGGCGCAAGGCAACAGCCAAGGGAGTATCACCTCAGGTCTAGCCGCATCCCGTTAGATGTCACAAGAGTAGTTGGGTGGCTCTTTCGTGATTTCGACATCGTGAGGGTGGCTTTCCTTGACACCTGCCGAGGTAATTTGCATGAACTCTGCCTTTTGTTGGAGTTCCTTGATGCTCTGGGCACCGCAGTAGCCCATGCCTGCTTTCAAGCCACCTATCAACTGATAGACAGTATCGGCAAGGGGCCCCCGATACGGAACGCGACCTTCGACGCCTTCCGGCACGAGCTTCACGACTTGAAGCTCATGCTCCTGGAAGTAGCGGTCCCGCGAACCTTCCTTCATGCTGGCCAGTGACCCCATCCCCCGGTAAACCTTGAAGCTCCGCCCCTGGTAGATCTCCGTTTCACCCGGGCTCTCTTCCGTTCCGGCGAACAGGCCGCCTACCATCACCGCGGCGGCCCCGGCGGCCAAGGCCTTGGTTATGTCACCGGAGTATCGTATGCCTCCGTCCGACACTATCGTCACTCCGCGCCGGGCCGCCTCACGGGCGGTGTCCCAGACGGCCGTGAACTGAGGCACTCCGATGCCCGCGACCACTCTGGTCGTGCAGATGGACCCGGGCCCGACACCGACTTTGACGATGCTGGCCCCGGCTCCGGCCAGGTCCCGTACCCCTTCGGACGTAGCGACGTTACCGGCGATGATGCAGAGGTCGGGGTACGCCCGGCGCAACTCGCGGGTCAAGTTGATGACGTTGTCGGAATGGCCGTGGGCGCTGTCAATCACGATGGCGTCGACTCCCGCGGCCGCCAGGGCCTCGGCGCGTTCACGCGAGTCACGGGCGACCCCAACAGCCGCGCCCACCAGAAGACGCCCGCTGGCGTCTTTCGACGAGTTCGGGTACTTCTCAGCCTTCTCGATGTCTTTGATGGTGATGAGCCCTTTGAGCCGGAAAGCCGCATCGACGAGTGGCAGCTTCTCTATCTTGTGTCGCGCCAGGATTCGCTTCGCGTCGTCAAGCGTCGTGCCGACCGTCGCCGTAACGAGGTTCTCGCCGGTCATGACCTCGCTTATCGGTCTTTCGAACCGTTCTTCGAACCTGATATCGCGGTTGGTGATTATGCCTACGAGTTTGCCGTCGCCGTCGACAATCGGGACTCCCGAAATGTGATAGCGCTCCATCAGGTCAACGGCGTCCGCCACGCGGTTTTCGGGATGGAGGAAGAACGGGTCCACGATGACCCCGTGCTCGGACCTCTTCACCTTGTCGACCTCGCTGGCTTGCCGACCTATGGACATGTTCTTGTGAATCACGCCGAGACCGCCTTCGCGGGCGACGGCAATAGCCATACGGGCCTCGGTCACGGTATCCATCCCGGCGCTCAGAACGGGGATGTTCAGGCGGAGTGTGGGAGTGAGAACCGTGGACACGTCGATGTCGCGGGGCAACACGCCGGAGTGCTTGGGCACGAGGAGAACATCGTCGAACGTTAGGCCTTTCCGCATGTCGGGCACCCTGCCTCCGCCTTTCCTGGACAAGGTTTTCTCTAGGATATCACTCCGTTTCGGCACGGAACAAGCCGGGTGGCGACCCGGGCAGGGAGTGAAGCAGCGTTCAACGAAGTCACAGACGGGCGTGAGGAGTGGTGGCTGTGCACAAATCCGGCGTGTTCGGCCGGGGTGATCTCGACGAGCGCCTGGACAAGCGTATCGTCGTGGAATGCTTCCTTCTCGTCAAACAGGGCCTCCGGCCCGTGGCTATCGTCACGATACCCGCTGAGCTTCCAGACGGCAATGTGCTCGGAGCCCAGGTGGACTTCGAGTTCAGAACCCGCCTCGCCGGCCAGGCGAGGGACCTCAGAACGCGGATGAGCGACACATTGGAGCGCCGGCGGTTGAGCCCGATAGCGTTCAAGACCAGCATCCTGAGGTCCAGCTTCGCGAACAACGTGCTCGGAAGCGAGTCGTACCTGGTTCACCGGGAAGTGGCGCGGGCCTTGGGCCTCGAGGTGCTCGAGTCCGAGGTGCGCCCCACGATCCGCGAGTGGTACGTCCACCTGCCCGGGACCCGTGACAGGCTCAAGACAATGCTCTCGCGGCGGCACGAGATTCAGAAGCAGGCGAGACAGCACGTCAAATCGACGGAGGACGTCGGCTACTATGTCTACCCCGAGGAACGGGACCCGGATTACCTCCAAGACCTGGGCGCTCTCCTCGGCTACCCCGATTGCTGTGTGAAGGCCTACACCGCCGGGCGAGCGGAGGGAGACGGACGCACCCCCGGGATGCCCGAAGAGAGGTCGGCCCGGCAATTGCGGGAGGCGGGAGTGCGGGAGGACTCGCTCGAGGCCGGCGGCAACATACCGGCGGGGGTGTCGCCTTGGGCCTTCTGGCTCAAGGACTTCTACCCCTGCCGGCCCGACTGCCCGGCGGCGGTCACGAAAGGCGAACAGGCCCGCGCGGCGCTCGGCGCCTTCAGCGAGGAGCTGACGACAATCTACGAGGGATTTTGCCGGGGCAACCTGGCGCGCGTCCTCCGAGGCCCGGAGACCATCCGGCAGCACGAGGAGTGGCTGGGCCGGCGACCCTAAGCGCCAAAGCTCGCCAGGCCCGGCACCACTAAACGGGCCCCCTTCGGAAGAAGCCTGACCAGCTCACCGGGGCCACGTCCCAGGAGATCGAGACCCCGCCGGTCGAACGCCGACGGCGGCAGGAACACGAGGTCCCCCGGGCCGACGCGAGACTCCCTCCCCTCATGGCCTGACAAGACCGCGGCCACATCGTCGACCGTCAGAAGCCCGGCACAGCCGATGGAGCCCCCAAAGGTCCGTGACGGCACCGGCCTCACGCCCGGCGGGGGACCGTCGGGCCCCAACCGACCCTGTCCGGCGGCCCCAAAAGCCATTTGCAGCGGTGGGGCTCCCATAGACGAGGTCAGGACCACGACCTTGGACCGCTCCGACGCGCGGAACGCGGCGACTAGCCGGCGTATCGTCTCCAGATCGGCCGGGTCCACGTCCCAGTCCATCACCAGCCCGGGACGGCCGGCATCCGAGGGCTCGAGGGCAACGTCGAATGTCGCCCCTCCTCGCCGGACGACAAGTGAGCACCGCGCTCCCGCTCGAAGGACGGCCCTGCACCTCCGGAAGGCGTCGACGCGGGAGACAGCGGGGTTCCCCCCGACGGCCACCACGACGTCGCCGGCTTTCAGCCCCGCCCTGTCGGCGGGCGTCCCTCTGATGACCCCGGTGACACGCGCCTCTAGGTCCTCGACGTCCGGCGGCTCGAGGCTGAGAGGCAGCGACGTCCGGGCCCGCACCTCGTCGACGAGCCTGGCGACCTCCGGGCGGGAAGGAAGCAGCCGGACCACTTCGGGCCTGGTCAGCCTGGTGTATCCGGGCACGAGCACCCGGCAATGAAGGCAACCCGTATCCCCGGCGAACCGGACGGTCGCCGCCAGGTCCCGTGGGCCTGAGACCGCGGGAACCGCGACTATGCTCGCGAAGTACGGAAGCCCGGCTGCCGCCAGAGCCCGCGGACCCCGGCGCGGATCGCAATCACTCCCGTGCAGGAGGCGGTAGGCCTCCGGAGACGCCGTATTGAGGGAAAGGGTGACCTCGACGGGGCCGTGTCGCGCTAGGAACCGGGCCGTGTCGCGCGTCAGCAACGTACCGTTGGTGGTCAGCTTGATGAGGGCCGAGGGAAGCGCGGCGCGGACGAGCTTGATCACCTCGCGGAAACTCGGGTGGGTGAGTGGCTCGCCTTCACTGATTGTGGAAGCCGACTCGCCGATCACGACCTCGTCGAGATGGCTCATCCGGCTGAGAGCGTGTCTGATGTCGTCGAGAGGGCGGGGCCCGACGCGGAAAACCCTCACTCCCCGGGGGTTGGCGGGGTTGCTGCAGAAGATGCAGGCCACGTTGCAGACCGACGTGATGGGCAGCACCCCGGTGGCTTGCGCCTCGGCTAAGGCGGCGGACAGGCCCGTGCCGGCCCCCCCGTCGCGCACAGGGCCAGCCCCAGAGGGCACGCTATCTAGCTGGGCCTTTCTATGCTTATCCACAGTATCCACAGGACAATCCACATAATCCCTTGACGGTTCTCTTATGTCTTGCCGGGCAACGCCCCTGGGGTTCGGAACCGAACTGTCGTTCCTTGGGAGGCCCTCCCAACACCCTGCTACCTGCGCCCCGGTGCTTCAACGCCATCTCGACCGACCGCCGGCCACATCCTCTCTAGCTGGCCTCTAGGTCAGAGGGCGAATCGGTCCTTTCAGGCCACGCAAGCAGTCTCGGCTCCGGCCGGCCAGGCGTCCGGTTCGGATCGGTCACGCGTTCGCCTGCGGCCGGTCAGGCCCTTTCGGCTCGCGCCGGCCCGGCCGCTTCGCCCCGCCCGCGGCCCCGCTTCCGCCGGCCGCCTCCGAGCGCCAGGGACGGGCACGCCCGCAGTGGTTCGCCATCGCCGGCGGCCCCGGCCTCGAGAAGGAAATGGCCGAGACCGGCCACCATCGCCGCGTTGTCGGTGCAGAATTCGGGTCCGGGAAGCACGAGGTCCAGTCCCTCCGCTTCCGCCCGAGCGGTCAGGGTCCTCCGCAACCCTCGATTAGCGGCCACCCCACCCACGACCGCCAGGCGCCGCACGCCCGTCCTCTCGACGGCCTGAAAGGCCTTCTCTACCAGCACGTCCACAACGGCCGCCTGGAACGAAGCGGCTACGTCCGGCAAGTTCAGGGCCCCGCCGCGCCGGGCGGCGTCCCGGGCATAGTAGAGGACGGCCGTCTTCAACCCACTGAACGAGAAATCGAGGGCGCCTGTGTCGAGCAGCGGCCGTGGAAACGGCACTGCTTCAGGGTCCCCCTCGGCGGCCAACTTGTCGATGATGGGCCCGCCCGGATAGCCCAGCCCGAGGTGTCGCGCCACCTTGTCGAAGGCTTCGCCCGCGGCGTCGTCCCTTGTCTCGCCGAGCAGCCGGAAGCTGACGTGCGACGTCAGCTCGGCCAGGCTGGTGTGTCCCCCCGACACGACCAGGGCGACCAGGGGTGGGGCGTCGGCCCCGTTAGGGCCCAGGAACCCCGCGTAGACGTGGGCCTCGAGGTGGTTGACCGGCACGAGCGGTCTGTCCCAGGCCATGGCTAGGGCCGACGCGGCGGCCAGCCCGACGACAAGAGCTCCCGCCAGGCCCGGTCCGACCGTGACCGCGACCGCGTCGAGGTCGACCGCCGCGACCCGCGCCTGGCGCAACGCCTGGTCCACCACGGGTAACAGGGCCTCCAGGTGCCGGCGGGACGCCAGTTCCGGCACGACTCCCCCGTACAGGGAGTGAACGGCCACCTGGGAGGCTACGATGCTCGAAAGCACCCGCCGCCCGGCGTCGACCACGGCGGCCGAGGTCTCGTCGCAGGAAGTCTCGAGCCCGAGGACTAGGCTCACTGCCCGCCGTCTCCGTCGGGCTCCACGCCCTCGCCCGCCGTGCCTACGGGGGGCACGAGATCCTTCCACATGACGATGGCATCCTCGCGGGTGTCGCTGTAGTAGTTCCTCCGGACGCCCGTCCCTCTATAGCCGAGCCCATCGTAGAGGCGACGGGCGGTGATATTCGAAACGCGCACCTCCAGGGTGATTCTTACCGCCCCCAGTTCCACGGCCTTGGCTTCAAGGACGGCCATGGTCAGCCGGCCCAGACCGGCGTGTCGCCAGTCGGGGTGCACGGCGATGTTGGTGATGTGTGCCTCGTCGAGAATGACCCACATCCCTCCGTAGCTCACGACCCTGCCGTCAAGACGACCGACGACGTATGTGGCGTAGCCGTTGGTCACGAGTTCACGGTGATACGCCGCCCGGGACCAGGGGGTCGGGAAGGACAGATGTTCGATGGCCAGGACTTCGTCGAGATCCGTGACCTTCATGGGCTCGAACCTCACGCGAGCGGCCACCGGTGAATCCTGGCGCGGCGCGCGGCTCTCGCTCACCGGCGTTCACCGCCCCGAGAGCCCGTCCGGTTGCCGCTGCCCCGAGAGGGTGTCCGGTTGCCGCCGGTCGGGAGTGAGATGTCGGGCTCCTTGAGGTAGGTCGGCAGGAGCGAGAAGGGGTCGTCGCCTCTCTCATTCAGGAACCTTGCCCGGCCGAGCATGATGAGGTCGCCCGCTCTCGGATAGACGCACTCCAGCGCGTCACGCCCATCCCAATCCGCTTGCCCGTCTGCCCGGTGCAGCTCGAGTCCGTGGCGGGCTAGAGCCTCCCGGACGTCTCCGGCCGATTGCTCCGCCGAGTCTCCGGCCAGCACGATTTCCGGGCCTCGCGCCTGGGCTGTGCCCGCGGGGCGCCTCAGACCTGGGGGCGGGGCTTCCTCGTCCGCGACGGCGCAGGCGAAGGCCTCGGCGAGCGCGTCGGCGAGGACCGCGACCACCGACGGCGGCGGGCCGTGGATGTACGCGCCGTTCCCGCCCTGAAGGGGCAGGGGTCGGGGGGAGCCGAGATACGCGGCCCCAAAGACCTCGCCCCGCCTGGCGTCGGTGAGAACCATCACACCGTACCGGCAGCCCCGCCCCCGGGCAGCCAGGGCTCCCGCAGCAAGCACGTCGAGGGTTCCGGCGCCCTTCAACGGGAGTCCCAGTGCCCACGACAAGGCCTTGGCGGCAGCCAACCCGACCTTGACCCCGGTGAAGGAGCCCGGCCCGAGCGCCACTGTCACCAGCTCCAAGTCCCGGACCGTAACTCCGGCCTCGTCGAACAGGCCCCGGAGGCTCGAGGCCAGGTCCTCAGCCAGTAGTTCTCCGTCCCCCGGCCCCCACAAAAGCTCGCGGATCTCACCCTCGGAGAGGAGGCCGATGCTCCGGGTCCTGGCGGATGTGTCGATACCCACGACGCGTGAGGGATAGCCGGTGGCTCCCTCGGGGCGCAGGACCCGGGTCCGGGGGGAAGGCGGCGGTTCGTGAGCCCGCGTCTTTGGCTCCCCCTCGTGGGCAGCCGAGGGTCGCGCTTGGCCGTCTTGTCCGGGCGTGGGAGCGGCGTCCACGTCTCGCGGGGGTGAGACGGTTATCAGGCGACGGTTCGAGACGCAGTCCGCGTCGGGGTGAATCTCGACCTCGTACCGGGCGTCCGGGAGGGTCCCCGCGGCTTTGTCGGCCCATTCGATAACGCTGACCGCGTTACCGTACAGCAGGTCGCGCCAGCCCAGGTCGGGTAGGTCGTCGGGCTCAAGACGGTAGAGGTCGATGTGCCTGATGGGAACTCGCCCCTGGTACTCGCGGACCAGGGTGAAAGTCGGGCTGCCCACCGGCTCCCGCGCTCCCAGTCCCCGGACCAAGCCCCGAGCGAAGCATGTCTTGCCGGCTCCGAGAGGTCCGCTCAGGGCGACCACGTCGCCCGGGCGGAGCAGGCCGGCCAGAGCCTCGCCCACAGCCTGGGTCTCGGCCTGGGACGTCGTGACGGCCGTGAGGGGCAGGGCGAGGGGCCAGGGAAGGCCCGAGGGAAGAGACGCGGGTCGCCGCGAGCGCGGACTGCCGGACGGCCCAGGCACAACACCACCTCCGCTCGCAAGACCACCAGCTAGCGTGGCCTTACCCGGCCCGGTCAATTCTCAGGCTGGTCCCCGTTTCCTCCCGTCTCGCGGATGCGCTCCCACTCAGCCCGGACCGACTTCATGTCTTCCCAGACCTGCCTCTTCTTAGAGGGATCGCGCAGCAGGGCCGCTGGGTGGAAAGTGGGCATGACGCGGGACGGGCCGAAGGCGTACCACCGGCCGCGGTCCCGGGTTATGCGGAAACCGGCCCCTAAGAGGTTCTGCGCCGCGGAGGCGCCCAAGCACACGATGAGCGGCGGCTTCATGATGTCCAGCCGCTGGTCGAGCCATTGGCGGCAGGCGGCGACCTCGTCCGGGGAAGGCACCCTGTTGCCGGGAGGACGGCAGAGGACCGTGTTGGTTATGTACACTTCCTGCCTGCGAAAACCCACGGCCGAGAGTATCTTGTCAAGAAGTTGCCCGGCCGGACCGACGAAGGGCCGGCCGAGCTCGTCTTCGACCGCCCCCGGACCCTCTCCGAGGAATAGTAGCAGGGAGTCTGGGTCGCCCTCTCCGAAGACCACTCCCCGGCACTCGTCCCGGAGCCCGCAGCGCCGGCACTCCCTGGCCTGGGCCGCCAGGGCGGCGAGAGCCCCCGCTCGTGTGGGGCGTTCACCGAATATGCCGGCCTGGCCGGAGGTAAGGGGGGTCTGGGTCGGGGCCGTCGCTCCCAAGGGGACGGCCAGGTCCGCGGCTGCGGCGCTCTCCGGCTCGCCGGGGACCTGCCCGGCTTCCTCGTCCTCGCGCGGGCTCACACCGAAGAACGACAACTGCAGCGAGCCTTCGGCCACCGGCTTTCGCCCTCCCCCGCCCGCGCGCGTCTTAGGCGCGGTATCCTCGGGGCGGGTTCCCTTGTCCCACCCCGTTGGCCTATTCTAGCGGCCCGGCAGCCAACCCTGCCAGAGCCCCCCAAACGAGGAAGACCGCCCGGGGCCTAGCTTCCCGGAGCGGCCTTCTCAAGGGTCGGGGGGCTGTTCGCCCGCGATTCTAGCCCTCGATTATCTCGACGTTGGCGCGGGGTACGGTCACGACCTCGCCGCTTGCCAGGCGGGCCTTCAGTATGCGGACGTGCGCCTCCGTCTCGATGACCTGAAGTTCGGGGGGAAGCTCCACGACGGAGCCGAGCTGACCGAAGTAGGGCTCGCGGATGAGGCGAACCGGGGTCCCGGGCACCAAGCCCTCACTGCCCACGTCCTGGCCCTTGCTCTTCCGGGAAACGCAGCCCGATACGATGATTTCGGGACGCATGACGCCGGCGCGGATTTGGGTCGCCCCGGTGACCGACGCTTCCTTCCCGTCCAGAGCCTTCAAGAGCTCGAAGGTCTTGTCGGCCATCCTCATCGGGCCGAAACCCTCGGTGACGATTAGTGTCGTGGGAACGTCTTCATGCCCGGTGATGGCCACCCCGATGTCGTAGCCCAAGTACTTGACGAGGTCCGTGTCGATGATGCCGCCGGCCACGAGGGCGTTGACCCCGAGTTTCGCGGCCCTTTCGATTGCTTCACCGGTTATCAGCGACCCTCCGACAACGATGGTCCCTCGGCAGTCACTATCGATGTCGGCCGCGACGAGAGGTTTGTCCGGGGCCTTGGCCCTGAACCTGACGGTTCCGAAGGTCTCCCCTCCGACCCCGAAGATGCCCTGGATGAAGGCTCCAACTGTCTCGACGACGACCCCTTCTTTCGGCAGCACCTCCACGATCTTGCCGCTGATGTAGGCCGTGATTTCAAGGGGCGTCGGCGGTTCTCTCAGGGTGACCTGGCCGGTCACGTCGGAGATGCGCTCAACGGTGCCGTCGCAGGGAGAGAGGAGCTTCTTCTTGAGCAGGCCGAACAGGGTGGCAGACTGGCCGATGACCTCTCCCTTGGCGACGGTGTCACCTTCCTTCTTAGTGAGCGCCGAACGGACCTCGTTGGGAAGAAGCGAGAGAACATAGGCCGCGTTCACGGTCTGCGGGTCACCCGGCAGGTCGGTCCTCGCGACGGGGGTGAAAGGCTCGACATCTTCCCCCAGGCTCACTAGGACCTCACCCAGGATGGGCAGGCGACGCGTCTTCCGTAGAACGGTGCTGTCGGTCACTTTCAGACCGGGAGTGTAGGCGTGGGCCATTGCGGTCTCCCCCCTATCTTCCTGTGAGCCGCCGAAGCGGCTCCTCCGGGTATGCGTCAAGAGCGCGGAACCACTCGACCAGCTTCAACGACCTGGTTTGCGCGTCCTCGGGCAGGCTGAGGGGACGCCCGCGGCCGTCGATGATGATGCCGACCACGCCTCCCTCGGCCTCGGTCTCAACCCGGCGCCCGGGGCCGGCGCCGACGTCGAACCCGTGGGCGGGCTCGACGGCCAGCTTAACGAGGTCTTTCTCCCCCAGCTTTACTCGCTTCATCTCGCCCGGGCCGACCTTCTCGACGAAGGTCTCCCCGCTGGGCAGGACTCCTTTGACGGTCACGAT
>QZJP01000042.1 GCA_003599345.1 Bacillota bacterium | reverse complement strand
GCATGGCTCCGGCCGAAGACCGGGATCTCCTGGCCGCAGTGGGGGCAGCGGGCGGCCCGTCGGTCCGGAACTGCTTCACGGCACCGGAGATTAGGGGACGGTAACTATATCGGATATATACCCAAAACCATTCTACGCCAGACCTTCGGCAACCGCAAGGGCCCAGCGGACAAAACGGTTCCGTAAACGTTGACCGGGTGCCGAGAAACTCGGCATTGTTGACAACCCGAAGTTGTTAGCATATCCTAACACTTGACGGAGGTGCTTTGTGATGGCCGGTTCGACGGGTCTCACGTCGTCCATGGAGGACTACCTCGAAGCCATCCTCGTTCTGGGCGAGAACGGCGAGCCGGTCCGCATCACGGACATCGCCAGGCGCCTGGGTATCGCCAAGGCCAGTGTCAGCCAGGCCGTGTCGGTCCTGAAGACGAGCGGTCTCGTCGAACAGGAGCCCTACGGGCGAGTGTCCCTCACGTCCCTGGGGCGGGACAGCGCGCGCAAGGTGACCCGTCGCCATACGATCGTGAGGCGTCTTCTGGTTGAGGTCCTGGGGGTCCCCGCGCATATCGCCGACGACGATGCCTGCCGGCTGGAGCACTCCATCAGCCCGGAGACTCTTTCACGTTTGGTTGCGTTCCTTGAGAAGAACGGGCGGCGGCAGGACCCCGGACACGGCGGCTCCTCCGGCGGAGCCCGGCCGGGGCGGGCGGGAGAGGATCCGTCGTGAGCGCGGAACGCACAGCTTTCCTCGCCGAGCTCAAGGCGGGCGAGAGCGGCAGAATCCTGGGTGTGGCCGGAGGTCACGGGGCCTTGGGCAGGCTGATGGCTCTCGGCTTCGTGCGCGGGCGCGAGGTGAAGGTCATCCGCAACGATTCCCTCGGCCCGGTCATCACCGCCCTGGGCGACAGCCGGGTGGCTGTGGGGCGCGGGCTGGCCTGGAAGGTCCGGCTGTCCAGGAACACGAGGTCTGCCTCGCGTCCCGGAAAGGGCGTTTCTTCATGACCAGAAAGTTAGGGGCACCTAACGCGCGCTCGACACTCGCCTGTCACGAGGTCCCGGCGGGCCGCACTCCCGCGGACCGGAGGTCGTCGTGCGCGGGTCGCGTCGTCGCCCTTGCCGGTAACCCCAACTCGGGTAAGACGAGCCTCTTCAACGCCCTCACCGGGGCCAACCAGGTCGTGGGAAACTGGCCGGGCGTCACGGTCGAGAGGAAAGAGGGCCGTTCCCGCAAGTGGGGGATCAGCGCCACCGTGGTCGACCTCCCCGGCACCTACGACTTGACAGGCCAGTCCGCCGACGAAGCGGTGGCCCGCGACTACATCCTGTCCGGCGAAGCCGATGTCATCGTCAACGTCGTCGACGGCGCGAACCTCGAGCGGCACCTCTATCTCTCCTTGCGGCTGCTCGAGATGGGGACCCCACTCGTCGTGGCCCTCAACATGATGGACGAGGCCCGGGGGAAGGGCATGCGCATCAACACCGGCGCGCTCTCGCGCAGGCTGGGAGTGCCGGTCGTCGAGACGGTCGCCACGCGAGGCCAGGGAGTGGGGGACCTCCTTCGGGCGGCCATGGGCCTGGCGGGGGAAGGGGTCTTGGCGGCCGGGCAGGGCAACTTGAAGGTCGATTACGGACCCGCGGCCGAGCGGGAGATAGCGGGGCTCGCCAAGTCCATCGACGCGGCACGGGCTGAGGAGCGCGGCCGCGAGCCGGGCGGAACGAGCCTGCAGCGGGCGCCGGCCCGCTGGCTGGCCGCGCAGCTCCTCGAGGGTGACGCGTCGGTGACCCGTTTCGTCGAGACCCTGCCGGAGGGACCCGCGATACAGGCCGCCGCCGCGGCCGGCGCGGCGCGCCTTGAGTCCGAACTCGGCGAGGACGTAGCCGCCCACACGGTCCGGCGGAGGTTCGAGGTCGCCCGGGAGCTGGCGGAGGCCGTGGTTTTCCGGGTGGCGGCGCCGGTGGCGGGGACCTCCGTGTCGGACCGGGTCGACCGCTTCGTGACCCACCCGCTCCTCGGCGCCGGCCTGCTCCTTGGGGTCATGTGGGCCGTCTTCAAGTTCACCTTCACTGCCGGCGCTCCCCTCACCGGCCTTGCCGCCGGCTTGGTGGCGGCCTTGGGCTCCGCGTTCGGCCGTGCCCTCGGGGCGCTGGACCCCGGGGGGTTCCTGGCCTCGTTCGTGGTCGACGGCCTCGTGGCCGGGGTGGGCTCGGTCATCGTCTTCGTCCCGCCGGTGTTTCTGCTCTTCTTCGCGCTGTCGGTGCTCGAGGAGAGCGGTTACATGGCCCGGGCGGCGTGCGTCACGGACGGGTTCATGCGCTCGCTCGGGCTGCAGGGCAAGGCCTTCATCCCGCTCGTCCTCGGGTTCGGATGCAACGTCCCGGCCATCCTGGCCGCGCGGACCCTGGAGAGCCCCCGCGACCGGCTGACGACCATCCTCATCAGCCCGCTCATGTCGTGCTCGGCGCGCCTGCCGGTCTACACGCTGTTCGCCGGGGCCTTCTTCGGAGCGCGCCAGGGGCTCGTGGTGTTCTCGCTCTACCTCTTGGGGGTGATCATGGCTGTCGTCATGGCCAGGCTCCTGACGAGGCGGCTCCTTCCGGGGGAAAGCTCGGACTTCGTCCTGGAGCTCCCACCGTACCGGCTGCCCTCTCTCACCCGGGCGGCCCGTCAGATGTGGTTCCGCGGCTCGGCCTTCATCCGCAAAGCCGGGACCATGATCGCCCTCGGCGTCGTGGTCATGTGGGGCCTCTCCAGCCTACCGTGGGGAGTGGATTACGCGGGCGCGGACAGCCTGCTCGGGAGGCTGGGTTCCGTTCTGGCGCCCCTGCTCGAGCCCGCCGGGTTCGGCCGGTGGCAGGCGGCGGCCGCGCTGATCTTCGGCGTCTTGGCCAAGGAGTTCGTCGTCGCGGCCATGGGCCTGGTCTACGGGGCCGGTGAGCAGGCCTTGCCCGCGCTTCTCGCCCTCCACTTCACGCCCCTCGCCGCCACGGCCTTCATGGTCATGGCCCTCCTCTACGTGCCGTGCGTGGCGACCGTGGCGGCCATCAGGAGAGAGTCGGGTTCGTGGCGCTGGGCGGTGTTCGCCGTCGGCTACAGCCTGCTCCTCGGATGGGGCATGGCCGTGGTGGTCTACCAGGTAGGGCGACTGCTGGGGCTCGCCTAGGTCGCGCCGGGACGGCCCCTACAGCAGCATGTTCGCCAGGGCGTAGCCGCTCAGCGCGTGGATTCCTAGGGCGGGGTGGTTGCCCGCGCTGCAGAGGTAGAGCCGCGGGACCGGCGTGCGGAACCGCGACCAGCCGGGAAAAGGACGGAACATGAAAAGCTGGTCGAGGGCCATGGTCCCTCCGCCGGCGTCGCCCTGGACCAGATTGGGGTTCGCCTCCTCGAGGTCCTCCGGGGACATGACCGACCTGGCGAGGACGCTCTCCCGGAACCCAGGGGCGTAGTCCTCGATGATGTCCGAAACGCGGTCGGCGAAGGCTTCTTTCAGGTGAAGCCAGGGCCTCGGGTGGAGCTTGCCCGCGGCGTCGCCCTTCACCTCGTCGGGCACCCGGACGACGACCCAGAGCGTGTGCTTGCCGGCCGGCGCCCGCGTCGGGTCTATGATGGTCGGCTGGGTGATGATGAGAAGGGGGGCGGCGGGGAGGTAGCCGTTCAGGGCCTGGTTGAAGGCCTGGGACATGTCGCTCATGCTCGCGCCTATGTGCACGAGACCCGCCCGGCGGGCATCCTCGGCCTTCCAAGCCGGGGGACGCGATAGGGCGTAGTCTATCTTCACCACCGGGGGCCCGTACCGGTAGCGGCTCACCCGGCCGAGAAACTCCTCCGGGAGGTGCCGGGCCTCGACGAGGTCCTGGAAGAGTTTCGTCGGGGCCGTGCCGGCGACCACCGCCCGGTCGGCCTCGACCTTCGTGCCGTCCGCCAGCTCTACGCCCGCCGCCCTTTTCCTCCTGACGATGACCCGGGACACCCGCGCACCGGTCCTCACCTCGCCGCCGAGCGAGCGGAGGAGCGAGGCCATGGCGGAGGTCAGACCGCCGCCCCCTCCCTCGGGAATGGCCAGGCCTGTCTTCGGGTCCTGCGCCACGGACATCACGACCCACCCGAAAAAACCGCCCGACGCGCTCTCGGGGCTGAAAGTGGGGTGAAGGACCCACGGGACGAACCACGCCTTGACCTTCTCGGTGGAGAAGTAGTGGTCGGCCAGGGTCCGCGCCGGCAGCATCATCATCTGGACGAACTCCATGTTGCCGCGGGAGCCCAGGCGCAACCTCGGCCCGGCCAGAGCCGCCAGGTCGCTGAGGGACGGGATGGGGGCGCTCAGAAGAGTGATGATGGTTTCCCGCATCTCCTGGTAGAAGGCGAAGAGCTTCTTCCAGCCCTCGGCGTCTTCGGGCGACTGGCGCCCGAGGCTCTCCAGGGTCCCCTCGATTTCAGGGAACATGCTGACCACGTCGCCGTCCGGGAAGAGGCTCGAGATATTGACCTTGTAATGAAGGTAGTTGAGGCCGTGCTTGGCTAGGTCCTTGGCGAACCGCTTGTAGAAGGGGGAAATGAAGATGAGGATGTGGGTGTTCGAAAAGGCGTCGTGTCTGAACCCGGGCAGGGTGGACTCGACGGTCCTGATGGCCCCCCCCACGTCGTCGGCCTGCTCCAGGACGATTACCTTCCAGCCCGCCTCGGCCAGCATTATGGCCGCGGCCAGGTTGTTGTGGCCTGAACCGATGAAGACGGCGTCGTACACGGGCTAGCCTCCCTTCGGAGGTAGGATGGCCCGGAGGCGGGAGGGGTAGTAGCCAGAATTGATTGACAAGTCGCCCATGCCCCTGGTAGTCTTTCCCCAGGAATCCCTGAACGGGCGTTCCGTGCTGCTGAACGTCCCCCGTCATTGATGGCCAAGGTCCATGGGGGGAGGTGAGTCATCATGAACCAACCTACTCCCGGACCAGCGGGCGCCCCGTCGCGCCAGGCCGGAGCATCCTCCCGCGCACCCTCCGACGCATCCTCCGGGGCATCCTCCCGCGCGGCTTCCCGCGCCATGTCCTGCGCCGCCGCCATACCCGGCGCGGTAAAGGTCGTGGCTTATCTCCTCGACGCCACCGGCCTCCTGACCGTGGTCTACTGGATCCTTTACTTTGCGACGGGAATGGTCCAGGCCGAGTCGTCCGAGATCTACATCGCCTTCGAGAACTCCTTCCCCGCCGCGGACGGCTGGATGGCCCTGGCCTGCTTCATCAGCGCCGCCGGGCTCCTCCTCAGGCGCCACTGGGGCGTGCTCTTCGGCATCGCGGCGGGAAGCGCGATGATCTTCCTGGGGCTGATGGACGTGCTGTTCAACATCGAGCAAGGCATGTACGCCGTCATTACGGCCGAGATGGCCGTCGAGATTCTGATCAACGTCTGGACGTTGGGCTTCGGGGCTTTCGTCCTCTGGTTCCTCTGGTCTAGGCGCTCCGAGCTGGGGGTCTAGCTTGCCCGAGAGGAGGGGCTTTCCTTGGGCGAACGGGCAGCCTCCACCATTCCGAACACAATGAAAGCGGCCGTGTTTCACGGCAAGGAGGACATCCGCATTGAGACGCGCCCGGTCCCCGAGCCGGGCCCTGACGAGGTCCTCCTCAGGGTGCGTTTCTGCGGAATCTGCGGCAGCGACCTCGAGGCCTACAAGTATGGTCTCTACCAGCCCGGACTCATCATCGGCCACGAGCTCGCCGGAGAAATCGTCGCTTTGGGTGACGACGTCCGGGGATGGGAGCTCGGGCAGCGCGTGACTTCGAACGACATCATCCCGTGCCGGGAGTGCGGGTACTGCCGTTCGGGGCGGGTGAGCCTCTGTGACGCCGTCACCATGCCCGGGGTCACGTGCGACGGCGCCTACGCGGACTACGTGGCCGTGCCGGCGAGAGCCCTCTTCAGCCTGCCGGACGGGGTGAGCGACGAGGAGGCGGCGGTCACGGACCCGTCGTCCAACGCCCTCCACGCCGTGAAACGTTCGGGCCTCAAGCTGGGGGACAGGGCCCTCGTCATCGGAGCCGGTCCCATCGGGCTCCTCACCATCCAGGCCGCTCTCCTGGCGGGAGCCTCCAAGGTCATCGCCGCCGAGATGAACCCCGCCAGGGCCGAACTGGCCAGGGAGATGGGCGCCACCGAGGTCGTGGATCCGCTGGTCGACAACCTGGACCTGAGGGTCGCCGACTTCACCGACGACCGGGGGGCCGACGTGGTCTTCTGCGCCTCCGGCAACCCGGACGCCATGGGCTCTACGTTCACCCTGGTCAGGAAGGGCGGTGTGGTGGTGCCGATAGGTATCTGCGAGCAGGCGGTCCAGGCGGATTTCCTCAGCCTGGTGATGAACGAGCTCGAATACCGCGGCACCTACGCGAGCTACGACGAGTACGGCCTGGCCCTCGAGCTGATGGCCCAGAAGCGCTGGCGGGTGGAGCCGCTGATATCGGCGGTGATACCCCTCGGGCAAATCGTAGAGGAGGGGTTCGAGACCCTGACCAGGCCGGACACGACCGCCGCGAAGATTCTGGTGCGGCCGTAGTCCCAGCCGTGAGAGGAGGAAGCCGAGATGAGGTTCGGCACTCTGGAGTACGCCGAGAAGATGAAGGAAGTCCTCAACGGCGACGCCGAGCACCGGCGCCTGGCGAAGGGGGAGACCGACTCCTATCTCATGGTTCTTGACCCCCGGCCGGACAAGGGCGTGTCCGAACGTTTCATCGTGGGGTACGCAACGGTTGACGGTGAGGTCACCGAAGTCTGGACGGGAGAGCGCAAGGCGACGTTCGTGCTCTCGGCCCCCTACGGGGTCTGGGTCGACATTGTCATCGGGAAGCTCGGCCCTATCGCGGCCATGACGACCCGGCGCCTCAAGATACGGGGTAACCTCCTAAAGCTCCTGGCCGGCTCGGACTCCACCCTCCGAATGGTCGAGCTGCTTCGAACCATCCCAACCGAGTTCGACGGCGAATACGCCAAGCACAACATCTCGCCGGGAGCGAAGGCGGGATGAGACCGGCGGCCAAAGCACCAGGCGGCGCGGAGTTAGAGCTCCCGGCCGTCCACAGCCTCGAGCGCGGCCTCATGGCCGCGTTCCTCGGACGCCTGGAACCGGCCGCCCGCCTCCTGGGCGAGCGCGGGGTGCCGGGTCGCCCGGCCCGCTTCCTGCCCGGCCGGACCCTGGTCATAGTGTCGTACCAGGAGTTCACGTCCTCGCCTGTCGGGCCCTACAGCCAGGTGTCGGTGTCCTTGCCGGTCCACCTACCGGCGGGAGGGAGCGAGGCCGCGCGGGGCCGCACGCTCACCGCGGGCAACCCCGCCGCGAGGGCCCCGGTCCTCCTGCCGCTGCTCTGCCAGTCCCTGTGGAACACCGAGAGAGTGTTCCGCGACCTTCACTTCTACGTGGCGGCCATACCGGTATCGTCACCCCATGCCGTGCCGTACTCCAGCGGCATCTGGGGAGAGCCGGCCTGGCACGCCGCGGTCGGCAGGCGCGCGGCCACGCCCACCGGCCTCGGGTTTCGGGAGCGCCGGGGCTACCGGTTGGTCAGCCGGCTGGGTCCGGATGTCCTCACCGACGTGATGCTGGTCGACGCTCCCGCCCGGTTGGGCTTCGGCCCGTGGCGGGCGTCGCTCGCCCTCGGGACGGACGAGCGCACCGAGCCGCTCCGAGCCGTGCTCGGCGAGAAGCCGGTGTGCATCGAGACCATAGCCCACGGCACGGGGTCGGTCGCCTTCGGAGGCCCCAGGCCCTGGTCCGGGGGACGCACGGGCCCGGCGAGGGGAGTGGGGTAGGCCGTCATGGGGAGCGACCGCGAAGCGACCGCCGCCCCGGCCGTCAAGGCCGCGGGCCGGGCGGCGTCCGTACGCTCGGTGCGCAGGGCTTTGTCCGTCCTGCGCGCGTTCGAGGACCCGCCGCACTCGCGCGGCATCTCCGACCTGAGCCGGGCCCTGGGCCTGTCCAAGGGCACGGTCCACCTCCTCACCGTGACGCTCGAGAAGGAAGGGTTCCTCGAGAAGGACGCCACCACGCGGAAGTACCGGCTGGGCGCGGCCGTCCACGGGCTCACGGCGGCGGCCCAGCGCGATCTTCGTGTCACGGCTCTTGAGCCCATGCGCAGGCTCTATGCCGACACGTCCTTTCCCGTCTATCTCGCCATCATGCTGTCGGGCCGCGCGGTGATTGTGGAGAAGGCCGCCCCTACCCTGTCGTTCATGTCGGTTCTGGACGTCGGGTCGCAAGTGCCCCTCCACTCCTCGGCTCTCGGCAAGGTCCTGCTGGCTCACGCCACGGACCCGGAGAGGGACCAGCTCCTGGCCGAACTCGAACGTCTCGGCCTTCCGGCCGCCACGCCGGCGACGATAACGTCGATCCAGGTTCTGCGGGACGAGATAAACAGCATCCGCGCGCGGGGGCTTGCGTTCGACCACGAGGAGAGCTTGCCGGGAGTCGCGTGCGTGGCCGCGCCCGTGCTCGACCCGTCGGGCCGCGCGGTGGCGGCGGTGGCCGTGGCCGCCCCGGCCGCCTCCTTTCCCGAGGACGGCCAGAGGAAGGTCGTCGGGGGGATGGTCAAGCGCACCGCCGACAACATCTCCTACCGCCTCGGCTACCGCGGGGCGACGTCGAAGGAGGTTTGAATAGTGCCGTTTCCGTTCAAAGACCCCCAGAAGGCCGCGGATTTCCTTCACGAGTACCTCCGGGCGACCCAGTCCGACCCGGTCCTCTACGAGGCGTGGAAGAACCTCGGGATGGTGGTGGGGTTCAAGATAGAGGACCTCCGCCTCGGGATGGGCCTAGACTGCACGAGCGGAAAGGAAATCGTCATCCTCCGGAACTACCCGGAGAAGCCGCCGTCGGCGGCGATGAAGCTCTCAAGCGACGTCTTCCACGATATCTTCACCGGCCGGCTCAATGTGGGCATGGCCTTCATGAAGCGCCTCGTCCGGACCGAGGGGAACATCGCCGGCATCCTGAAGCTGTCGAGCCTGATGCCCAGGAACATCAAGGTCTACAAGGACCTCCTCGAGGCCAAGGGCTTCGACCTCACCGGGGTCGCTAAGGGAGGGGGCCAAGGATGAGCCTGCCCCACCCCAAGGACCTGCCGCCGGGAGTGACCGTCGTGCCTTCCCCCGCGCTGGACCCCGGCGAGGCCGAGACCTTCGCCGGGCTCTACCGCGACATGCTGCGCATCCGCCGGTTCGAGGAACGGGTGGCCGAGCACTACGCGGAGGGCCACATCCCGGGCTTCGTCCACCTCTACATCGGCCAGGAGGCTTGCGCCGTGGGGGCGGCGGCGGCCATGCGGCCGGGCGACTGGTTCGCCTCCTACCACCGCGGCCACGGCCACCACCTCGCACGGGGGGCCCGCATGGACAGGATGTTCGCCGAGCTCTTCGCCCGCGAGGACGGGTACTGCCGGGGCCGGGGGGGCTGCCTGCACATCACGGACACATCCGTGGGGAGCCTCGGGGCCAACGGGATCGTGGCCTCGGGCATCATCATCGCCAACGGAGCGGGCCTCACGGCGAAGCTCAAGGGCGAGGACCGCGTGACCGTGTGTTTCTTCGGCGAGGGGGCGTCGAACCAGGGCAAGTTCCACGAGGCCCTGAACCTCGCCGCCGTGTGGAAACTGCCCGTGGTCTTCTTCTGTGAGAACAACGGCTACGGGGAGTCGAGCCCGCAGCCGTGGACGACTTCCGTGGAGCACATAGCGGTGCGCGCGGTGGCCTACGGCATGCCGGGGATGGTTGTGGACGGGAACGACGTCCTGGCCGTGCGCGAGGCGGCGCGCCAGGCGGTGAGCAGGGCCAGGGCGGGGGAGGGCCCGAGCCTCATCGAGGCCAAGACCTACCGCCTGAGGGGTCACTTCGAAGGGGACCCCGAGACCTACCGGACCCCGGAGGAAATCGCGGCCCGCGAGGCCGAGTGCCCTCTGCGGCGGTTCAGGGAGAGGCTGGTCGCGGCGGGCCTGTGGACCGCTGAGAAGGACGAGGCCCTCGAGGCCGAGGTGGCGGCCGAGCTCGACCAGGCCGTCGCCTTCGCGCTCGAGAGTCCCGAGCCCTCTCCCGAGACCCTCACCGACGACATCTGGGCTCCCCGGGACGGGAGTGTCGAAGCCGAAGCGAGCCATGCCGGCGGTGCAAGCGAGCGCCTAGGGACCGCCGAGCCCCGCCCGGGTACCCCCGAGCGCCGCCTGGCGACGGGTCTCGAGGCCGTCCAGGAGGCTCTCATCGAGGAGATGCGGCGCGACCCGACCGTGGTCATGCTCGGTCAGGACATGCACCAGGGCGTCTACGGCGTGTCGACCGTGGTCTACGACACGATGGGACCCGAGAGGGTCCGCCCGACGCCCATCAGCGAGAACGCCATGGTCGGTTGCGCCGTGGGTGCGGCCATGACCGGGCTCCGGCCGGTAGTGGAGATCATGTTCGCCGACTTCCTGATGGAGTGCATGGACCCCATCGTCAACCAGGCGGCGAAGCTGCGCTACATGACGGGCGGGCAGGTGAGGCTGCCGATGGTCGTGCGCGTCCCGGGAGGGGCCGGTTTCGCGGCCGGGGCTCAGCACTCGCAGTGCCTGGAAGCCTTGTTCACGCACGTGCCCGGGCTGAAGGTGGTGTGCCCGTCCACGCCGGCCGACACGAAGGGCCTCCTCAAGACGGCCATCCGGGACGACAACCCGGTCATGTTCATCGAGCACAAGGCTCTGTACTACGAGGGCGGCGAGATGCCGGCCATTAGCGAGCCCATCCCGTTCGGAAAGGCCGACGTGAAGCGCGAGGGGAGTGACGTCACCGTCGTGGCCGTGTCGGCCATGGTCACGCGCGCGCTGCGCGCGGCGGAGACCCTGGCGGCCGAGGGCGTGAACGTCGAGGTCGTCGACCCGAGGACCCTGGTCCCGCTCGACAAGGAGACCATCATCGAGTCCGTCAAGAAGACCGGGCGCCTCGTGACGGTGGAGGAGGGGTCGCTCACCGGAGGCGTAGGCGCGGAGATCGCGGCCATCGTGGCGGCCGAGGCCATCGACTACCTCGACGCGCCGGTCGTCAGGGTGGCGGCGCTGGACTGCCCGGTTCCCTTCAACCCGGTCCTTGAGGACCTGGTGGTGCCGAGCGAGGAGCGAATCGCCGAGGCTATCAGGGGCGTTCTGGGGAGGGCGGGCTAGTGGCTACCACCGTCCGCGACCTCGTCATGCCCAAGCTCGGCCTCACCATGAAGCAGGGCCGGGTTACGAGATGGTACCGCAAGCCGGGGGAGAGCTTCAAGAAGGGTGAACCTCTGCTCCAGGTGACGACGGAAAAGGTGGCCGTCGACGTCGAGGCGGCCTGGGATGGGATTCTCGTCGAGATACTGGTCGAGGCCGGCCAGACCGTGCCCGTCGGGAGGCCCATCGCGAGAGTGGAGGTTGACGCTCCCGCCGGGTACGCGCCGGCTCCGAGACCCGCCCCGCCCGCGGATACCCCGGCTCGGGGCCAGGTGCGGGCCTCGCCCGCCGCCAAGCGCGTGGCCCGCGAGCTCGGCGTGGATGTCGCGGCCGTTCCGGGCACCGGCCCTGAGGGCAGGATCACCGAAGAGGACGTCCGGCGGTTCACCGCCGGACCCGGCGACGGAATCCCCACAGGCGTCCCGGGGATGGAGGGTGCGGGTCCGGAGGCGGTCGTGCCCTCCGAGTCCGTCCCCCACTCCCAGTGGCGGCAGTCCGTGGCCCGCGGCATGGTCTCCTCGGCACAGGCCACGGCTCCGGTCACACTGCACCGGGACGTTGTCTTCCGGGCGGCATCGAACCTGCTGCGCGACAGCGGGGGCGAGCCGGAACGGGCCGGTCGGGTCGGCCTGCTGGACGTGGTCATCAAGGCCGTGGCCGAGGCCCTGCGAGAGCATCCCGACCTGAACGCCACCTACACGGACGAGGCCCTCGTGCGGCACCTCCAGGTCAACATAGGAGTGGCCCTCGCCCTGCCTGAGGGTCTTCTTGTTCCCGTTCTACGTGAAGCGGACCGGCTCACCCTGACCGAACTCGCCGCCCGCCGGCAGGCCCTGATCGAAAGGGCCCGGGCGGGGCGCTTGGCCCCCGCCGACATCACCGGGGGCACGTTCACGGTGAGCAACCTCGGGCCGCTCGGCGTCGAGGGCTTCACCCCCATCATCAACCTCCCGGAGGTCGCCATCCTCGGCGTGGGCCGCATCGGGGAGCGGCCGGTGGCCGCCGGGGGGCGGGTGGTCGTCGAGCCCGTCCTGCCCCTGAGCCTGACCTTCGACCACCGGGCCGTCGACGGAGCCCCGGCCGCCGCCTTCCTCGGCGCCGTGGCGTCCCGGCTGGAGAGCCCGCCGCCCGCCTGGACTCCCAGGAAGGCCCGCCTGCCGGCGGATGACCCGGACGCCTTCGACCTTGTCGTCATCGGCGCGGGACCGGCCGGGTTCACCGCGGCCGTCACCGCGGCCGGACTCGGGGCGCGGGTGGCGGTCGTCGAGCGGGACCTGACCGGAGGAGTCTGCCTGAACCGCGGCTGTATCCCCACGAAGGCGGCCCTTGAGTGGCTCGCCCACCGGGCCGGGGCGGATAACGTCGGCGACGCGGAGGGCCTGTTCGAGGCCGTCACGGCGGCCGTCACCGCCGTGCGCTCCGGCGCCGAGAACCGGCTCGCGGACCTCGGCGTGACGGTCATCCGGGGTGAAGCGTCCCTCGGCGTCCGCGAGACCGGCGGCGGGAAGCCTCGGAGCGCGCGGGCCGCCTCGCTGGAGGTGAACCCGCCCGTCGTCCTGGTCGGCGGCCGGGTCCTCGAGGCCTCGGGCGTCCTCCTGGCGACCGGCTCTGAACCGGTGCCCTTCGAGCTCCCGGCAGGCCTGGCGGCGGAGGTTGTCTCGGTGGAGGACCTTCTCAGCCGCCCCCGGCGTCCGGCGAAGGCCCTCGTGGTCGGAGGCGGGCCCGGAGGTGTCGAGGCTGCCCGCATCCTGGCCCTGGGTGGCAGCGAAGTGACCCTGGTGGAGAAGCTGGGGGGTCTCCTTCCCGGGGAGGAAGACGACGCCGGGGTCCTCGTCAGAACCGGCCTGGAGAGAATCGGGGTCATGGTCCTGACCTCCACGGACATCCGGGACGCGGACCGCCTCGGAGCCGCCGGCCGGTTCGACCTCGCCGTCCTCGCCGTCGGCAGGCGGGCTAACCTCGGTTCGCTCGCGGCCACGGAGGACATGGCCCGAGCGCTGGTTGGCGAGCAGGGCTTCGTCCGGGTCGACGACTACCTCCGAACGCGGCTCCCGGGTCTTCTCGCTGCCGGCGACGTGACCGGGCCGCCCTTCTGGGCCCACCGGGCAATGGAGGAAGGGAGGACCGCGGCCTTGAACCTGCTAGCGGGCCTTGAGGGCTTCCCGGACAGGGCGCGGGTCTCAAGGAGACCGCCCCCGGCATTGGTGCCGAGGGTCGTCTTCGCCGACCCGGAGTACGGGGCCGTGGGCCTCAGCAGGGCGGCGGCCGAGGCTGCCGGCCACCGGGTCGTGGTCGGCACGGCGCCCATGGCCGCCTCGTCGCGGGCGAACGCGTCGGGCGCGGCCGAGGGCTTCGTCCGCGTCGTGGCGGATCGCGACACCGGCAGGCTCGTGGGCTTCGAGGCCGTCTGTCCCGGGGCGACGGACCTGGTGGCCGCCGGTCTGGTCGCGCTCGCGGCCGGCATGCGTCTTGGGGACCTGGCCAGGACCACCTTCGCCCACCCGACCTTTTCGGAAGCTATCGGTGACGCCGCCAGGGACGGCCTGAGCCAGGGCGGCGCCCCTTGGAGAGGACGATCTCACCCGTGCCCGAACGCGACATCTTATCGAGGCCTGACGTCCAGTACGAGCCCATAGGAAGGGAGTGGCGGTCGAGGAGGGACGCGTCGTCGGCGTCTTCCAGATCCAGAGCGACGGGGTCTTTCAGGCCCACGGCTCGGCCCTCATCGTGAGGCCGGACAGGCGCGGCCTCGGCATCGGCAGGCGCCTGGTCGTGGAGGGCTTCGACCGCGCCGGGGGGCGGCGTATCGACCTTCTGGCCACGAAGTCCTCGCGGGAGTTCTACCGTGGCTTCCGGCACGCGGAGACGCGCAGCTTTCGCATCCGCCCCGACGGGGACGACGACACGTGGTAGCCGGACGACCGCTGATTCTCGGCCACAGCCATCTCGGACTGGTCTCCTACGAAGACTACCTGCGGTTGGCGGATTCCTTGCGCCGAGGCCGCCTGGAGGGACGGCTGCCGGACCTCCTTCTGACCTTGGAGCACCCTCCGGTCGTGACCTTGGGCTCCGACACCTCCGATGCCGTTCGCGAGCTTCGCGGGGACCCCACGAGGCTCCCGCCCCCCGGCGTGCCCCTCTACCGGGTCGACCGGGGGGGCCGCGCCACCTACCATGGTCCGGGCCAGCTCATGGTCTACCCGGTTGTGGACCTCCGGGCGGCGGGTCTGGACCCGGTGGACCTCGCTGACAGGCTGGTGGAGGCCGTCAGGGCCGCCCTGGGGGACCCGCCCCCGGGTTTCCGGTGGACGGCGGACAGGGGGCTGTGGCTCGAGCGGGACCCGGCCGCGGGGCGGCCTGGGTGGTCTCCGCCCGGCGACGCAAGGCGGAAGCTCGCCTCCGTCGGTCTCGCCGTCCGGGGCGGCGTGACCAGTCACGGCCTCGCCTGTAACCTCTACCCCGAGCCCGGGGCGGGTTTCGGGCTGGTGAACCCGTGCGGGGACCCCGGGACGAAGGTGACCGACCTCGAGACCGCCACCGGAAGGCGCGTCGACCGGAGGGGCCTTGCCGGGAGGGTGGCCTTCGCCCTCGCCGGCCTTCTTGGAAGGACCTGCGTCCCCGTCGCGCCGGAGGACGTTCTCGGCGTTAGACCCCCGTGGCTGGTGACCAGGGCCGCCGCCGGCGCGGGGCCTGACGGCGGCCTGCCCCTCACCGTCTGCGACGCCGCCGACTGCCCGAACCGCGGGCCTTGTCGCGCCCGGGGCCGGGCGACCTACCTCCTCCTCGGCCCGTCGTGCACGCGGGCCTGTGCCTTCTGCCGCGTGCCCGGCGGCTCTAGGCCGCTCGCTCCCGACCCCGGAGAGCCCGGTCGCGTAGCGGCAGCCGTGGCGGCGGCCGTTACGGCCGCGGCGGGCGAAAGACCCCACATCGTCCTGACCTCGGTGACGCGCGACGACCTCCCCGACGGCGGGGCCCGGCACTTCGCGGCCACGGTGGCCGCCATCCGTCGCCGGGTTCCCCGTGTCGAGATTGAGGTGCTCCTGCCCGACTTCCGCGGTAAGCCGGAGGCCTTGGACGTGGTGATCGGGGCGAGGCCGGACATCATCGGGCATAACCTCGAGACCGTGCCGAGGCTATACCCTTTGGTTCGCCCGGGGGCAAGGTACCATGAGTCTCTGGGGCTTCTGGAACGCGCCGCCCGGGCGGGCTTTCCGGTGCGGTCGGGTCTCCTCCTCGGCTTGGGAGAAGACACGGTCGAGGTCCTTGACGTGGTCCAGACCCTGGCCCGGGCCGGTTGCCGCCTCCTATGGCTGGGCCAGTACTTGCGCCCCACGCCGGAACATCATCCGGTGGCACGCTACGCTCGACCCAGCGAGTTCGACCTCCTTGCCGGCCGGGCCCGGGGCTTGGGTTTCGAGTCGGTGGCGGCGGGCCCGCTCGTCCGGTCGTCCTGCACCTGAGGAGGCCGGCAGGGCGGAGCCGGCCTCACGGCGAACCTGGGCCGGAAGAGCCGTCGCCGCCCGTTCGTGTTCACCCGAGTTCCGTCAGCTCCGGGGGGTTGGGTATGGCCGACAATATGACTGTCACGAGAGCCGCCTTGAGACTCGCCCTGTCGCCGACACGGGCCGATGAGCAGGCCGTCAAGGAGGAACTCCGGCAGTCCGGCATCGCCGGAGCAGCCGCCGATGTGGGCGGGCGCTACCTCGAAATCGTCCATGTGGCTATCGAGCGGGCCATCGTCTCGGCCAAGCGTGAGGGGGTCATCCGCGACGAGCACCCGCACGTGGGGGCCGTCGCCGGAGCCGCGCGCGAGGCTCTCGCCCAGGTGGGCGCGAGGGCGACCGGGTTTGACGTCGGAGGGAAGATAGGGGTGGCCCGGGCCGGGGAACACCTGGCCGTGGCCGCCTTCTTCGGAGTCGGTCTTGTCCATCTGGATGATGTGGCCGTGGGCGTGGCCCACCGCGCCGTGCCGAGGTAGGGTGGATCTCTTAGAATCCCGTTCGACGGTGCCGCGTCGCTGCACTAGAGCTCCAGAGCTCACCCAGCTGCAATCTCTGAAAAGGTTGCCTACCTACTACGGAAATGGAGCCCGGTGATCCGCTTTCTTGAGTTCCCTTCATTGACGACAAGCCCTCTTGAGACCATTGTGTCGAAACTTGCGAAGAGGCTTCATAGTTGAGGGTGGCCGCTGCCAGTGCTCCAATTCCAGCAGCGGCCATCCAGTCCTGGTCACAGTCCAAGAACCGGCGATGCCGCCCGTCGTCGCGATTTCCCGCTTGTGTCGCGGGGAATTGCCTGCTATAATGGCCGAAAACTGTAGAACGGTAGGACGGTAGGGGATAGGCAGGCTGGGAGCGACCGATCCCTGGTCGCTTTCGTGTTACTTTGCTCGCCCCGTCCCCCCATGGCCCCCCCCGCGCGAGGGCGCTGACGACACAGCCCACGTCCTCTCACAGGCGGCGCCGGCCGTTCCTCCGTTCACCGTCAGGGGGGAACCTCCGTGCCGCTCGCCAGTGTCCGAGGCGCCACCACATGTCCGGCCAATGAGCCGGACGCCGTGACCCGGGCCACCCAGGAACTCATGGCCGCCCTGTGCAGGGCCAACCCGGCGATCACCCCGTCATCCGCTCTCGCCTTCATCTTTACAGTGACCCCGGACCTGGACGCGGCCTTCCCCGCCGCGGCCGCCCGGGGTCTCGGCTACCACGAGACATCGCTCCTCGGGGCCGTCGAAGCCGCCGTTCCCGGCGCACCGTCCCGGTGCATCCGGGTCCTGGCCTTCTACGAGACCACCGAGACGGGTGAGGCGGGAAGGGCGACGCACGGCACTCCGGTCTACCTCCACGAGGCGGCGGCTCTGAGGCCCGATTTGGGCGGGCCGCCTCGAGCGGGCGGACCGTGTCGCGGCTCGGAGGCTCCGGTTTCTGAGATGGGTGCCGGGGAGGGCGGGTGCCGGTGATAATCATCATGAAGCCTGGCGCAACCAGACAAGAGGTAGATACTCTCGTTGCCCGTCTCGGGGAATTCGGCGTGACGGCGCACGGCCCGGCTATGACCGTGACCCCGCCGTCGCCGAAGGCTGCTCGTCCGGCCCGGACCACGGTGGGTTGAGGGTGAAAGTCAAGGCTGGC
>QZJP01000026.1 GCA_003599345.1 Bacillota bacterium | reverse complement strand
TAGCGGCCCGCGGACCTCCCGGCGATACGTCCCTGGATGACCGCCTCACTGATGGCCGAAGAGACCCGGCTGGCGCCCCACAGGCCGGCGGAGCACTCACCGGCCGCGAAAAGCCCGGGCAGGCTGGCCCGGCAGTCTTCGTCAATACGGATGCCGCCGATCATGTAGTGCATGAGGTTCCCCACCTCGTAGACCTGGCCGGCAAAGGCATCCCGCGCGAACTTCGGGAAGCCGTCCTTGAACTGCAGGCTTCCGGGGGCGTACATGGAGACCGCGTCTACGGCGGCCTGGAAGTCTTCCTTCGACGTGCCTTCGAGGGTGAAGTAGACACCGCCGTGAGGGGTTCCGCGGCCGGCGTTGATCTCAAGCTCGGTTCCGACCGAAACGATTTCCTTGGTGCTGTTCTCGAGCATCCGGGGATCGTACTTGGCCATGAAGCGCTCTCCACGCGAGTTGAGGAGCTTCCCCACCCCGCAGGACAATAACACGTAAGACAAGTAGCTGTTCCTCAGGGAAGGGGGCCAAATAAGGCAGGCCGGCATGGCCTGGACCATCTCCATGTCGGCCAGCTCGCCGCCGGCTCGGAACACAACAGCCTGACCGTCCCCGGTGAGGTCGGTGGAGGCCGAGTTGAGGAACCAGCCACTTTGCCATCCCCCGGTGGCTACCACGACGGCCTTGCTCCGGACTACGGTTACCTGTCCATAGCGCTGATCAAGAACGACTGCGCCGGAAACCCTCCCGTCATGAACGAGAAGCTCTAGGACCATATGGTCCTCCAGCCGGTCCGGAGGAGCGGAGTCGAGACCCCGGCGTAGAGCCTTCATCACCTCGCGCCCCGACGTGTTGATGCCTCGAACGTAGGCTTGGGAGTGGGCCTCCTCGTACGAGTAGACCGTCATCCCCCACTCCAGGAGTTCACGCGTTGCCGCGGCGTTCTCGCGTACGTAGGCCTCCACGACTCTCTGATTGTTCAAGAACAGCCCATCATTGACAATGTCTGTAAAGAAGGTTTCGGGGCTGTCCCGGAGGTCACCCGCAAGACCGATATCAGCGGCGCTCCGGCCATCAATGGTCAGGTCGGCGGCATTGGCGGTGGGCGTCGCTCCGCCCTTGCCGAGCTTGCTCTTGGTGACCACCAAGGTCCTGGCGCCTTCCGCCCGCGCCGCTATCGCCGCTCGGGCACCGGCTGCACCCCCGCCAATGACCAGTACGTCGGTTTCCACGGTCGGAAAGGGGCCATGTCCCATAGTCGGTTCCTCCCTAGTCCATTCTCAGATCTGCCCCGGTCGGCTTGGCCAATCCCAACCGCACGGACAGACCGCGAGTCACCCCGGCGAACCCTTCGGGGAAGTAGATGACGGCTACGATGAACAGGAAACCCACGGCCAGCAGCCAGTATTCGAGCAGCACTCCGCTCAGGTAGAACTTGGCCCAACTCACCAGAAGTGTCCCGGCGACGGGACCGTAGAGTGTGCCCAAGCCACCGATAGCGGCCCAAACGACCGAATCGAAGGATAGAGCGAACCCTAGAAGGGGAGGCGCCACGAACCCCGACAGGATGGCATAGAGGAATCCGCCGAGTCCGGCAATGGCGGCCGCAAGACCGTAGACGCTGACCTTGTAGAGCCTGGTGTTATAGCCCAGATACTGAGTTCTCTTCTCCGAGTCCTTGATGGCCCGCAGGACCTTCCCGAAGGGGGACTCGACCACCGTCCGGCAGAGTAGATAAACGAGGACGACCACGCCGACAACCAGGTAGAAGAGCGCGGCTTTGTTCATGGGCACGACCCAATAGGGCAGGATGAGGCCATTGAGCCCCCCGAGCAGCTCCGTCTGATTGATAACGATCTTCTCGGAGATTATCGCCAGAGCGATGGTGACCAGGACGAAAAGCTCGTCCAGGTTCACACTGAAGAAGATCAGGGCTACAACCAAGCCCAGTATGCCGGGAATACCTACGGCAGCCAGGAACGCCAGCGGGTAGCTTGCGGTACCCATGTCCGCCAAGCCCCGGACGACGAGAGCCGTGGCGTAGGCGCCCGCGCCAAAGAAGGCAAATTGGCCGATGCTCAGTATCCCGGTGTAGCCCCAGATGAGGTCGAGGCTCAAGGCAACCAGGGAGAATATGAGGTACGTGGTCAGGAGTTCGGTAACCAGCCGGCCGGTAATGAACGGCAGAGCCAGGCACACCAAGGCGCCGGCACCCATGATGACCCATCTGGCCCTATTACCGCGTGTCCGCAACATCGGCGTGCATCTCCCCGGGTTCAGCGCTGACCTACTAGTCCACTCGGTCTGAGGCTGATCAAGACAACGGCCAGGACGAGAATGGCGATCTCTGCTCCCAGCGGCGACAGGAACAGCTGCAGGAGGCTCTCGCCACCGCCGATGACCAGGCCGCCCACGACCGTGCCGATCAGACTCCCCGCGCCACCGACAATGATCACGAAGAACACCTTTATCAGGTAGCTCAGACCAGTGAGTGGGCCCACCGGAATCAGGGGCGCGAGCAGTGCGCCCGCCAGCCCCGCCAAGGCGGACCCGATTACAAAGGAAAAGGTGTTGATCCGCTCGGTGTTGATCCCGAGAGCCGAGGTAAGCTCCCGGTTGTGAATCGCCGCCCGTATCTGCAGGCCGAAAGTGGTCCTGAGGTAGAGCCAGACGATGGTCAGAATGAGTAAGGTCCCGGCAGCGATGATAAAAACCCGATAGGCGGGGTACTGAACTCCGAGCAGGCTCACCGCGCCCGGGAAAGGGTTCTCTACAACGTGGGGCCGCGCGCCCATGGTGATCTGCAGCGACTGGCGAATGATCATGCTCAGGCCCCAGGTGGCCAGGATGGTGGCTGTCGGTTTGCCGTAGAGGGACTTGAACAGCACCTTGTAGACCAGCAAGCCGAAGACGCCCATTATCACCGGAGCCAAAGCAACCCCGAGCCAGAAGCCGATCTTCAGGCGCATCAGGAGAAGGACGCTGAACGCCCCCAGGATGAAGAACTCGCCGTGGGCCATGTTGAGCATCTTCATCAGGCCGTAGATGACGGAGAGCCCCAACGAAAGCAGGATGAGTAAGACCGATATCGTGGCTCCATTCAGTAGGTTGCGGGCCGCAAACTCGAGGTCCACCGTTACCCTTCTCCCGTTGGGGGACGGCCCCCGGTCGGCGGAAGGAAACTCGCCGCCCGGGGGCCCACACACCCTTGCTCTAACTGACTAGTCAGGTCGCCCTACTGCCCACCGTAGATGTCGCCCTGTAGCGCCGGCTCGATGGACTCGGTCTGGTCGACGATCTTCAGCCACTCCCAATAGGGCTTGTTGGGATCAGGCTCCACCACGGCGATGACGTCACCGACGATGGCTTGATGGTCCGTCTTCCGGATGGACACCAGGCCCTGCGGGGCATCGACCTGAGCCTCCTCGAGGGCGGCTATCACGGCTTCGGTCTCCACCGTGCCGGCGGCCTCTACCGCATTGGCGTAGAGCCAGATGGAGTAGTACTGGGACTCATGGGCCAGGCTCACCAGGACGTCGTCACCATAGGCGGCCCGCATCTTGGCCAGGAACGCCTCGTTCTGAGGGTTCTGGACCTGCATGAAATAGGGGTAAGAGCAGGCAATGCCTTCGGCGGCCTCGGCCCCCAAGGCTTGCAGATAGCTCTCGTCCAGCTCGGACGTCGTGAAGGCGATACCCTGGTCCTTGAGGCCGAACTCGTGAAACTGCTTGACGAGGTAGACCAGGTCGTCGCCGGCGATAACGGCGAAGACGACCTCGGGCTTGGCGGCAGCGATGCGGTTGAGCACCGCGCTGAAGTCGGTGGTTCCGAAGGGGATGTACTCCTCACCGACAACGGTACCGCCCGCCTCAGCGATGTACTGCTTGGCGTTGGCGATGCTTCCGGTTCCGTAGATGTAGTCCATCCCTAGCAGGTAGAACGAATCACCCCGGTTCTCAATGATCCACGGGATGAAGGGCTTGATGTACTGCTCGGACACGGGTCCGGTGGTGAAGACGTACCTTGCCCCGGTGTCATGGAAGTTCGCCGCCACGCCGCCTTCGTAGGTGGTGGGGTAGATGAGGATCTTCTTGGCGCGGAAGACAGTCGGGATCACGGCGTCGCGGTTGGCGCTGCTTATGATGCCGATAAGGGCGTCAACGTTGTCCTTCTCGATGAGGGACTTCACCACATCGATGGTCGGTTGGACGTCGGACTGCGTGTCCCCGTAGACCACCTTCACTTCGCGGCCGAGAAGACCGCCGCTCGCGTTGATCTCGCTCACGGCAAGCTCAGTGGCCTGCTTCATGGCTTCGCCATAGACACCGAAGACGCCGCTGAGGGGAATGGGAATCCCGAGCGTGATGGCGCCTTCCTTTCCTCCCTTGGAGCACCCGGCAACCCCTAAGACCATCGCGGTGACGACGGCCAGGACCGTCAGGCTCAATAGCGCTCTCTTTCTCACATGCATCTCCTCCCTCTCGTGCAAATCCGTACAGGCTATCTCAGCTTGGCCATGATCTCATCGGCAGTCATGATCTTGGCGAAACCACGGCGGAGAGTCTTGAGCTCGGCTTCCTGCATCTCGGGGAAGTCAGTGGCGTTGATGTCGCTCCCGAAGACAACGTTGTAGCCGAGCATGAACGCCGACTTCGCCGTCGCCGCGCAGCAGTAATTGGTCATGGTGCCGCAGATGATGACCGTCCCAATCCCCATGTTGCGAAGGACCAGGTCGAGCTTGGTCCCGAAGAAGGCGTCATAGGTGGGCTTGAGGATGACCATGTCTTTCGGTTCAGGCGCGATCTCGGAGTAGACGCTGGGCTTGTTGAAGATCTGACCCGCCAGCTCGATGTCCCCCTGGTAGATGGGGATGTACTGGGCGCCCCGAGGCAGGTCGATCCCGTCCTCGTGGAAGTGATAGGCGGTGTAGATGACGGGAACATTCTTGGCCCGGCAGACCTTGATGAGCTCCTTGATCTTCGGGACCGCCTCGGTCGCCGCGGGAATCCAGTAGGGCGTGTAGTTGGGGCGGACGAATTCCTCGAGCATGTCGACGATGATCAGGGCGGTCCCTTTGGGGCCGAACTCGAACGGCGCCTGGCCGAGCTCGTAGGCCTCCTTGGCTGCTCTCAGTACGAACTCGCGATCGAAATCTCCTAGCTTTCTAGCCTTTTGGCTCAAAACTGCCCCTCCTTTCGCAAGCTCAGTGATGACCATCGGCCGGCGGAACCTCAGAAAGACAAGTACTGCCTAACCACCCCCTTCGCCTCGAGGTCGGCGGGGCGTCCTTCAGCCACAATGCGGCCTCTGTCGATGATGTAGGCCCGTTCCGCGACTCTGAAGGCGAGGCTCCGGTTCTGCTCTACCAGAAGCAGGATGCAGCGCTCCTCAGCGACGATGGCCTTGATGACCCGGCCGAGTTCCTGCACCACACTGGGCTGGATCCCCTCAGATGGCTCGTCGAGAAGCAGGACCTTGGGCTTGGTTATGAGCCCGCGGGCGATGGCCACGAACTTCTGTTGTCCGCCGCTGAGCGTCTCGGCCCGGACATTGAACTTGTCCTTGAGGGTTGGGAAGTATCTGAAGACCTCCTCGCAGCGGTCAGCCAGCGTCCTGCTGTTATTGACGGCCAGGAGGAGGTTCTCCCGGACGGTAAGATCGGGAAACAGCTGATTGCCTTGGGGCACATAGGCGACGCCCTTGCGGGCAATCTCGTAGGGGGCCAGTCCATCCAGTCTCTGGCCGTCAAGCTCGATGGAGCCTTTAGCCGGCCGTGTGAGACCGATCAGGCTTCGGAGAAGAGTGGTCTTGCCGACCCCGTTCTTGCCCAGAACACACGCGGGCTCTCCCCCGGCGACCCGAAGCGAGATGTCGCTGAGAACGTTGCCGGAGCCATATGATACGTCCAGCCCTCGGGTCTCAAGCATGGTCGTCAACCCCCAGATAGCAGTCGCGCACCCGTTCGTCAGCCTCAATCTCCCTGACTGTCCCTTGGGCGATCAGCTCGCCCTTGTCCAATACCGTGACAGTATCGGCAACTCTCTTGATGAACGGGAAGTCGTGCTCGACAATGACCACCGTCGCGTTCCCGCTGATCTCCCTGAGGAGATCCCCTATCTCCCCCCGTTCCTCCAGGCTCATCCCAGACGTGGGCTCGTCGAGGAGCAGCAGCTCGGCACCGGTGGCCAGAACCATGCCTAGTTCGAGGCGCTGTCTCTCACCGTGGCCCAACGACGCGGCCTGGGCATCGGCTTTGGGCCCGAGGTGAATCGTGTTGAGCACCTCGTCGACCCGGTCCGACCAGTCAGCCTTGCGCAAGAGGCGGAACATCGAGCCGGCCTCGGCCCTCTGGACGGCCAGTTGGACGTTGTCCCTGACCGTGAGACTCGTGAGCACCTGGGTGATCTGGAACTTGCGCGCTATGCCGGCCGCAGTGACGGCGTGGGGCGGGCGCCCGGTGATGTCGCGCCCCTTGAAGAGAACCCGCCCACTCGACGGCCGATGTTCACCGGTGATGAGGTTGAACAGGGTGGTCTTACCAGCACCATTGGGTCCGATTACCCCATGGACGCACCCGGGGCTGACAGACAAGCTGACATCGTTGACGGCCCTTAGACCCCCAAAGCGCTTCGATAGGTTCCGGGTCTCCAGAATGGGCATCGACGTCATGGCTTATCGCTCTTAACCCAGTCGGGGTCGCCGGTCTGAAAGAGCCGGCGCTCCTCGGCGGTTGTTGGACACAGGCGGAATTCACACAAGGGGTCACCGCTGGGAACGCACTTCAGATGAACCATCTTGAACTCGGGGTTGAAGGCCATGTACTTGGCGGGGTCCACGTAGCAGTAGAGCCGCCCGAGATCGTCCTGCCCGCGCTCACGCCAGACCTTGGCCAAGTGGCACCCGTACGCCCGGGTCAAAGTCTGGCCGTCCTGCTCGACATGCTCGACTCCATCGTGCAGCCCGAAACTCGGTAGGTCGCGAGCCGGGCCCGCGCCGTAGTTCTCCGGCGTCAGGTCGAGATGCTGCTCCTCCACCTTTGCCCGGACCTCGCGGCCAATCTCCTCACCGTAACGCCGGATGGACTCGAGGACGAGTTGGGTCCCCTGCTCCTTCCCCAGCTTCTCGGTGAGGGTCCGAGCAAAGCAAAGATGCAGGAGCGCCAAACGTGACGCGACAATGTGCACCTGCCGCACGGCCTCTTCGTACGGGATGGAGTGGGGTCGGTCTTCTGACTTCGGGTGCGGCTGAAGGCCAGGTTTGGCTCCGGACAATGCTCTCTACTCCTTCACTACGGCGCGGACGGCCGGCTACATCTGCCCTATCACGCGAGTCTTGCTTGCCTCGATGTGCCGAACCATTTCGGCCCTGGCTCGAGCGCCGTCACCGGAACTCAAGGCTTCAATAATGGCCAGGTGCTCGTCGAGATGGTCAAAGGTCCACATGGCTGGGTCCAGGTAGACAATCCTCTCCATCTGCTCCAGAAGGTCACCTATCAGTGATTGCAGCTTCTGGTTGCCGGCAATGTCGGCGATGAGACCATGAAACCGGCTGTTCAGTGGACCGATTTCGCTGTCCGTTCCGGGCGAAACACATCTCTTCAGGAGGGCCAAGGACTCCGGTGTCATCCGGGCCGTGGCCAGTTCGGCCGCCGCGCCCTCGAGTAGGGAGCGCAGATAGTAACCCTCCAGGACATCCCGGATGCTCGGGGTAGCCACCACATTCCCCTTGTGGGGGGTCAGCGTAACATAGCCCTCATGCCGAAGCCGGGCCAGCGCCTCACGGGCCGGGGTTCGGCTACAGCCGAAGCGCTTGGCCAGGTCCGTCTCGCTCAGTATCGTGCCGGCCCTAATGATGTTGGCAATGATCTCTCTCTTCAGTTCTCGGTAAACTCGTTCGTGAGCGGCGCATGTTCCGGGTGATGCGGACTCCATGCCGCGGCTCAAATCTCGTTCTCCCCCCCTTCAGCGGAAGTGTGGTTGTATACAGCTTGTGTGCATCTTGGACACATAATGGATTCGCATTACATGGGGGGTTTCCTTCCTGACGTCGGGGATTGCCCGAAAATTGCGGCCCCTGCTAGCGGCAGTCGCCCCTCCGGGAAAGCGGGGCAGTCGGACCGGGTAGACGGGGCACGGTGCTCGCCAGCGGGTCGACGGTTGCCTTGCCCAGTAGCCCGTAGAGAATGAGCAAGGCATAGAGCGACGGCCCGCCCCCCACGGTGACGATGCCGAAAAGAGTCAGGGCGGTGGCCGGGAGCAGGAACCGGAGCGGCGCCAGGCGGTCGGCCAGGCGGTCCGAGATTGCGCTCACGAGCAGCCCGCCAGGTATTGAGGCCCAGGCCGACAGTGATGCGACACCCGCGCCGTTGTAGCGGCGGCGAACAGGATCAGGCCTGATACCAGCAGCCCCTTCTTCCCGAACCGGTCAGCGAGAAGTCCGGTCGGAATCTGCATACCCGCGTAGGCGAAGAAGAACGCGGATGAGATGAGGCCGAGTTTGGCCTCGTCCAGGTCCCACTCGCCGCCGATGACCCCCAGGGCCGGCGACAGCACGGTCCGCCCGGGCAGCGGCCGATCTCTTTTGCCTTTAGCGGAGCCGAGCTCCTAGGCATGGACCGTCTGGTCATCTGGGATTTCCTCGAAGGCGGCCTCCCGTTGTGGGACGACGGCATCAGGGAACAGGCCCGAAGGGAGTTCGCCCGGCGCAAGACGGACGGCTGCATCACCCCTGTTCCAGGCGGCTGGCGGGTCGCCGAGGAGGGAGCCGGTAGGTGTCTCGCTACGCAGTTTCTTGTTGCCCGCGCCTCGACGTAGATCAACCACACGAACCCCACAACGTATAGAAGCCTCTGCACCACGCCTGGGGCTGCCGCAGGCGCTCCGAACAGCACGGACAGAACCGCGATCAGGACTAACGCCACCAGATGCGCGATCTTCGTGCGCACCGTACTTTCGCTGAGCATGTACAGGAGGACACCCAGCGAGATCCCTACTCCCGCACCGGTGGCGGCGACCGAGTGCAGCTGGGCCTCGAGTGCCGAGTAGTCCACGCCATGCACGAACGGCTCTGTCGAGAAGACGCCGCTGATTGTGTTCTCACGCCAGGAATAGGCGGCGGGTGCGACAAGATGCGCCGCGATAATGACCAGGACGATGAAGACGACGGCAAGTGTGTTGTGCCTCACGGGGCTCCGGCTAGAGCGCTGCCACGCCCCACTCCGTTCACACAGTTCTCCACGGTCTCAACCATGTCGTCGAGGTCGAAGGGTTTACGGCAGCCACGGTGCGGCCTGCCCGGTCGCGGACAGGAGCCGAGCTGACTATCAGTGCCACCCGGTCCCCGTCCTCCCGGACGTAGACGACTTCCTCGCCGGAAACCACTTCACCGTACCGAAGCGCCCTGATCAGGGGCAGTTCGCGGAGCTGGTAAGCGGTCCCGTCCGGCCGGAGAATCCAGCCGACCGGGCATCGTCAGGAGAGGACAGGGAACGGCCGCCGAGGAGCTGCTGGGCCCGGGCATTGCGCAGTATCTCCCGGCCGGAAGGAGCCTCGGTGATGATAACCCCCGAAAGCATCTGTTCGAGAACGCTTCGAAGGTAGCCCCGCTCCGCTTCCAGGCTGGCGACAAGGCGGGACCGCTCGGCCTCGGCCTCCTTCAGGGGGGTGATGTCGCGGAAGACCCCGATGGCCCCGGTGACCCAGCGCTGGTGGTCCCGCAACGGGGTTGTGTTGCAGAGCACGGTCCGTCGAGTCGCGGGTCAGCCCAGTAGCGACGCTTCTGTATCCCGCAGCTCCCGCCAGGCTTCCTCAACCAGGCCGGGATCAAGAAGGAGGTCGAGAGCGGTCATGGCCAGGGCTTGGGCTGCGAGGAAGGCCGCCTGGTGGGCCTTGGGGCCGGCTGCGGCCTGGGCGAACTCGGGGGTGTGCCCGGCGATTTCCGTCGGGCAGATGGCGAAGTGGGGATGGATGAGCGGCACCACCAGGCTGACGTTGCCGGCATCGCTCGAACCACCCGGAACGGGCGGGTCGGGCTGGATGCCCAGAGCGATGAGGTTATCCCGATAGAGCCGGCCCAACACGGGGTTGGTGAGGACGGGCTCATAGGTGTGGCAGGTATGGCGGAACTCCACCCTCGTGCCCGTGGCTTGGGCCACTCCCCGGGCGCATTCCTTGACCCACTCCTCCACCTGGCGGAGGTAGGCGGAATCCTCGGCCCGCACATAGAGTCGGAGGCGTGCGCGGGCGGGCACGATGTTGGGCGACACCCCTCCGTCGGTGATGACGGCGTGGAGGCGGGCCTCCGCCTTAAGCCTCTGGCGTAGCGCGTTCCATCCACTGTAGGCTAGTACGGCAGCGTCCAAGGCGTTGACGCCCTGTTCCGGCGAGGAGCCGGCGTGGGCCGACTTCCCGTGGAAGGTCACCTCCAAGGCTACCCGGCCCCGGCCAGCCCCTCCGTCGATGAGGTTGCGGCTCGAAGGGTGGGCTATGAAGCAGGCATCGATGCCACGGAACAACCCTGCCTTGAGGAAGTCGACCTTCCCGCCGGCCCCGTCCACCGCGCCTTCCTCGGCCGGGGTGCCGTAGACCGTCACCGTCCCCGGCAAGCCGTGGGCCCGCATGGCTTCGCGCGTGGCCAGGGCCGCGCCCACGGCAACCATGGCTATGAGATTGTGGCCGCAGGCGTGCCCCAGTTCGGGGAGAGCGTCGTACTCCGCGAGAAAGGCCAGGTGCGGCTTGCCCGGGGCCTGGCTCCAGGTGCCTGCGACAGAGGTGCTGAGCCCAGCCACCCCGGTCTCGACCTCGAAACCTTCCTCGCGCAGGAGGTCGGCCACCGTGCGGCAGGCCTTCTCTTCCTGGAGGCCGAGTTCGGGGTGCGAATGCAGGAACGTGGACAGGGCCTCCAGCTTGGGGCGGAGGAGACGGAGTGCGGTTTCCGCTGTCACCTTGGCCTCATGCAATCATGAAGCACCTCCCGCACGGGTTAGGGGCTCGTCTAGGGACTACGCTCCGGCGCGGGACGACAGAAACCTCAAGGCGAACAAGGCGTACACTCTGGCCGCGGTGACCAGGGCCTCGACGGGCACCCACTCGTCGGGACCCACCCCGGTGGAGTTGCCGGGGCCGTACGCCACGGCCGGGAACCCAATCTCCCGGACGAACACGTTCGCGTCCGAGAAGCCCGCCTTGCCGATGACCGGCACCTCGGTGGAACCAGTCACATCGCCCACACTCGAACGGAGGAGGCTGACCGCCGGATGGTCCTCGGGAACCTCGAATCCTTCTACGGCGTGCAGCCGGCGGAACTTGCAGTCTAGACCAGGGTATACGCCTTCACACTCGCGCAGCCCCGCCGTAATCCGGCCCTCGACATCGCTCACTCTGGTCGGGGGAGGGAATCTCGCGTCTATGGTCAACTCGCACCGGTCGGCAATCATGTTGGGGGCGGTCCCGCCCTTGATCATGTTGACGCCCAGGATGGCCTGAGGCATCAACGGGTGTGGGGGACCCTCCCCGCCCACACGGAGCAGCATGGGGACCACGGCCTCGGCCGCCGCCTTGATGGCGTCCACGCCCTGCTCGGGCCTTCCGGTGTGGGCGGATCTGCCCTTGACGACGACCTCGCCCCAGAGAGCCCCGCGGTAGCACGTCGCCACGCGATCGGCGAAAGAGTATTCCGCGACCACGCCGAAGTCTGCCGAGAGCCCATCGGCCGCGAGAGCGCGCGCCCCGATATTCCCCTGGACCTCCCCACAGACCGCCGCCAGGATGAGCGAGCCTCCCAACTTGACGCCGGCCCGGTTCAGCGCACACGCGGCGACAGCCATACCCGCCAGGCCGCCCTTGTCGTCGGACGCTCCCCGCCCGTAGAGCTTGCCGTCTCTGACCAGTCCCCCGAACGGGTCCACGGTCCACGTTGAGGCGTCACCGGCAGGGACGGAATCCATGTGCCCGCAGTAGACCAGACGGGGTCCTTTCGCTCCACCGGCCCCCAGCGTGGCTACCAGGTTCGGGCGGCCAGGACGGACGTCGGTCGAAGTGACCTCCAGGCCGCTCGCGGCCAGTGCCTCCCGCAACACCGCGGCTATCCGCCATTCGTCCTCGGCGTAGCTCTTGGTCTGTACCAGCCGGGCGGCCAGCGACACGACTTCATCGGGTGTGATGGACTCAACGACTTGCCGCTCAAGGTCAGACAGTGACAAGCGAACACCTCCGGGTCCAGGCGGGATTGTGAAGTCAGGCGTGAAGGCCCGTCTTCTCGTCCGCAGCCGGACCAGCGGCAGGCTTGGCCGGCTTGCGGATGTCCTTCACCACCGAGTAGAGGACGAGGAATATGGACAGAACGAACAGCACCGCCCTCAGGTTCGAGCCGAAGAACCAGCCGATCGACCCGGAGCCGAGAATGAGCGATTGGCGGAGACTAGCCTCCACTATGGGACCGAGGACCATGCCCAGGACAAGGGGCATAGGATCCAAGCCTCTTCGGCGCATCCAGTCCCCGAGCAGGCCGAACAGCACCATAACCGTCACGTCGAATATCGAGTTGTTGATGCTGTAGGCCCCCACCATGCACAGGACGAAGATGCCGGGGACCAGGATGGGAAATGGCGTCATCATCGCCCTGGCGAACACCCCGACCAGGGGGAGGTTGAGGACGAGGAGGAGGGCGTTGCCTATGTACATGGAGGCCACGACCCCCCAGAACAGAAGGGCGTGTTTCTCCATGAGGAGAGGCCCCGGGGCCACTCCATGAATCATGAAGCCGCTCATCAGGACGGCCGCGGCGGGCGTCATGGGAATGCCGAGGGCGAGCAGCGGAACCAGCGCCCCGCTACAGGCCGAGTTATTGGCCGATTCGGCCGAGGCCACGCCTTCGATGGCGCCCTTCCCGAACCTTTCGGGGGTCTTGGACAGCCGGCGCTCCACAAAGTAGGAGACGAGCGGCGCCAAGACGGCGGCCGGCCCGGGGGTGAGCCCGACGCCGAAGCCGATGACTCCACCCCGGAGGATGGGTCCGGTCGACCGTTTCATCTCATCCTTTGAGGGGTAGAGGTCCCTCAGCCGGACGGAAGCCACGCGTTTCGCGCCGTGGGGGTTCCGGGCTATGGAGATGAGCTCGGATATCCCGTAGAGGCCCATGATGGCGGCCACGAGATCGAAGCCGCCCAGTAAGGGGGAGAACCCGAAAGTGTACCGGCTGGCGCCCGAGAACGAGTCCAGCCCCACCGTGCCGAGAGCGACACCCACCAGAGCGATGAGGAGATTCCGGCTCGCGCTTCCGCCAAGGATGTTAGCCAGCAGAAGCAGAGCGGCGAACGCCACCAGGAGAAGCTCGCCCGGGCCGAACGCCACGGCCACGCGCGCCAGCGCGGGAGCGAAGAGCATCAGCCCGACGACCCCGATTGTGCCCGCCACGAACGAGCCGATAGTGGAAATCGCCAGGGCGGCTCCAGCCCGGCCCTTCTTGGCGAGTTCGTAGCCGTCTATGCTCGTCAGGATGCTGGCGGCCTCACCAGGGGTCCTGAAGAGAATGGAGGTCGTGGAGCCCCCGTACATCGCACCGTAGTAGACGCCGGCCATCATGATGATCCCGGCCGTCGGCGACATCGTGAAAGTGAACGGCAGGAGAATGGCCATCGTGGCCACCGGGCCGAGACCCGGCAAGACCCCGACCAGAGTCCCGACCAGAACCCCGATCGCGCAGGCTATGAGATTGGTCCACTGGAGGGCTTCGGCGAAGCCTGCGACGAGGTTCTCCATGGCGGTCACCTCCTTCGGGTATAGGTGGATCGGTGCCGGGCGTCGCCTACCGGAACAGAGAGCCCTTCGGCAGCGGAACGCCGAGCCAGACAGCGAACAACAGGTGGACGACCAGCGTAAGGCCGGCCGCGACCACCAGGGCGGCCCACCAGGTCCTGATACCCATCAGCCGGGCCGCGGCCGCGGTGAAGACAAAGATAACGGGCAACACGCCGAAGAGCGAGGTGGCCGGGAGGCAGCCCAACATGAGGGCCACCAGAATGGTCTCTCTGTCGATCTTCAGGGGCTGCCGGGCCGGAGAGGTCGTGGCGGCGGGACCACGGCCCGCCACCACGACGACCAAGCTCAACGCCATGCCCACCAGGGCCAGCCCGAAGGGGAACGCGCCGGGACCCGGCATGTTGACGCTTCCGATGCCGTATGTCCTGGCCTGGAACCCGTAGGCCGCCCACAGGAGAACCGGCGTGAGAGCCAGTATCCGGCGGAACATGCTACACCCCATCCTCTAGTTGATGAGCCCGAGCTCTTGCATGAGCTGCTTCATGGCTTCCTTGGTGGTCACCATCTCGGCGGCGTAATCGGCGTAGTTGAGATAGGCGACCGGGGTGTACATCTGACCCATGATCTTCTTGAAAGAGGGGTGCTCGACCGCCTGCCGCACGGCCTCTTCCACCTTGGCGATCACCTCGGCCGGCAGGTCCTTGGGGCCGCAGATCATGCTGTCGGCGTAGGGCACCTCGAGGTCATAGCCGAGTTCGCCCAGAGTGGGGACGCCCTCGAGCTCGGTCACGGCCGTCGGCGAGTAGATGGCCAGAACCCGGACGTTGCCCGCCTGAATCTGAGGCAGGATGCCCGGCAGCGTAGTCACGCCGAGTTCCACGTGTCCTCCGGCCAGAGCGGCGGCTACACCCGCGTCACCCTTGAACGGGACGGGTACGACCTCAGCGTTGAGCGCTTTGGCCAACGCGGTCATCGTCACGTGCGGGTTCGCTCCCACACCGGTATGGCCGTACTGGAAACCGGGGGTGGCCAGACGTGCGACCAGATCATCGAAGGTCTGTATGGAGCTATTGCTGCGGACGACGATGGCCGTCGGGTGAACGACGACCCGGCAGATGATGGTCAAATCCTCGCTGGTGTAGGGCGTCTCGTTGAAGTGGACTTCCGGCCAGCCTACCGAGGGCGGGAACAGGCCCAAGGTGTAGCCGTCAGCCGCCGCGCTCGAGACGTACTCGCCACCTTCGAGCCTGGCCGCACCGGCCTTGTTCACCACGACCACGGGCTGCCCGAGAAACTCCGGCAGAACGCTGACCAGCGCGCGGGCCGTCAGGTCGGTGGCGCCACCGGGCGGATAGGGCACTACCAGTTCCAGGGCTCTCGCCGGGTAGTCCCCAACCGCCGCTTCCCGCTTACACCCTGTGACCGAGAGGGCCATGACGAGGCCCAAGGCCAGAACTAGAACCACTACCTTGCGCGCGTTCAGTGCCATCTGCGTTACCCCCTTCTTGTCGTTCAGGCCTCTCTGATGACGTAATCGGAGACATCCATGCGCCCGGGCGGCAGGACCGCCTCAGCCGCGAATCCGAGGGACACATAGGTGACCACATCGATGTAGTCCGGCAATTCGAAGTAGGAGCGAACGTTCGCTATCTCGCGGTCGTTGAAGGTTGACCAGACCGCTCCCAGCCCGAGGGCATGAGCCATGAGCAAGATGTTCTGCGCGGCGGCGCCGCAGTCAAGAATCTGGTTCCGCTTGGGGGTAGCCGACCGGATGTCATAGGCGCGCTTGTCGACACAGATAATGATCTTTGCCGTCTCCCCGGCGAATTCTCTCGCCGGGAAGCGCGCGAGCGTCTCCGGCTTGGTGACCACTATGTACCGGACTACCTGAAGGTCGCAGCCTGTGGGAGCCCAGGTGGCGGCCTTGAGGATGCGCTGTAGCATCCGGTCGGGAACCGGTTCGTCGGTCCATTGCCTGTAGGAGCGTCTAGTGAAGATGACCCGCTCCACGACTCCAAGGTCATGCTCGTTGAACGGCTCCGGGCGCCGGCCTTCAAACGAGGGGGTCTTGCCCTCGACGGCCTGGTCGAAGAGCTGGATGAGGTTCCTGGCCCAGGCTATGTCCGGGGCGTCGGACGGAAGCCCACGCTCGTCCCAGATCTTAAGAATCCGCAGAGCCGTATTCATGCCCTCGCGCTTGAGTGCTGCGCCCCCAAACACGGCCGGATAGAGCCGGCACTCCACGGTGTGGTGGACCCTTTCGCGAAGCAGGGTCCGGAGCAGGAGCGGATCCATCTGCCTCAGTGACTCATCGGAATAGGGACCACCAGGTGCCTCCTCATTCATGCGCTGTCCCCCCTCGGGTTGCCCTCGCTTTCAGCTTGGCTTCTTCAGCCATCCCGCGGACCACCACTTCCCCCTCCCTTACGACGCGGCGCCCCCGAGCCCAGACCTCCCTTACCCGAAGGTCATCGCCTAGCGCGACCAGGTCGGCGTCGGCTCCGGGGACCACCCGTCCCTTCCGGGTCAGACGATGGAAGCGCGCTGGGTTCAGAGTTATGGTGGAGAGGGCCCGTTCCAAAGGAACCCCGTGATTCGTGACGGCGTCGCGGAAGGCGTGCGGCAGAGTGGCCACGCTGTGGTAGACCAGGGTTGCGGAATCACCTCCTTCCGCCCGTATGGTCAGGCCGGCGTTGCCGTCGCTGGTCATCGAGACGCGTCTCGCCCACGAATCGGACCCGGCGAGTTCCGCCAGGGCGCTCGGGGCTGGAATCGCGGCGTGGCCGGGTTCGTAGGACGTCGTCAAGTCTACACAGCCACCGAGTTCGAGGAACTTCTTGGCTTCGTCCAGGCACTTGGCGTTGCGGTTGACGTGGGTCGGCAGGAAGACGGATATCGGGAGGCCCGTCCGCTCGAGGACCTCAAACACGGCCGCCATCCCTTCGTTGCCGAGATGAAGGCAGACGATTCCGACCTTCCCCACGGCCTGCCCGGCCTCCATGGCGTCCACCGCAATGCGGGCTATGTACTCGGGGGACGTCATGCTCGCCGCGCCGGCGCCGAGGTCCGACACAGTCACCTCTCCCGCGCCGATAATCTTGTCGACGAGCCAGATATCGGTCTTGAGTGACCCGGTAATGCTCGGCAGGGGGTGGACGTTGCCGCCGGCGTACATGAAGGCGGAGAGACCGTCCTCGTCGAGAGCGCGGACCTTGGCCAGAAGGTTCCAGAGGTTCTTGGAGAGAGTGTCTGTCCCGAGGCACCCCACCACTGTCGTAATCCCCTCGGCCACGAGTTCGGAGAACGAGATATCCGTGAACCGGCTGGCCAGGCCCCACCCTCCGGCTCCTCCCAGCAGGTGGACGTGGGCGTCGATGAACCCCGGCGTGAGGACCATCCCCTGGAGGTCGACGGTCTCGACCTCCCATCCGGAAGGAACCTCGAAAGAGCCGAGCCGGGCGACTGTCTCTCCACAAACGAGGATGTCACAGATGCCTCGTGGCTCAGGAGTGTATACTCGAGCGTTCTTGATGAGCGTGAACACGCCTCAGTCTCCCTTGCCCACTATGAGGTGCTGCGAAGCCATTATCTGCTCGAACTCCAGCAGGCCGGCCGTGCAGCGGTCCTTGGCCGTCGAACCCAGCATGGCCAGCAGAACTTCGACCAGGAATACCGCCCCCAAGACCGAGCGGCCGAACCACACGGACTCCGTTGAGACGCGGAGCGTGGTTCTAGCTGACCTTGCCACGGGAGCTGTGGCCCGGTCCGTTATGGCCACGACCGGCACGCCCCTACTGGCGAGGAACTCAGCCGCCTGAGG
>QZJP01000014.1 GCA_003599345.1 Bacillota bacterium | reverse complement strand
GTAGCCGAAGGCCCGGTTGTGAACAGCGATGAGGTCCTCCAGCCGACGCCACAGGACGGCGTCGTCCGGCAGGACGTCGAGGGTCCCTCTCGGGCGCCTGAAAGCCGGCAAAGAGCCACCTCCTCCGGCAACAAGAGAATTCTAGCCATCCGCGTTCTTGCTTGTCAAACAACCCCACACGCCCACCATTGGGCTCCCGGCAGGGTCGCCTCGGCCCAGGAGCGGCGCCGGGGGTCCGGTGCGGCCGCCTGGCTGGGGTGTCGGGGGTCCGGTGAGGCCGCCTTCGAACCAAGAGGGACGGCGCCAGCCGGACCTCTGTTCGTCAAGGCCGAACCGGAGCCCCCAGCGCCCCGGCGGCTTGGCGGTGCCCGCCTGCCCGGCGAGCGGACGGCCTGGAGGAATAGGTCCCCTCCCCTAGAAGCTTCCCGTTGTCTTTCCGCAAACCTCCAGGCAGGAGGCTCAACCGGTGCGCCCCAGACCGACGCCCAGACGCGGGTTCCGCTTCTCGTTGCTCCCCATCCTCCAGTTGCTCGACGTCACCAGGCACCCCCTGCGCTACGTCCTCATCGTCCTCATCCTGGTCGTGGCCGTCGGCATGTTCGGCGTTCTTTTCTTCATGGCCCAGCCGGGATCGGTCGGAGACCTCCGCGAGGACTACGTCACCCGTGAAGCCTACACCTTCCAGGTTCTGGAGTTTGATGGGCTCTACACCACCGTCCTCTTCGACAAGGGCGGGGCCATAGTCCCCGTCTACTCGAGCGGCCAGCAGGTCACCGGGGCAGTGATCACCGGGACCGGTACTCTGGTGTTCCGGGCGCCACCGCCCGCGTCGAAGGAGCTGGCCCAGCTGATGGGTGACCCGACGGCCGGCGCCCTTACCGAGACGGTTCACGGGTGCTACCTGCCGCTCAGCTACCAGGAACTCGAGACCGTCAAGGAGGCGAGCGGCGCCGAGGTTTCCCACGCCTACGGCATCCATCTCCCTGAGGCGGAAGCCATCCTCGGGGACGTCAGACGCAACCCGAACCTGGTCATGGTGTTCGGACAGACACGGCAGTTCACCGAGGGGGCACCCGTGTCCGCCTACTTCCGGGGCGAGAAGTTCGGCGGCCTGACCGTGCTCGAGGGGTCGACGGTCAGCCTGTCCGTGAGCGAGCCCCAGAGGACCCGGGTGGTCTTCCCCAACGAGTACCCGTTCAGGTCCATCTTTTCGCCGATGACCATCCAGACGCCGCTTCTCTCCGGCCCGCTCCTCGGGTTCGGCGTCGTGAGCTTCCTCCTCGTGGCCCTGGCGTACGTCCTGACCATCGACCTCGTCCACCCGAGACCCCAGCCGCGCTGGGCCAAGGGGCGCGTTCCGCACCCGTCCTCCTGGGATTGGGCCTTCATCGGGTTCGTGGTCCTTGGCGAGCTGGTGGTCCGGCTCATGGTCAGCATCTCCCAGGTTCGGTCCGAGGCCGTCGTAGTCTACCAGATGGCCGCCCTTGTCGTCATGGCCTACTGGATCGAGTACGTGGGAATGGACATCTCCTCATACTTCGGCCTCACGCGGCGGAATCTCTCTCGCGTTCTCTTCGTCGGGGCCAGCCTGGGGATCCTTGCGACCATAGGCGGGGCTCTAAGCTTCCCGAGCGGCTTCCGGAACGTGCGGGTGATCGCGGCCATCGGCCAGCTCATCTGGTCCTTCGGCTTCATCGGCATCGTCCGCAGCCTGTACTACCACGGGTTCATACAGACGACGCTCGAGAGGCACTTCGGCCGCTGGCTGGGCTGGCTGGGTTCGGCCGTCCTGATAAGCTTCATCTACTTCCTTCCCGGGTTCATCCCGGCCCCGGGCAACCCGGTCACCTGGCCGGCGTCCGTCATCGGAGGGCTTACGACGCTCGCGCTCACCTTCGCGGTCATCGGGTTCCTGTTCCACCGGACACGAAGCGCCTGGGGCGCCGCCGTCGTCCTGGGCCTCCTCGACTTCCTGCCCAAGATACTGACCTTCTGACCTGGCCCGTAGGACACGGACATGAACGCGCCGAGCCCCCCACCGGGGCGCGCGAGGGCCGCCTATCCCCTCACGAAAGCGTTCGCCCGCTTCTCGCGGCCGACCGTCGTCTCCGGTCCGTGGCCGGGGAGGACGACGGTCCGGTCGGGCAGGGAGTAGATCACCTTCCTGATGGACGCTTCGAGGGTATCCCAATTGCCCCCCTGGAGGTCCGTGCGGCCGATGGACCCCGCGAACAGTGTATCGCCGGAGAAGCAGAGGGACGGGGCGTCCGGCTCCAGATTCACCAGGAGCGACACCCCTCCGGGCGAGTGGCCCGGGGTATGGCGCACTTCGAGTTCGAACCGGCCGAAGGTCACGGTGTCGCCGTCGGACAACTCCCGGTCGGCCGTGACCCGACCTCCGCCGGCCCCGGGCATCAGGGCTGAGAGGCTGAGGAGCGGGCTCTGGAGCATGCGGGCGTCGCCGCTGTGTATGAGGACGGGAGCCCCAGTGGCCTCACGGACCTTGGCGGCGGCCCCAACGTGGTCGACGTGGCCGTGGGTGTTGACGATGGCCACAACCTTGAGGCCTTCCTCATGGATCACCTTCAGGATGTCCTTGGCCTCGGCCCCCGGGTCGATGACCACCGTCTCGGCGTTCTCCGGGTCCGTCACCAGGTAGCAGTTGGCCTGGAACGGCCCGACGACCATGAAGCGGACCAGCGGTCCCACGGGACCGGTCCCCCAGCCAAGGGCGGCCACACCGGAATCCTCGGTAGTCACTTCCGGACCCCCTCGTCCTCTCAGAACTGCTTGCGGCTGTCGAGCAGAATGGTGACCGGGCCGTCGTTGGCGAGTTCGACGACCATCATGGCCTGGAACTCACCGGTTCGGGCGTCGAGGCCCTGCCCCCGCAGGGCTTCCACGTAGTCGAGATAGAGGCGGTCGGCCTCTTCCGGAGGCGCCGCGTCGCTGTAGCTCGGGCGGCGTCCACGTCGCGCGTCGCCGTAGAGCGTGAACTGCGAGACCACGAGCACGTCCCCTCTGCCCCGCGCGCGGCCGGCGGCCCCAGCGGCACTCTCACCGCCCGCCCGGATATCCAAGATGGAAAGGTTCATCTTGCCCTCGGCGTCGGGAAAGATCCTGAGGTTAGCGGTCTTCTCGGCCAGGTAGGCCACGTCAGCCGCGCCGTCCCCCACCCCCACCCCCAGGAGGACGACCAGCCCGGGCCCTGGTCCGATTTCGCCGACCACGCGCCCGCCGACGGTCACCCTGGCCCAACGGCAGCGCTGAACGACGGCGCGCATCAGGCCCTTACCCCCGGTCCACCCGCGGTACGGCTCACGCTGAACACATCGCGCACTTTCGCTATCCTCTCCTGCAGGTGTCGCAGTTGCTCCAGGCTACTTATCTCCACGACGAGGTCGATGGTCGCCGTCTTGGCCCTCCCGACGTGGGCGTTGACGTGGCTGATGTTGGTGCGCGTCTCGGCCACCGTGTTCACGACGTCCGACAACAGGCCCGGCCGGTCGAAAGCATTGATGACCAGTGCCGTCGAGAACGTGGCCGGCACGTCCTTGTCCCAGGCGACCTCGATGAGCCGCTCCTTCTCCTCCGACAGGTACCTCAGGTTCGGGCAGTCTACCCGGTGAACGGACACTCCCCGCCCCCGCGTGACATAGCCCACAATGGGGTCGCCGGGGACCGGATTGCAGCAGCGCGAGAAGCGGATGAGCGCGTTGTCCAGGCCCCGGACCCTGACCCCCTCTACGGGCCGCCCGTAGGCCGGGACGGGCTTTATCTCCTTCTGCAGCCTCTCGAGGTCGACGAGAACTGCGCGCCGTTGTTCGCGTCCCAGTTCCTCCTCGAGCTTCTGGACCACGTAATGGGCGGTTATCCCGCCGTACCCGACCGCGGCGTAGAGCTCGTCGACGGACGTCAGGCTAAACCTCCGGGCGACCGCGTCCAGCCACTCGTCGCGAAGGGCCTCCTCCCTGTCGAGCCCGCGCCGGCGTATCTCCTTCTCCATGAGTTCCTTTCCACGGGTTATGTGCTCGTCGCGCCGCTCACGCTTAAACCACTGCCGGATCTTCTGCCGGGCCCCGGCGGTCTTGGCCATCGTCAGCCAGTCCCAACTCGGGCCGCCTATCTGTTTGGATGTGAGAATCTCCACTATATCCCCGTTCGCGAGGGTGTGGTCTAAGGGGACGAGCCTGCCGTTCACCTTGGCCCCGATACAGCGGTGGCCCACGTCCGTGTGCACCCGGTAGGCGAAGTCTATCGGAGTCGCGCCCGCCGGTAGTCCAATGACGTCTCCCTTGGGGGTGAAGACGAAGACCTCGTCGGAGAAGAGGTCCACCTTGAGGCTCTCCATGAACTCCTTGGCGTCCGGCAGGTCACGCTGCCACTCCATGAGTTGACGCAACCAGGACAGCTTCTTGTCGAACCCTGGGTCGGCCGGGCCTTCCTCCTTGTACCGCCAGTGAGCGGCGATTCCGTACTCGGCCGTCCGGTGCATTTCCCAGGTCCGTATCTGGATTTCGAACGGCTCCCCGTCGGGAGAGATAACCGTGGTGTGCAAGGACTGATACATGTTTGGCTTGGGCATGGCGATGAAATCCTTGAACCGGCCGGGGATGGGTTTCCACAGCGAGTGGACCACGCCCAGGGCGGCGTAACACTCCCTGATGGTATCGACTATGACGCGGATGGCGATAAGGTCGTACACATCGGCGAACGCCCTGCCCTGGATGTAGACCTTACGATAGATGCTGTAAAAGTGCTTGGCGCGGCCGGATATGTCGGCCCGGACGCCAACCTCGGCCAGCTTCTCCTTGAGGGTGCGGATAATGCCCTGGGTGAAGTCCTCCCGTTCGGCCCGTTTGCGCGATACCAGACCCACGAGTTCCTTGTACCTCTCCGGCTCGAGGTGGCGCAGCGCGAGGTCCTCCAGCTCCATCTTCATCCTGTAGGTCCCGAGCCGGTGGGCCAGGGGCGCGAATACGTCGAGAGTCTCCTGTGCCGTTATCTTCTGGCGGTCGGGCGGCAGGTAGGACAGGGTCTGCATGTTGTGCAGGCGGTCGGCCAGGCGGATGAGCAGGACGCGGATGTCCTGAGACATCGCCAGGAACATCTTCCGCAGGTTCTCGACCTGCTCGTCTTCGCGGGACCGGTACTCGATGCGCGATAGCTTCGTGACCCCGTCCACGAGGCGGGCTATTCCGGACCCGAACTCCCGATTGAGATCATCTAGACCGACCCCGGTGTCTTCCACGACATCATGGAGGAGTCCGGCGGCAATAGTCATGACGTCGAGCTCGAGGTCGGCGAGGATCAGGGCCACCTCTGTTGGATGCGAGAGGTAGGGGTCTCCCGACAGCCGCTTCTGGCCGGAGTGCGCCCGTTCGGCATACGCGTAGGCCCTATCCAGGACGGACAGGTCCGCCCCGGGTGCGTACCGCAGGACCCGCTGTTTGATGGTGTCGAGGTCAGCCAGAGGCGAGCCTCCCATTCCGCCTGGCGGCCGGCGGGTCGACTCACCTCCCGACCACCGGGCGGCCGCCGGACCCGCTCTAGTACTGGATGGCCGAGACTACTTCGTACCCGGTAAGCTTTTCCCGGCCGGGAAGGTAGGTGAGCTCGATCAGGAACGCTACGGCGACAACCTCGCCGCCCAACTGCCTGACGAGGTCGATAGTCGCGGAGATGGTGCCCCCTGTGGCCAGGACGTCATCCACGACAAGTACCCGCGTTCCCGGCTCGAAGGCGTCGCGGTGGAGTTCCAGGACGTCCGAGCCGTACTCGAGCTGGTACTCCCCGCGGATGGTCTCGGACGGAAGTTTCCCCTTCTTGCGGATGGGCACGCATCCGGCCCCCAAGGCGTAGGCCAGGGCCGAGGCGATGATGAAGCCGCGAGCCTCAGGAGCCACGACGACGTCGGGCTTGTACTTCCAGCAGAGACTGGCCATGTGAGTCACCGCGGCCTTCCACGCTTCCCCGTCCTTGAGGAGGGTCGTGATGTCCTTGAAACTGACCCCCGGCTTGGGCCAATCCGGTATCTCGCGTATCATGTTCTTGAGCTCGGCAACCGAAAGCACGTCGACCCCTCCACTCCCTAACGCTGACTCTCGACCCAAGCGAAGTCAGGCTGCTATCTGCCAGGCATTCGGCAGCTAGACGCGCGCCCCTCCCGCCGCCGCCGGCCGCACGTCCACCAGCCGTAGCTGGAGCATCCTCCGTCCTCCCCATTCATCCAGGCCGGGACGGAAAGCGATGTCCACCTGTCCATTCCCTAGTTGAGGGGCCAGGGACCCAAACCCGAACCCGACGGCATCGAACGCGGATGAACCGACCCGGACCGTGGCCTTGAGGTGACGCCCACCTTCGCCGACCAGGCGCGGGGACAGGACCTCCACTCCGGTCATCGCGAACACGGGCTCGGGATTGCCCGCCCCGTGGGGCTCCAGGAGCGCTAGTTCCTCAAGAAGGTCACCTGGAGGCGAGCCGGGCCGGCTTGCTCCCAGTTCCTCGGGTCTCACCCAGGCGTCTATACGCAACCGGCGGACCAGGTCCTCCTCGGCCAACCGGTCACGGGCAACCCGCATGAAAGCCTCGGCGAACGAGTCGATGGACCGCTCCTCGATTTCGAAGCCGGCGGCCATCCGGTGGCCCCCGTACCGGGCCAGCCACCCGGCGCAACGGCTGAGAGCCTCGACGAGGTCGAACTCCTGGACACTACGCCCGCTACCTTTCCCGACCCCCGAGTTCACGGCCACGAGAAGGGCCGGGCGAGCGTAGCGCTCGACCAGCCGGGAGGCGACGATCCCGATGACCCCGTCCGGCCAACCCTCGCCCGCCAGGACGATGGCCCGCTCCCGATTGAGGTCGATTTCCCTCTCTATCCTCACTACCGCCTCGTCGAGAATGCGTTCCTCCACCTCCTGCCGCAGGCGGTTCCCGCGGTCCAACTCGGCGGCGAGTTCGTGGGCCTCATCCTCGTCCCCGGTCAGGAGGAGCCGGAGGGCCCGGGACGCGTCCCCCATGCGCCCGGCGGCGTTCAGTCTCGGGCCGAACTGGAAGGCCAGGTGGTAGGAACCTATCTCGCGGTCCTGAAGCCCGGCCACCCTCCGGAGGGCCTTGAATCCCGGGCGCCTTGGCGGGTTGAAGAACGAGAGCCCCCGGTGGACGAGGCTCCGGTTCTCGCCGAGGAGTGGGACGACATCGGTCACCGTCCCCAGGGCGACGAGGTCGAGGGCCTGGGGGAACGAGTCCCCCATCGCAGGGACGTCGAAGAGGGGCATGTCCGAGTTGCCGGCGGTGAGGGCCATCCGGAGGGCCTGGGCGACCTTGAGGGCCACCCCCACGCCGGCAAGGTCGGCGAAAGGGCTCTCGTCCCCGCCCAAACGGGGATCCACCACCGCGGACGCCGGCGGCAGGTCTGCTCCTGGCTCGTGGTGGTCGGTGACAATGAGGTCAAGCCCGATCCGCCGGGCGAACGCGGCCTCCGCGAGGGCTGTGACGCCGCAGTCGACCGTGACGACGAGGCGGGTCCCGCTGGCCCGCAAACGCCCCAGGGCGTTCCGGTTCAGCCCGTAGCCTTCTTCATGCCGGTCGGGGATGTACCAGGAGACGTCACGGGCCCCGCTCTCCCTCAAAGCGGTCACGAGAAGGGCCGTCGCCGTGAGCCCATCCGCGTCGTAGTCACCGTAGACGGTGATAGGTTCGGAGTCGCGGACGGCGGTCATGAGCCTCGTGACAGCCCGGTCCATCCCTGTGAGAAGGAAAGGATCGTCGGGGCCGGGAGACATCCGGCGGAGAAAGGCGGAGGCCGACTCCGCCGTCGCGAAGCCCCGGTTGACAAGACAACACGCCAGGAGGCGCGAGACGCCCAGCTCGGCGGAAATCGCTTCCGTTACTCGGGAAGGCGGGTCGGCTACCCGCCAGACCCGCGGACCGGCGGGACTACGAGCCGCCTGGTCCGCCCCCCTTCTTGTCCTCGGGGGTCCGTCCGGCCAGTTCGGCCCTGAGGGCGACAAGGTCTTGTTCCTTCTCGCTGAGGATGACCTTGCTTCGCTCAACCTCGGCCCGGGCGGCGGCCAGCTCGGACCGCAACTTCTCGACCTCCGACTTCGTCACCTGGAGGTCGTTCTCCGCCCGGCGAAGGCGGCCGCTGGTGTCGTGGATCTTCAGGCGGAGCCCGACCTGCCGCACGAGGACGACCAGGAAAGTCGCCAGGGAGCCCGCGGCGAGAGCGAGCAGGACGATGCCCGCGAGCGGCCAGCTGAACTGCCAACCGATGAACGACACGGAGACCATGTGGGCGTTCTGGCTGGCGAAGATGGCCACGACCGCTAGCAGGATTAGCAGGGTCGCAAGGACCAGCACTGGCGGTCACCTCCGGTCCTGTCGCTTCTTCCCCCTGCCGGGGAATCCTCCCTTGTCTCGCAGGGAACGGCCGGACGCACTCAAGTCAGGGCCTGCTACGAGGCCCAAAGGTGTGCTCATCGCGGCGGGGGATCCCGACCGTCACCCGGTCCCGCTCCACTCCTAGAGGCGCACCCTGCGCCGTTCGGAGTGGGCGATCTCGCTGAGGAGGGCCTGGTCGAGTTCCTCGACCACATGGAGGGTGCCCTTCGCGCTGGCGGCCAGGTCCTTGAGGAAATCCAGGTTGGGCTCGAGCCCTATGCAGCTGAACCGGACCCGGTCCTTAGCCAGCTGCTTGGCCGCGCCCAACGCGTCAGACACCGGATTCATCGACCAGCGCGGGACTGTCGGGATCCCGTCGGTGATGAGGAGAAGCAGGGGGTCCCGCGTCCGCTCCCTGCGAACGTAGGCCGAAGCCTCGAGGAGGCCCTCGGCGAGCGGCGTAAGACCGAGGGGACGGACCCGGGCGAGGCCCTTCTGGACCGACTGGAAGTTGCGGGTGAAAGGTACGTAGAGCCCGGCTTCTCGCTCCTGGAAGACGATGACCGCCACACGGTCACGGGTCGAGAGAAGGAGGTGCTGAGCGAGGTACTTGGCTGCCCGCATGCGCGGGCCGGCCATACTCGCGCTCGCGTCTATGAGGAGGCAGACGTCTAGTGGGCCGAGTCCTCGCCTGCGGTAGACCCTCAGGTCCTCACGCGTCAGGAACTCCCCGCGTAGGGCCTTCGGCGAGCCCGCTCTGCGAACCACCGCGCTCACCAGCGTCTCGGGAACGGCTAGCTGGCCCACCCAGGCCCCGGCGTCCACGGCCGCGACTCGGCGGTAGGAGAGACTCCCTCGCCCGCTGGGCGGCGTGGCGGAGGAGGGTACGACGGCCCGGCGGCCCGGACTCCCCGAGAACGGTAACTTCCGCAGGGCGCGCTTGAACCGGAGTTCGATGTCCTGGTGGTTTCGGGCCACGAAGTCCCGAAGGTCCAGGCCCTGGTGTGTCAGGCCGTATACCCCCTGACCGCATTCCAATAGCCCCTCGCCTTCAAGGCGGCTCAGAACCTGGTTGAGAGGGACCCGGCTGCGTAGTTTTTTGTGGAGTTGCGACCAGGTGGGGCTGCCGTGGAGGCTCTCGAGAACTTCCCGTAATTCGTCTATGCCGCCGAACTCGTCGGCGAGGTCCAGGACACTCCGGAGGTAGGCGGGGTTGGTGGTGCCCGCCGCGCCGCGAGGCGCTGACCAGTCCCGCTTGGGCTCGCGAAGCAACGAGTCGGAGAGCGACGCGTAGTCCGACAGGTCGATATCCGCCCCCGTCTTCCTCCCTGAGACATTGTTGACCTTGTCTATCCGCCGTATCTCGCGCCCCGCCCGTCCCAGTTCGTTCTCGACGGCCATCACGATATAGGGGATTAGTGCCGCGTCCCGAGGGCTCGCCAGGACCGCGAGATGGACGTGCGTGAGATGCGCCTTCCGCAGGGCATCCCCCCGCCCGTAGCCCAGTCCCCCCGTGACCCTGCCTCCACCGGCGGCCGTCTGAATATCGATGTAGTCCGCCATGCGCCGTGCGCCTAGCGTCGTGGCGGTCACGATATCCGCCCCTCCCAGGCGCTTGAACTCACGGACATACCGGGTGGCGGCGGCCGCTACGGCGCGGGCCAACTCCCTGTGGTCGACCTCCGCGATCTCATGGAAGATGTCGAGATGAAGGATGTCCCCTTGATTGCGCCGGTGGTAGAAGACCTGGCCAGCATCGCTGTCCGTTACGACGTCCACTTCTCCGGGGCGTCCGCTCGTGACCAGGTGCACGTTGCGCGACACCACCGTGCTCTCGCCGAGACGGTAGCCCTCACCCCGGTCGAGATGGCGGCTCATCTCACCGATCAGCCGCAGAATTGCCGACCGCTCGGTCACGGCGCGCGGGGGTCGCGAAACCCGGGCGGCATGCCGTCCATGTCACGGATGATGTCGGCCAAAGACCGCGCCCGGTGCGGAGGCGCGACCGGCTCGTCCTGGCCCGCGGGTCCACTCGACCGCCCTTGACCCGGACGGCCCCGTCCGGACCCGCCGGCCCCGGCCTGGGCCCCCTGCCCCCGGCCCGGCGCGGCGCCCGGTAACGCCGGAGCGAGGGCCGAGGACTCACGGGTTTCCCCACCGGGCGAGAGCGCCCGCAGACCCACCAGGGAGCACAGCGAGAGCCAACCGGGCCGAGGGTGTCGTCGCGCTCCGGTTCGGGTGGATGTCGCGTCCGGTTCCCGGTGCCGGCCGGCCGGCGATCCGCCCTCCGGCCTCCCGGCGGTGGAGCCGGTCGACGCGGCGAGTGACGCGGCCTCGTCGACGGGCGCCTCGGCTCCGCCCGCCAGCGCGGCCGAGATGGCGTCCTCCGCCCGTTCGCCGTTGTCGGATTCCCCCGTCCGGCCGCCGGCGGCTTCACTCTCTGCCCCCACCTCGGCCTTGGCTCTCTGACCGAGGTGGTCCATGATCCGTGCGAAGCTGGATACATCCACACGGTGCTGGAGAGCTCCCGGGGCCACGGCTAGCACGTCCGTCGCCGTGACCTTCGAGCGCCCTTCAAGCGCGCTGTTCATGTGGGCTCCGTGATGAATGGCCTCGACCGCCCGCAGGCTCTCGAGTCCGAAGTCAATGTAAAGAGAAGCAATGAGCTCTTCGACCGCGTCCGAGCATTCAGTGCGCCTAGCTGCCTCGCCGAGGTCGCGCCACCGTTCATCCTCACCGGCGGCGCCGGCTGTGGCGGAACAGGCCCGGAAAACCGCGTCGGGCGGCCGTGACAGAGCGGTCTCGAAGAGCGACGTGTAGCGGGCGCGCGTGGACCGGAGGACTTCCCGGACCGTCGCCACCTCTGAAGGCCGTTCCATGGCCACCACGAAGTCGAAGCGATCCGACAGTTGTTTTCTGATGTCCTCGAGGGGACCGGGATCCTCGTCCGGATTTGAGGCGGCCCAAACCGAGACCGACACGGGAATGGCGACGCAGGGCATCCCGGTCTCCTCGACTTGGAGGCGGCCGGGCTTCGTGCCCATGACGTCCAGGAGGATGTCCGCCAGTTCGGGGGCTGTGTCGGCCAGCCTGTTAATTTCATCGACGAAGATGACGCCCCGGTTGGCTTGAGGAATGGTCCCGGGGAGAAGAGCGGCCTCGGGTCGGCCCGCGTCGGTCAGTCGCGACAGGTCGATGCTCCCAGCCACTGTCCCCACCTTCGCCGAGTGGGAGATCTCCCTGAAAGGCATCGTAATCCATTCCGTTCCTTCCGCCGCGACTTCCTCGGGAGACATCGACGCGTGCCGGGGGCAATGAGGCACCCACGGCAGGCAGTTGTAGAGACAGCCTTTGATTCTGAGAATCCGGGGGAGGCGGCTCCGGATGGACCTCATTATGGTCGTCTTGCCCGTTCCCCGAAGCCCCTCGGCGTGGATGTGAAGCGGCAGGCCCACGTAGGTCGAAAGGACTGAGAGGTCCAGGGCCCTGAGAAGCCCCGAATTACCCGGGTGGCGTACAGGTTCGTCGGCGCGGGACACGGGACCCCTCCCAAAAGGCAAGGCCCGAACCCTTGCCCGCGTGACCACGTAGGGGCCGGGCCCAGGCGGGAGATAGTCTATCCAGAAGCCCCCCGCGAAACCCTGGCAGAAAAAACAAAAACCCCTGCTTGGAGCCTGTTTGGCGCCAAGCAGGGGTTACGAACCGTGGCACTTCCGACAGCGAGGCCGAGCCGGCGGCCGGCCTACGAACGGCCTACCGCCGCCCGTCTAGCGTTTAGCCCCGCCCCTTCGCCGCCTGACTCTTCGTCGAGGTGACGGTGAGGGCTCCCTCGTCACGCTTACGCCACCAGAGCCAGACAGGGGACGCCACGCAGATGGACGAGTAGGTGCCGATGAACACGCCGACCATCAGGGCCAACGAGAAGTCCCTCGTGGTGGCGCCGCCGAACAGGAAGATGGCCGTGATGGCCAGAAAAGCCGTCGCCGACGTGTTGATCGAGCGCACGAACGTCTCGTTGATGGACCTGTTGACCAGTGAGTCAAGGCCTTCCTTACCGCGCCTCTTCAGGTTGTCTCGTACGCGGTCGAAGACGACGATGGTGTCGTTGACCGAGTACCCGATGATGGTCAGGATGGCAGCCACGAAGGCCGAGTTCACTTCCAGCCGCAGGAGCGAGAACACGCCCACCGTTATGAGGGTATCGTGGACGAGGGCGACCACCGCCGCCGCGCCGAACCTGTACTCGAAACGCACTGCCACGTAGATGAGGATTCCGAGACAGGCGAGAAGGGTTCCGATGAGCGCGGTCTTAAAAAGCTCACCGCTTATGGTCGGCGACACGACCTCGCCGGCCTCGGCTGTCACTTCGCCCAGGCTGCTCGCCAGGGACGCCATCATCGCTTCCTCACCCTCGGCGTCCATGTAAGGAGTGCGGATCAGGACATGCCTCGGATCCTCTTTGTCAATCCTCACCACGCTGCCCATCACGCCCTGGCGCTCCAGCACGCCCCGCACCTGCGCCTCCTGCACCGGCTGAGAGAACTCCAGCGAGTAGGAGTTGCCTCCCGTGAAGTCAATGCCGAGGTTTAGGCCCTGTATGGCCAGGGACAGCACGCTCATGAGCAGAAGGACGCCCGAGAAGATGTAGTAGAAGCGGCGGCGCCCGACGAAATCCATGCGCCCTACGGTGATGAAACCGAAGGCCTTGCGTACGGCCATAGGACGGTTCTCGGCCGCCTCTGTCGGCGGTTGGGCTTGACCTCGGGTCCCCCCGCCCGGACCGGATACGGACCGCGCGGCGTCGACCGTGACGGCCGGCTGTGGTTTCAGGTCGGGCTTGATGCGTGTCTTGGACTTCTTCTTCCTACCGCGCGCCACCAAGGTTCGCCTCCTTCTCTCCGAAGAGCACCGAGGCCCGCCTGATGAGCCTTGCGTTTATCACCAGGCGCAGGACGTACTGGCTGAAGACGACGGCCGTGAGCAGGCTGGCAAGAATGCTTACCCCCAGCGTGACGGCGAACCCCCTGACGGGGCCAGTGCCGTAGTAGAACAGCACGGCGGCGGCGATGAGCGTGGTCAGGTTCGCGTCCATGACTGTCCGCATCGCCGAGCGGTAGCCGCTATCCACTGCCGCCCTCAACGTCCGTCCCGCGCGCAGGTGGTCCTTGACCCTCTCGTATATGAGCACGTTGGCGTCCACGGCTATTCCCACCCCGAGCACGAGCCCGGCCACGCCCGGTAGGGTCAGGACCGCGTCGAACAGGACCAGGATGGCGAGTACGAGCATGCCGTAGACCACGAGGGCGAAGTCGGCTATCACGCCGGCTCCACGGTAGAACAGGATCATGAAGAGAATAACGGCACCGATACCGACGACGGCGGCGAACTCCGAACGGCGGAGAGAGTCCGCGCCGAGAGAGGCCGATACCTCGCGCACCTCGCTGACATTCAGTTGCAGAGGCAGAGCTCCGATGTTGAGAATGGTCGCGATGCGCCTGGCGTCCTTGAGGTCGGGGTAGCCCGAGATTTGCGCCTTCCTAATATCTGGAGCCATGACCTGAGGCGCCGACACCAAATCTTCATCTAAGTAGATAAAAATGGACCTCGACGCCGATTGGCCGTTGTATATGCGCGTGGTCGCCTCGGCGAACCGGTCTTCGGCCTCGGGTTTTAGAGTCAGGTTGACTACGGGACGAGACCCCTGCTCGAGATCCTCCTTGGCCTGGACGAGGTCGTCTCCGGTGATGATGACGTTACCTTCGGCGTCCTTGAAGGTGAGGTAAGCGATCTTGACGATGTCCATGGCCTCGTCCCGGCTGACCGCCGCAAGCTCGACGATGATGCGGTCCTTCTCGGCTTCCTGGTATATGACCGGCTCAGCCACACCCAACTTGTCCACGCGCTCGCGGATGATCTCGGTCGACGCGTCCAAGCGGTCCTTGAACTCGTCCGCAGTCAACTCCTCGGTCGGAACGGCTTGAAGCACCAGCCGCGTTCCGCCCTGGAGGTCAAGTCCCTGCTTCATCATCCCGAGCAGCGCTACCTCCTGGGTGAAGTACCAGCCGGCGGCCAGGACGGTAATCAGAACGAGCAGGAGCTCGAAGGCATACATCCGACGCGATCTGAAGACCAGGCCCAGCACGAGGACGATGAGGACGAAGGCCGCGGCCCGCACGTACATTGGCTCGATACCCAGCAAGGCTCGTTTTCCCCCCTCGCCGACGCGGGCCTCTTGCGTGACCCGCTAAGCATGAAATGGCCGCCCTTGGGGAGAATCCCGGCGGCTCTCTCTTGGGCCAGCACGTAGAAACAGGACCAATGCGGTTCTCTTCCGGTTGGAGCTCGACCCTGGACAAGCTACGGCGAGATTATAGTCCCCGCCCGGAGGCAGTGTCAACGAACACCGCTGTTAGCTCGGTTGACACCGTCTGGGCCGACCCTTAAGATAGAGAAGAACCTTTTGGCCGGTCGGGGTGTGGCTCAGCTTGGTTAGAGCGCCTGGTTCGGGACCAGGAGGTCGGCGGTTCAAATCCGCCCACTCCGACCATTTATTGTATACGAACGCGCCTAGCGCGTTATTTTTATGTACAGTGTGTCGCCGGTGTCCTGCACGTACCCGCTGCGGGCCCTAGCCGAGACACCGGGTAGCAACAACTCCAACCCGTCCTCGAATTCCGAAGGCTGTCTCAGCGAGAACTGGTGGCCGTCGCCCCGCGAGGTCAAGTTGCCCTTCCAGGGCACGCTCACGTGAAACAGCCGGTTCTTGAGGTCCTCTACTACCGGTAAGCCGTCGTCGAACCGCAGTTCGGTCCCGTAACCCGAGAACCTCAGGCCGTGCCGGTGTATGCGGACGTTGCTCGTGACCGTCTCCACCGAGGAAGGGTCCCAGACGACCGAGAACCGCCCGGCTTCCCACCAGGTCTCCTCCGCTATCAGCGAACTGACGTCGAAGGTCAGCCGCGTTCCCGTGCCCCGTAGCAGGGTGACCAGGAGTTCTTCCTTGCGCCTGCGTTCACGGCGCCCGAACTCACGCTCCGACTCCAGTCGTTCGTCAAAGCCGTACCGTTCCTTCAGAAGCTCGAGGGCTCGCTCGTCGCCCGGCCCTCCATCGTACTGCACACCGGCCTCGATGATGGAGTCGAGTGGTTGCCCCTGTTCCGCCTTGGTCTTCCACTCGGGGTCGAGGTAGTCCGCGAGCAGGGCGAGGGCCATCCCCGTGTGGAAGAAACGCCACCAGGCGGCCCCTGCGGCATGAACGTTCAGCCCCGAGAGTTTGTCCACCTGTTCGGCGATGAGCCCGGGTACCCGAGCGTAGGTCTCCCTCCCGGACAGCGTCTCGAAGGCGGGACCCGGGCTGTAGCCGCCGGCGGGCACACCCTCGCGGTCCCGGCTCCCGGCCGGAGCGGCCGCGGGAGGCGAGGCCCCCAGAAGGGCCCTGAACTGCACGTAGCGAGCCAGCCCCTCGGACGCCTCGAGCCTCCGCTCGTACTCGATTAAGTCGTCTTCCAGGGGCCCGCGCCTTTCGCGACGGATGAGGCTGAATTCGAACGCCGCTCGCGCCGCGGCCTCACGACCGCCGGCAGTCCCAGGCTCCACGGGACGCGGACAGCGAACCCCGAGCAGGGTCGCGCCCACCCAATCGTGGAGCACCAGCCCTTCGAGGGTACCAAGAGCGTTGTTGACAGCGGACAGCTCAGGGTACCTCGATAGAAGCGCGAGGTCCGGCTTCCAGAGGTCTCTCCCGAGATGATAGGCGTGGAAAGCCTCATGGACAATCCCCGCCACCAGAGCCTCGGCGGGGACCCCGGGCCTGAAGACCGACAGAGGCAGTGTAGCGACGGAGAACCCTCTTATGACGACCGGCCCCACGGCCGGCAGGTAGGGAAGCCTCCCGCGGTGATAGTAGAGCGGCACGTCGCGAAGTCCTGGGACCGGGACGTCGATGAACCGGAACTCGGTGGGTGGGTCGGGATGCTGGAAGAGGAAGGTTTCACGGCTACCGAGGTAAAAAGCCACCGGAACCTCCTCCAGCCGGAAGCCCGGCCACAGGTAGTCGGGTCCTTCACGGCCGGCCAGGTCGCGCGATAAGTGCCTCGCCTCAGCCAAGGCGAGAAAGGCCCGAAGATGCGCCGGTCGGAGCTCAACTTCCGGTCCTCGGCGGCCTGCCTGCCGTGTCACACAACTCACCCTTTCGACCGCCAATTATAGCACGCGCCCGGTCTGGGCCGCCGGTGTCGAGGAGGGCGGTGGCGCCGCCTGACGAACTCCCCGAAAGGGGGAGCCTAATGACAAAGCCCGCCTCCATCAGGATAGCCTGGCACGGCGGGGCGTCGTTCACCCTAGACGTCGGGGGCATTGAGGTCCTCGTCGACCCCTCCTTCTCGCGTCCCGGCGACTACCCGCCCTGGTTCGATGCTAACGCCAACGCCAATGCCCCGCCCGTCGGAGACTACGTGAAGCGCTTCCACCCCGCCTACCTGTTCATCACCCACGGGCACTTCGACCATTTCGACCTGGAGACCGTGAGGAAGCTGGCCTCGGAATTGCCGCTCCGGGTCGTGGGCAGTCCCGACGTCCTCGGCATCTGCCGGGGCACGCTTGGTATCGCCCGTGAAAGGCTGCTCTCGTGCCCCACGGACCACCTCTCCTGGCTCAAGCTTGAACCCGGCCGGCCGCCGGACGCGACCGCCAAGCCGTCGGAGGTCAGCGTAAGGGCCGCCCCGGCGCCGCACTGGTTCACCGGTGAGGAGGGCCGGGTTGTGGCGGCCAAGTTCGCCGTGAGACCCGACAGGTACGGAGCCATGCCCTGCGGTGGGCCGATGCTGGGGTACGTGTTCCGTGCCGCTCGGCGGACCGTCTACGTGAGCGGCGACACCGACCCCGGAGGCTTCCTGCCGGGTCCGTACGACGTCGCCGTCGTGAATTGCGGCGGAATGCTCTACAACCCGGCAACCCGCGAACTCGAAGGGCCGTGGCTCGATGAGGCGACACTGGCCCGGGAGGCCTCTAGGGTGATCCGGCCCCGTGTCCTCGTCCCGGTCCACTACGACCATCCAGTGTTCCAGACGGGGTTCACTCCGGAACTCCTGGCCCGCGCGCTCGGAGGCCGCCCAGGTGCGCCGGCGCTTATCGTCCCGGTCTACAACGAATGGACCACGCTCGTCGCCTGAAGGGCCTCGCGGTCCGGGCCTCGCGGTCCGGGCCTCGCGGTCCGGGCCTCGCGG
>QZJP01000061.1 GCA_003599345.1 Bacillota bacterium | reverse complement strand
CCGTTTCTGGCCGGTCTCCTTGGCGAAGAAGGCCGCGGCTTTTTTTAGGATCTCACGCTCCTCTCGCAGGACCCAGACCTCTCGCCTGAGCCTCCGGAGCTCCTCGCGCTCCTGTGTCGTCAGCCCCTCGCGTTGGCCGCCGTCGACCTCGGCTTGCCGGACCCACTTCCGTAGGGTCTCGCAGCTGACCCCAAGGTCTCTCGAGACCTGAAGGATGGACCTGCCGCTCTCCTTGACGAGTCGTACCGCCTCCGCCCGATACTCAGGCGCATAAGGAGGTCTTGTCGCCGGCATCGTGAACACTCCCGCACTTGATACTACCAAGTCCTAGGTGTCCACTGAAGCGGGGCAGGTCCAAACCACTAATCACGGGGAGAGGGGACTAGGGGAGAGGGGTCACGCGGGGAGGGGCCACGCGGAGAGGCGCCACCCGCATCCTGACATAGCCGTCCCGGGGCCGCCACTCCCCACCTCAGCATGGCACCCGCCACCAAGAGCAACAAGCGACAGGTTGGTCCATTACGTTGGTCCGCTCAAGCTCCCTCGAGTGCCTCGATCAGACGGGGGACGAAGTCGACGAACCGGGGGTAAGTTTCGCGGTCGGCCTCGTACTCGGCGAGACGGTGATAGAGCAGGCGGATGTAGCGGAAGCCCCGATCCTCGTCAATCGATAGCGCCTTCTCGGCCTCCTCCGGACCGAGACCGGCCAATAGCATCCTGGCCTGGGCGGCCCTGATGACGTGCTCCTCAAGGGCAATGGACCAGGCCCCGTAGGCCTGGCCACCGCTCGTCATGGCTCCGGCTATCGGGGTGTAGAGGTGGACGTAGGAGGCAATCAGCTCTTCGTGGGCGGCCAGGGCCGGCTTGACCAGGCTATGGCCCCATTCATGGGCCAGCAAGCCCCAGAGCGACCTCGAGAGGTCGCCTGGGGTCTTGGCGATTCTCCCCGAGATCACCGCCACGCAGCAAGTCCATGTACCCTCCTCCAGCGTGAGGCCGTAGTTCCCGGACATACCCGATACCACGACCACGTAGGCTGAGTGCCCGGTGCCGTAGTAGGACTCGATGGTTCTCGGAACGTCGGACGGAAGAGCTCCGCTGATTGCAGCGACCATGTCCTCGTAGTCCCGGCGGTGGGCCTCAAGATACGCGCCAAAACCGGTCTCAGTATAGAACTCGGCAAGGCGCCTCCCTAGGTTGAGGAGTCTAGCCTCTTTGTCGGAGCGGCTCAGACCGTACGTGCGGGAGCACAGGTATTCGCCAAACGGGAAGACCTGTTCCATTTGCGGCGGGTCGGAGAAACACGAAGCCAGTTTGGCAATGGCGTCATAGGAGAGGCCCCTGTGGCGAAGGAAGACCATCGCATCGACGGCCGGATGCCCGGCCCATTTCCTAAAGTGGCGGATAGCACTACCAGCGAGGGCGCTCCGAGACTCGGACACTTCCGGGGCCGAGCCGGTGAGCCCGGCCACCAGGTAGGTCAGCTCAATCTTGGGGCTCACCACCACAGCCACGCCCCCGCTCTCGGTCGTGTCGAGAGCAGCCTTAAGCAGCGTATCGTCGTAGGCCTCCAGCGGGTGTGGCCTTTCGGCGCCGGCCTCGAGCGGTCGGCCACCTTCCGCGATCTCCGGCGGGAGGATAGGACCCTCGCGCCCCAGCGGCGCGCCGCTGGCATTAACGACGAGCCACGTCGTGGAACCTTGGGAACGCCTGAGATGTACGTCAAGGGCCAAGTCCCCCATCCGTCCGGTGCCGATGACGGTGAAGATGACAGCCGCCTCACCGCCGTCGTCCGCAGGTCCCGCGTGCTGGCCAAGGATCAGGTGGCGGGAAACGCCGCCGATGCTCTCGAGGTCCGATGCGAGCTGCCTCTCGAACTCGCTGAATCCTCCGCCGGAAGCATCTCCGGCAGGGTGAACAACGGCATAGGCCGCGGCGGCGTCGCCGCTTTCGACGGCCGTAAGGTAAGCGTCGGCCACGGCGGCCGGCGAGTCGGGCCCGAAAGCCAGCGGGGGAAGGGACCAGACGTCGAAAGGCCTGCGGCAGCCGGTGCTGGGCCAGATCCCTCCTGCCACGAGGGCCAGAACCACGGCGCCGATGAACACCGTCATGCGCGTTCTCCCGCTGGCGCGGGTGGCCAAAGGTTCCACTCGAGATCCCCCAAGATGACTTCCAAGTCGCGGACGCCGCACCCTTCGACCCTAGGGGTCCACAACCTCCTAAGGGGTACCCCCTCCCCCCTGCGCCCCTGGCCGTCTGTCTCCGCCCCCTGCCGCTCCTCCCGTGCCACCCCGCCCTTTCCCCCCTACCTCTCCCCCATACCCCACCCCTCCGCCCGAAATCAGACTTGACCTTCGACCTCGCCCGGTTATCGGTTGTGATTTCGGTAGGAACGTGCCGGGGAGTGATGACAAGTGCGAGAGATCAGGAAGGACCTCTACTGGGTCGGGGTGAGAGACTGGGAGCTCAGGCGCTTCCACGGCGAGGAGATCTCCACCCACCGCGGGTCGACCTACAACTCGTATCTCATCAGGGACGAGAAGACGGCCCTGGTTGACACGGTCTGGACCCCTTTCCACGAGGGCTTCGTGGCCGAGTTGGAGCGCGAGGTGGGGCTCGGGAACGTGGACCTCATTGTCATCAACCACACCGAGCAGGACCACGCCGGGAGCCTGCCCCACCTCATGCGGAAGGTGCCCGGCGTTCCCATCTACTGCACGCGCAACGGGGCCGAGATGATCCGGGGGCACTTCCACGAGGACTGGAACCTCAACGTCGTCAAGACCGGAGACACCGTGGACCTGGGGAACTACAAGCTCGTCTTCGTCGAGATGCCCATGCTCCACTGGCCGGACTCCATGGCTTCCTACGTGGCCGGAGCGAACGTGCTTCTCTCGAACGACGCCTTCGGCCGGCACTACGCGACCCCCGGCCTTTTCGACGACGAGGCCGATGAGGCTGAGATTTCCAGGAGGCCATCAAGTACTTCGCCAACATCCTCACGCCCTTCCCAGAGCAAGTGCGCAGGAAGGTCGGCGAGATAAGGGCGATGAACCTCCCCATCGAGATAATCGCCCCGAGCCACGGCGTCATCTGGCGCTCCAACCCCATGCGCATCGTCGATAAGTACGGGCCGGCGCCTACCACGAGGGCACTTCGGCTATTGTCTACGACACGATGTAGGGTGCCACCCGCAAGATGGCCATGGCCATCGCCGCCATGCTCGAGGTCATCCGGGGCCTCAGGTTCAAGGGCAAGGTGGGGGCGGCCTTCGGCTCCTACGGCTGGAGCGGGGAAGCGCCCAAGGCCGAGACTGGCCTGGCCGAGGCGGGCATCGAGATTGTGGCCGACGCCCTGCGGATGAGTACGACCCGGCCGAGGAGAGCCTCAAGTAGTGTGAGGCCTTCGGGGAGGCGTTCGCGGAGAGGGTGTAGGAGAGGAGAGGCAACCTGCCGAGGCGCGGGAGCGCCCGAACGCTGCTAGCGGGGGTGGTCGGATGACCCGTGACGAGCTCGCGGCCCGCGCCCGGGCCGTCCTCGCTGCGAGTCGCGACCCCGTCCTCGTCGTGGGCCCCGACTCCGTCCTCGTCGTGGGCCCCGACTCCGTCCTCGCCGCGGGCCCCGGCCCCGCCCTCGCCGTGCGTACCGACCCGGTCGTCCGGTACCGTCTCCTCCGCGACATACTGACCTCCGACATACCTCCCACTGCCCTGGACAACGCCGCGCGGACCGCCTGGCAGAGCCCCCAGGTGCTCGAACTGGCCAAGGCCCAGCACCCCGACGGCGGCTGGGGGCGCTTCCACAGCCAGGACGTCCGGGCGAAGGCCCCCTTCCAACCTCGGAGTACGCCGTCGAGCGCGCGCTGGCCCTCGGCCTCGATCTCCGTCATCCGGTCCTCACGAGGGCAGCCGTCTATCTCGTGGAGGTCTTGCAGAACTGCCGAGCCTGGCCCGACCCGCCCGAGAAGAATGACCGCTGGCCGACCGGCGTGAGGCTCATCACTAGCGCCACCCTGGCTCTCATCGACCCTTGGCACCGGGCACTTGACGACCTCGGCGACCTGTGGCGGGAAATCGCCGAGAGGACATTCCGCTCGAGCGACTGCCACGAGGGTTCTATCGCTGTTGGCCAAATACGCGAGGCAGGAGCAAACATAGGGACCTACCGCCGGTGCGGGCCAAGGAGACCCGCCGGGCCTGTTCGGGCTCTTGCTCCCCCTACCCATATGCAAGTCCCGAGAACAAGGGAAATCGTAACCGAGGCCCGAAAGCTGGCACCCATGCAGCTGCAAGAGAGATGCTCAGGAGGTGATGACGAGTGGCGGCAACGCGGGTTGGGGCGTTTGTCCTCGAGTCTCTCACCACGGGACTCTATGCCGACCACCGCGATGCCATCCGGGAGTACGTCCAGAACTCCTCGGATTCAATCCGCAGGGCCGAAACCCAAGGGCTCCTGCAAGCGGGGGAGGGCTGTGTGACTGTGGAGCTCTTCCCGAGGGACCATTCAATCCTGATCTCTGACAACGGCGTTGGCATTAGACCCCTACAAGCGGAAGACGAGCTACTCAGCATTGGGCTCTCTCAGAAGGAGTGGGCAGCTGAAGCCGGCTTCAGAGGTATCGGCCGGCTTGCGGGCTTGGCTCACTGCAGGGTGTTGCGCTTCGAGACGACGGCATGGGGTGAGCGCTCTGGAACGACTATTGAGGTAGATTGCTCGAGGGTTGCCAGTGCGTGCCAACCTGAGCGACCCAGGACACTAGAGCTAAGCGAACTGCTGGAGGAGGCTGCTTGGGTTTCGCACTGGGAGTCCAAACCCCACGAGCACTTCTTCCGCGTGTGGCTTGAGGGAGTAGATACGAGGCAGGTTGACCTGCGTGACTGGGCCTCACTTGAGACGTATCTTGGGCAATCCGCGCCAGTCGACTTTAACCCAGAGCGCTTCCCGTTTGGACGAGAGATCAAAGCCTGGGCGCAACACCATGGAGTGGCCATCCCAACAATCAGACTTGAACTGAGGTGCGCGGGAGTATCTAGAGAGGTTTTCAAACCGTATGGGAGTCGGTACGTGACGCAGCGGAACTCCTACGCCGCCGAACTTCGGGGAGTACGCTTCTGGCCGATGGACCCACCCTTTCGCCCCGACATCTGGGGCTGGTACGGCGATTCTGGCCTTGTCGGCATGCTACGTGGTGCGGCTGCCGGGCTCAGACTCAGGCATCACAACATACAAATCGGCGGCCCCGAAACAGTCGCAGGTATATTTGCTCAGAACGGGCCAAGTGCAGGTCGCTTCAGCTCATACTTCGTCGGCGAGATCCACGTGACAGCCCGGCATGTGGTACCGAACACTCGGCGGGATGGGTTTGAGAATGTTGGGAACTGGACTCAGCTGCGGGATGAGATCGCAGTCTTTGCGGCTGCTCGCTGCGCCGAAGCGCAGCGAGCCTCACGGGTCCGCAACCAACCAGTTGAGAAGGTGGCCGCAAGGGCTACCACACTGATATCTTCAGCTCGTTCTATTCTGGACAGTGGCTTCCTGACTACTAAAGAACGGAGGGCAATCCTTAGACGCATCGAGCGTGAACGCGACCGGCTATCGTCAGCTTCGTGGCGATACCCAGACAAAGACGCGCTGTTCAAGAAGCTGGACCTGGAATTGGCAGCCTTGAGGGACTCTCTGGGCACAGAGGAACAGCACTTGGCGTCCTCTCTCCGCCGTTCTCTGAAGGAGTCAGAGGCACGCGCGGTCGCCAAAGTCCTTGCGCTTGTTGAACAGGCAGTCAGTCGGGAGATCTATCTGAGACTGGTAGACGCAGTGGTCCGCGAGTTTGGTAGTGAAGAGGGTCATCATGGGTAACGTGCTGCTTGTAGAGCCAGAGTACCGCTCGAAGTTCCCACCATTGGGGCTGATGCGCCTATCGACCTACCACAAAAGCATTGGCGACCACGTTACGTTCGTTCGAGGGAAGAACTCCGAGGTGCAGTCTGTCGACTGGGACCGGGTTTATGTCTCGTCCCTCTTCACCTATGAACTCCCCAAGACAGTAGAGACTGCCAGCTTCTATCGGTGCTCAGTGGACAGATCGGAGGACCTGATCGTCGGAGGTACAGCGGTCACCCTCCTACCTGACTATGTGGCGGCTAGAGTGGACTGCAGAATCGTCAAGGGCCTCCTTGACAAGCCGGCGCTCCTATCAGCCAACTCTCCCCCCATCGATACGGTGCTGCCAGACTACAGTCTTCTCGAAACGGTCAATTACGACTACCGGCCAGCCGACTCGTATTTCTGCAGAGCGACGAAGGGCTGCATTAGGAAGTGCAGCTTCTGCGCCGTCCCTGTTCTGGAGCCCAAGTTCGGGTACCGCAAGTCGGTTTCTGATCAGGTCAAAGAAGTCGACTCCAAGTTCGGCCCGAAACAGAACCTCGTGCTGATGGACAACAACGTTCTCGCAATCAAAGGTCTGGAACGCATCATCGAAGACATCGTACGGGCTGGGTTTGGGAAAGGCGCCACGCGGGGTGGCCGCAGCCGAACCGTGGATTTCAACCAAGGTATAGACGCAAGGCTGGTCACTCCTCGAACGGCCCAGCTACTAAGCACCCTGGCACTATCTCCAGTTAGACTAGCCTTTGACTCGCTGGAGATTGAGGATGCTTATGTCGCCGCAGTAAAGCGACTTGCGGACGTAGGTTTCACTGATTTCACCAACTATGTAATGTTCAACTACGAGGATGACCCGGCCTCCTTCTATCGCCGTTTGCGAGTGAACGTTGACCTATCTGCGAAGCTGGGGGTCAGAATAACTAGCTTCCCGATGAAGTTCGTCCCAATGAACGACATCACGAGGTCCAACATCGGGACGAGTTGGACATGGCGGTATCTAAGGGGCATCCAGTGCGTCCTTCTTGCGACCCACGGAGTTGTGAGCCCGAACCCCACGTTTTTCCGGGCAGCCTTCGGAGAGAGTCTTGAGGAGTTCCTGGAGATCGTATCCATGCCCGATCGATACATCATTTACCGCGAGACCCACAAGAGTGAGGGAGCCGAAGAGTGGCGTAGAGAGTTTCGGGCGCTATCCGACGCCGAAAGGGAGGAGTTCCTCGAGCTGCTGGACCAACTCCACAGAACTCGAACGAAGAGACCAGTCGGCTCCAGCCGGAGATTCCGTTCGTTGCTGAACCACTATTACCCCGACGATTTCGACCCAGACGAGGAGTGGTTTGAGCAAGAGCGTTTCGAGCTCAGGTCATAGAACTGGACCGGCAGTCGCCAGGTCCGCCACTGCGCTTGCCACAAGCTTCTCCACCTCATCAGAGTCACGGAAGTGGAGCGCGTAACCGTTCTTCTCGTCATGACGAACCAAGTCGGCGAGCACCTCTTCGAGAAGATACCCCATTCCTGCTTCAGCGTAATCCTCACATGTCTCAACGACTAGCGCCGGGGTGGAGAGTATCCCGTACCCGCCGGTTTCAGCACAAGCTAAGGCCATGAGTACAACCTGTTGGTGTTTGTTCAAAGAATGGGACCAAAACAGGTCGGCTCCGTTGCATTCAGTGCGTCGCCCTAGTCTATGGCCCAGAAGTGCGCAAAGCATAAAGACGTCGCCGTGCTGCTGAAACACCTTGGAGCGAATCGGGGTATCTTGGGTGAGATCTCTATAGACGTTGTGATACTGTTTGTTGACTCGAACCCTAATGTTGTCTATATTCACGGCCTCTTCCCCCCAACCAACACGTGCTCCCGTATGCGCGTGACTCCCTGGCTCTCGCCCTCAAGGAGATAGAGCCTACCCCACCTACCGCTGGCCTCGAGCTCTTCCTGCTCCTCTGCACCGAACTCCTTGCCCGTGACCAGAAGTATCAGCTGCGGCGCAATCTGGGGCATCAATCTCAGCAGGTTGACCCGATGTTCAGTAGACAGCCTGCTGAACGGAGTGTCCATGAAAAGGGGTACCTCTAGCACTGATGCGCCGCCCGCGATCTGGGCCAGCGCAGCGATGAAAGCTAAAGAGAGGACTTGTCTTTGCCCTGCCGAGACATTGGCCAGAAAGGGCTTGCCCCGCCAATCGGTCACCTCTAGACTGTAGTCTTCTGAAACTAAGACATCCCTCAAGGTGCGGGTCCCATCGCGGTCAAGAAGATCCCGGAAGTTCATGCTCGCCCTTTCCTGCAGTTCCTGTCTGACCCCAGCGACAAAGGCATTCACGACGCGCTCCATGGCTTGCTTCGCCCGCGTTAGGACCATGCTTTGTCGGGCGAGAGATTGATGGACGCCGGCCTCCTTGGCCAATCGCTCTAACTCACGATCAAGCTCAGCTAGCTGAGCCTTCTTCTCCTCGTACTCCGCACTGGTAGTCCCTTTTTCTGCCTCTAGCCGAGAGATCTTCCTCAGGCTTTCGGTTCGGAACATGTTCTTGCCCTTGAGGTCCGGGTTGCCAGCCTGATCAATCTCCTCTGTAAGCTGACGCATAACCGTGTCCAGACTATCCAGACGTTCCTGAATCTCAGCACTACGGTGCAGCGTCCTCGTCAGATCGTCTAGCAGCCCGTCCGCAGCTTCGCGCGCACCGTTGAGGTCACCGTAGAAGGACAAGAGACCATGCTGTGACGCGACGTCCACTACCTTCTTCTCCCAAGCCCTTAGCTGGAAATGCTCTTGGGAGTCCGGCTCGATCGGCCGGCCACAGATACACACACCATCCTGGATAAGCTTGGCTATTAGTTCCTGGCGAAGCGGTGGTGGAACCTCTCCTTTCTCAATCCGCAGGTCAAGGTCAACCCACACCCGGTCTAAGAGGTCCTTTGCCAGAAGAACTCCCGAACGGGAGCACAAAACGCGGAGTTCCTGCTTGGCCCCTTCCTTTTGGTCGAGTATGGCCGTCGTTTCCGTCAAGGCCCGAGACCTCTTGTCGATGGCCTCGCTAAGATGCGAGTAAGTCTCAATCTCTCTTTCAATGGCCTCAAGTTGTCGCTCGGCGGTCTCCAGCTCGGCCGTCAGGTGCTCAATTCTGTCTGCTAGCTTCAACAACGCCTCGGAGAGATGCTGCTTTTCAACAAGCTTCTTGTGGTATTCGCCCGTGGATACAGCCTGCATTTCACCATTGAGCTTCCTATCCAGATGCCTCAGCGCCTCGGCAGCCTTAAAGACTTCATCTATTCTAAGGAGATTACGAATTCCTCGGGCAACCTCCCGGCGCTGCGTGGTGGTTGCTTTAGTAAGGCGTTCTATGCGCTCTCCGTCAAAGAGGAAGTAGTCTCTTACCCTCGGGTCGAGAATCGCCGCGATAGTCTCAGTGATTCTCTCCGCTTCAGAAGGACCCAGCGCATCTGTGTTGCCCCGGGGGTCGGTGATGTGAAGTGTGACTCCCCGGCTCTCCTCAAGGACGTCGCCCTCGCCACTAAGGGCGCCATATAGGCTCCTCGTCATGTCATACGTCATGCCGTCGTGAGTGAAGACAACTCTAACCCTCGACTCCACCCCCGATGGTTTCGCGTCCTCAAGAGCCGATAGGTTCACGAGATATATCTTGCTCTCATCGAAGCTCCCGGGGTCACTTTCGTAGTTGTGGTCCTGGTCAAGGCTTCTTGCGCCGAAGAGGCAAAAGATCAAAGCCCGGTACAGACCCGTCTTGCCCAGTCCATTCTCTCCACAGACCACGGTGACCGTGCTGGAATCGCCTTGACTAGCACCAGCAAACTCCACAAACTGGGGTCCTTCAAACTGGCGGAAGTTCGTTAGCTCAATCCTTTGGATTCTCATCCTGAGCCTCCACCATCTTGGCTAGTGCCTGGCGTAGCCTTACGGAGATACCCTCCGTGCTCAGGCCAAGAAGAGCCTGTTGGATGCCCTCTAGCACCAAGGCCTTGACCGTGGGGTCCTCTTCAGCCATTAGGGCTTCAATCTTCTCCCAAACTGTCTGACCCAGAGTAATCACCCCAACCGCTGTACTGCCGGTAAACATCCCAGGGCCTCAGTTCCAGCAGCTTCACCAAATCATAGCGCTTCAATAGTTTGAAGATCTCGTCCCTAGCCTCGAACTGGTTGTCTGCTGCAGCGCAGAACTCGGCAACGCGAGGCATCTCCTTTGCCAGCAGAACCTTCTCAAAAGCGGTGCCGGCTCGGTCGCTCCATGGGCCATGAGGAGGCACTACTACCATGTCATGAAGCACCGCATGGCTCTTACCGGGATACTTGCGGAGTACTCGTCCCCTCCGCTGAACGAACTCCCTAGGGTTCGATGTTGATGACATGAAATACACTTCTTTGGTGGCCGGTATGTCAACTCCTTCATCCAAGCACTTGATGGCAGCCAAGACTTGCAGCTCGCCATCGGCGAATTGCCTGAGAAGACGTGCGCGATCGGAGTTTGGGACCTGATAGGTGAACTCATGGGCCCTTAGCCCAAGCTGTCCCAAGATCCGCAGCGCCCTTCCAGTCTCCCCCGGCGCGCAGTAGATAATGGTGTGACTTATGCTCTCGGGGCCATGCGTTCCTATCCTTTGCTGCAGCAATCCCAAGAGCGCAGGCACTTTTTCGGCAGCCGTTGAGACTATCCGCGCCCGTTTGCGAAGCAAAGACTCAAGCCCTCGGACTATTCTCTGGGAAGACTCGGCAGCAGCAATGAGCTTCCGGATCACCCTCGAGAGCTCCGAGAACTCGTCCATCTCATTGTCGGTCAGTTCAACGAGGTGCGGGTAGTACACGTAGGGAGTCAGGAACCTACCGATGGCTTCCCCGAGGGGAAGGCTGCCGACCGTTTCCCCAAAGTAGTCCCGGATGACCCTCGTTCCGGCCGGGTCGAACCATCTGTCCGGCGTGGCCGAAAGACCCAACCTATGCGGGACAGTCTCTGGCAATCCCTTTCTGTACTCGGGCGCACCAAGGTAGTGCACCTCATCTGCGATGAGGAGTGTTGGCTGGCGAATCGAGGATACCAGAGCCGCCAACTTCGGACCTGAGAAACTCTTGTGCGTGGAAACCACGAAGAGACTCTTCCGGCCTCCGCTGTTGAAGTCTCTAACGCGTAGCCCAACTCGGGACTTGGCGTCGCCTCCCTGCCAGGACATCGGAGAAAAGCCGAACTTCATTGCCTCCGAAGACCACTGGTCCAAAAGGTGCGAAAAAGGGACGGAGACGAAGACCGCGAGCTGTCCTACTTCACGTTGGAGCATGACAGCCCCGGCCAGGGCAGCAATCGTCTTCCCCGTCCCAGTGGCCATTTCGAGCAGCCCACGACCTGAAGCAGCCAGCCAGCGGTCTATTGCTCTCTGCTGGAAATCCCGCAGCCTTAGATTACTAGGCAGTTCAGGGCCGACTTTCGCCACCCTCCTCCTCGAAATAGCATAGGGCCGTTTCGAAGAGCAAAGCTCGATAACCTCATACTTAAGAGCCTCGTCGAGGTCGTACAAGTCGTAGAACTCATTCTCGCCGTGCCAGAGCCTCTCAAATCGCTCGGCGTGCCGTTTGACGTATTCCGACTGCCCTGGAGCCCACGAGCAGAAGACCGAGAAGCTCTCGCCATGGTAGCCGGCTAGGGCTGAGTCATTGGCGGAACCATGAAACGCGACTAGGTCACCAGCATCGTCCTTAGCAATGCCGAACTTGTCGTGGAACATGCCGACCTTATTCCTCGGGACAGCAAACCTAAAGCTGATGACACCATCCGAAACCAGCCAGGCGAGGCTGGATAGGGGGGCTCTACTCTCCCCGAGTTCCCGCAGGTCGCGCCGGACAACTTGGAGAACAGCGGTTTCTCGTTCGCTCAGGCTAGCTCTCTTTAAGGCCGACAAATCTCGCTCCTGCAACCTCGGAGACGTTACGAAGAATGCTTTCCCGCCTCTTTCTGCGAAACCTGTTAAGCCCTTCAGAGCCGCATGGAGCCACCCCGATGTGAAAAAACCCACTCCCCGCCGATACTCCGATGCTTCCCCAAGGAGCGGAACGAAGAGACTCTCGGCGAGAGACTCTTCGGAGGAATCATAGACAAGCTTGAGAGGCAGGTCTCTTAGCACGGTGTGGTCTGCGTCTCCAATATCACTTCGTTCCCTACGATACGCCAGGGCACTTCGGTTGCCCTGGCCTGAGCAGACAGAAACCCCGAAGCCGACCTAAACCCAGCCTGAATCAGACGCTCTTCCACTTCATGGATCTTACCCGCTCCACCAAACTGGCGCTCAAGAACCCAGGCAACAAACTCGTCTTCGTCGGCAACATCAGCCGAGTTGGGGAAGTGGGCGACAACATACCATCCAATCAGCAGTACAAAATCCATCCGGCCTAGCAGGTTCTTGAGCAGCTCAGGAGTCCAGCCTACCCCATTCTGCAGCGGCGGAAGGGGCAGTTTGTGCAAGAGGTCCCACAGAAGGTGCCCGAATGGTATTCGCCGCTCGTCGATTTCTCTAAGCTTATCCTGAACCATTACTTCCAGCTCTGTCGTTCTATCCTCATCCCACCCCAGAACGAGGGGATGGACGTATTCTGCGGCCATGCCACTGGCAAGGGGCATCAGAGCGCCGGACCTCAACGCGTAGTCTAGAGATCCATCTGTCCACCCCCGACGCGTAACGAACTCCCTGCGGAACTCCTCCTTCAGCAAACTTCGACCGGCTTGTAGAGCAAAATCAGCAACAAGGTCCCTGTTGGTCGCTTCCTGTTCACCCAATGCCAGCGAGACGTTGGGAAAACGCCTAAGGTCGAACCTGTGCCCAAGACTGCGGGCGAGCAAGGCGAATAGCACGTACTCGTTCGGTATTCCCAGCTCAGCGCACGTAGCTCGCCGCTGGTTGAACAAGAGGCGTATTGATATTGTTGGGGGGTGATGCTGGGCCAAGATCGCCTCGAGATAGGAGGCGAGTGGCTCCAACGACCGTTGGCTAACGTCATATCTACTATAGAGGTCATATTGGCTTAGTCCTACACGCAAGATGTGCTCGGAATTTGCGAGGGCTTGAGTCAACTGGAACTCCCGCCATCCGCGGTTGTTCACGAACTCCTGCCTCAGTTCCTGATAAGAAAGCGCCCCTTTTGACTCCAACCACTGCTCGACCATCTCGCTGTAGCCTAGTGACGACGGCCCGTCAAGCGGGAATAGCTTCGGGCACTTGGGGTAGTTGAACATATCGGGGTAATAGAGACGCAGGCACGAATATAGCGCATGTTCACTGCTCACGCCGAGAGACGTGAGAGCGTCTCGGAACCTCAAGAACGCTCTTCGAGATGACATCTGAGCGAGCCCCTGTCGGAACTGCTTGTCTATCCAGTTCGCAATGGGTACCAAGTCCTGCGCCGTCACCTTTACCTGGTCTTTGCTGATGTAGACCCCCCAGTCCCACAGTACTGCCTCGTCTGACCGCAATAGGGAGGTGAGGAGGCTGCGCTCGCTCTCAAAGAACCCTGGAAGTCTCCTCTCGGCGAAGTCCTTTAGCGCGGCCACTTCCTGATATAGCCTGATTCCTTCCGGATACTCTCGAACATACTCCCGGAAGACATGGGCCGCCACTGCTGCTTTGCTCGGCGATGTGCACCAAAATCCCTGCCCTAAGCTAGTCACAAGCTCAGACCGCGCAATCTGAAGGAGGGCCTCTACTGCGGACATGGGCAACTTGTGCTTCTGGCTGTACCGGCTGATGCAGTCCGTCAGGTCTGCGAGGTCAACAACACGCTCCTGGAGCTGCTCCCTGAGGAACTGCCTCAGCTGTCTAACCACGGCGCCCCTGTCAGCGGGCCTGAGCGTGGTAATACAACGATTCTGCTTATGGTAGTAAAGACCCTGGGTAGCGAGAACCTTGGTCATCACTCCCTCGGCTAGCAGATTCCTTGGCTGGATAGTGCAGAGCGACGAGAACAGGGCAAAACCACCCATGGATGTAACCTTAGCGTTGGCCAGCTTAAGCTCGTGTTGGTGGCCGTTGGCTATGCGGCGGGCGACCTTGGTAACAACCTGGCGTACCCTCTCCCGGGTAACACCGAATCTGGTGCCCACTGCATCGAGAGTGCGACCGTTCTCCCTGGGCACTGCCCAGTAGATGAAGATTGCCCACTGGTGGGGCTTCACTCTCTCGGCTGGGCCGTCACAAACCAGCCCATTGATCAGTGACACCAGAGCGTCGAGAGCGTGGTTTGCCTCCAAGCCCACACCGTCACGTAGACCATCGTCGTGCGTTGCCGCCCACAGTTCTAACGCGTCTCCTAGTAGCCTAACAGTACGGCTCGATAGCCCGCCGGGGTAGCACACGTTACTGAGGGATTCAGGCAGGTCACCTATCACGGAGATGCCAAGGCTCAGTAATCTCGACGCTGCCTGTTCCAGGGCGCCACTGTTTGCGGTCAGACACGTGACGGGCTTGGCTAGGGCCGATTCTGGCACAGCAATTGGCCTTCCTTCCAGCCAGAAGACCCGCGACGGAGCCAGAATGCCAATTCCTCGAACCAGCTGGTCATAACGGCGACAGAGAGCCTCGATAGCCTCCCGGATTCGGGTAACCTTCGCCTTACCGACTCCCCTAAGGCTGAGAAGCTCTTGGTCCTCTAGGCTGCAGAGATCCCCCAGCGTTCTGCACCCTTGATCCCGTAGTTGATCCACAATAGGCCTAGGGAGAAGAAGGGAGTCAACTAAGACAGGCAGTATCTTGAACCTCTCCGGTAGTTGCTCCATGACCCGCCTGACCCTCTTGTACAGACAGGCCGGCTTCGGTGGCTCCCCAGGGATAACAGATGCCCCCATCTGCTCCAAGTGACGTCGAAGCTTGTCGGTGGTCCGTCTGCCTACGCCTTGTAGGCGGAGCAGGAGCCCGTCCAAGTCCGCGGGAAGGTCGCCCCAATGCACGTAGTCGTTGCGAGCGAGCTTGAGTGCTACGGCTTTGCAGGAAGGGATGTCGTTGCCGGATATCCTTCGCCTTCGAAGGTCTTCGGAAAACCGGTAGAGGGCGTTGCACAAATGGAAGACGTTTCTCTGCTTCTCCGCGTCTGCCAATTCGCGGAGAGCGAACTCGTCCGGCTCCACAAACGAGAAACCCTGCTCGGCCAGCCCTAGCTCTACCAGCCGGGCGTCCTCGCAAATCATCCTAAGTGACGACAGGGGTGCTCCCACTGCATCGCCCTTGCGTACAAGCCCCAGACTACGGGCCACCCGCCTTGCGGGAGGATCGGGCCACTTAATTGGCTCCTCACGTCGCGCGGGGTCTATCCAGATAAGAGGACTGTGGCCACCGTCTTCTCGTAGGTGCGCCGCCGGATCCTGTCCAATGCTGACCCCAAAGAACGTAAGCTGTCTGCGAAGGTTCCAGAATAGGACGTGGTGCGGGTCAGTCACCGAGGTGTCGTCGTAAACGTGGCGCAACAAAGAGGGAGTCAACTCGGAGAATGTCCGCACTCCGTATTCGCGTGAAACATGCGCCAGAGGTCCCTCCGCTGTCGGAACGGTGGACTCCCTTAGGTGTTCAGGCACGTATAGCGTGTCTTGCTGAGGCACACTGACTGTCCTCGCCTTCAGGCCTGCGCTGGAAGATACGTGGGCGGCCACCCTCATTCCAATCAACCTTTGTGAACTCGTGCCGCCCGGTAGAACCCCACAACACCCCAACTGCCTCCGCCCACTCCCTTCAAGAGCGGCTGGATATCTTCGCCCATTTCTGACGTGGAGCTACTCTTCTCCATTCCCGCACCTGCTGAACTAGAGCTCCTCGAAGCCATACGCATGCCCCTGGGCGGCGCCCTCCACGGGGTCCTCATCGACAACACCTCAGCCCTGTCCGACGGGCCTCGGCGCCCAGTAGACTGGAGCGAGACCTCCTCACCTTCGCTCGGAACTACCGGTTCGTCGCGAGGGCCTGCCGGCCCTACTAGGTCCAGGGCAAGGCAAGACCGAGCACCCCATCCGCTACATCCCGCAGAGCTTCTGGCCCACCAAGTTGGATGCCCTCGCGACTCAACCGAAAGACCCTCCGGTAACTGGAGAGTACGGCCAACGTCCGCGTCGATGACGGGCGACTAGCCGGTTCTCCGCCGGGCCAACGAGAAGCTATGCCCGCTGAGCTGCAGACCCCACGCCTGCGCGCCTCCGCTCTGTCGTGCCGCCGGTCCATCAACCGGGTTACGTCTCGGCGGGTACGCGCCTGGCTGGTCCGGCCAATTACCTTACGGCTCTGGAAGAGAATAAGTGCCGGCAAGCCCATGACGCCGTAGCGGGTAACCGTTTCGGGGTTCTTGTCCGCGTCTAAGCGGAGGATCCGAAGGGTGTCACTTCGGTCACGGGCGAGTTCGGCGAGGGCCGGCTCCATGGCCCGGCACAGGACGCACCAATCGGCGCCGAAATCCACGAGGGTGGGCACGGGGAATTCGGGGACTGGGCTGCGGAGGTACCGATCATTGACCTCAGGTATCAGGCCGGATGCTCCCCTTCCCAGAACGCTCTTTGGAGATGCCAAGGCTTTCTTCCGGCATCAGGAACTGACAACCTGATTTCTCCGCCCAGATCAGGCTCCCTTTCAGTGTGGCAGGCACACCCGGTCGACCTCCGAAAACGCGTTCCGTCTTTGGCGGCCAACGACTGCCTGTGCTAATGGGCCTGTTGCCAAACTCGTACAGGAACCCGGAATCCCAGCCCGAATCCTGAGTTATCGGGGTGAGGACTCATGATGGGGCGTAAGGACTCCCAGGCTAAGTGGTTCTACAACTTCTCACTTGAGGACCGGGTTCCGCAAGACCACCTACTACGGTCCGTGGCGAAAGCGGTCGACTTCTCCTTTGTCCGAGACCTGGTTCGCCGGACCTATAGCCACACCGGGACGCCTTCGGTCGATCCCGTGGTGGTGTTCAAGATGGCACTGCTAGGCTACCTGTAGGGCATCACCTCCGTTGACACAAGCAGGTCTTGTGCATAATCGGTCGCCTGCGCTTCCCCGATCAGGTGTTCGCCCCCCTTGTTCGGCAAACACGCCCAGAGCTCCTTTCGCAGCTAGTTGAGCGCCGGATGCCTGTGGCGAGGGCGTCAACCCGGCTATCGCTGTGCAAGAGGGCGGACCTCTTAGGGGAAAGGGCGCCCCTCGTGGGCACCCCCTGCCCCCCTACCCCTCCACGGACAGCCTCGTGGTGGGGCAGACCTGTGCGAACAGTGGTCCGACAACAGGCCACTGGCCAAGAGCCTGCCGCCCGTGAACGACGCCATCAACGTTCCAGCGAGGGGTCATTAAGCCAACTGGCTCCCATCAGACGGCCGGAGACCGACACAGCGGCCGTAAGCGTCTCCTCCGTCAAATGATCACAGGAGCTTTGGGCAGGAGGGTGGTATTCCCCATGAAGAGTCGTAGGAAGGGGGTGCTGGTACTTTGAGCCCGATCTATGACGTTACGGCCGTCTGGACGGAGCAATACTGCTCGACGTTGCAGATTGTCGCGGAGGACGTTGAAGAGGCGCACCGGAAAGCCCGGCAAATCTGGAAGGACGATGCCCTGGAGTTCACGTCCAACGCGGAGTTCGAGACGTCTTGCCTGCTTCGATTCGAGGTGTGTGCGGTTGACTGCCTCGAGTACCGAGGCCAACTAGGTGGCGTTTCCTGCCCCTTATGTGGAAGGCCCCCGTCCCCGTAAGTCGAGTCAGCCGCGACAAATCAGCCGTAAGGTGTCGAGACTAGGTCATGGCCGGGGGTCCCCGAGGGGCCCTCGGGATTCCTGGCCGGCGTCAGCGCGGGGACTCGTACCGGTGCCCCGCGGGGACTCG